>JANXXP010000278.1 GCA_025350595.1 Bacteroidota bacterium
CAATGTTTCATGTTATTAGTTACATTAATGATAACGCGTCTTTAGAAAAAGTTTTCATGAATGCCTCAAAATGTCTGAATTCAAATGGGCTATTTATATTTGATGTTTGGTACTCACCTGCTGTATTTCATCAAAAGCCAGAATGCCGTATTAAAAAAGTGGAGAACGCTGAGATTAGTGTCATTCGCATGGCCCAACCTGAAATTCATCTTAACAAGAATGTGGTAGATGTAAACTATTCAATTCTCGTAAAAGACCTAAAAACAGATAAATGGATTGAGTTTCAGGAAAAGCACCCCATGCGTCACTTTTCAATACCTGAAATAAGTTTACTAGCCAGATTTACTGGCTTTGAACTACTTTCCGTTGAGGAATTTTTAACTAGTAAACAACCTTCACAAGACACTTGGGGCGTTAATTTTATATTAAAGAAAAATGATTAGAAAGAATATTCCTGTTAATACTCCTTTACTTAATGGTAATGAGGAGAAATACTTGATAGAATGTATTCAGTCAGGTTGGATTTCATCAGAAGGCCCTTTTATTAAAAAATTTGAAGAAGGATTTGCTAATTATATCGGACGAAAAGAGGGAGTTGCAGTCGCCAATGGATCCGGTGCATTGGATATTGCTGTTCAAGCCCTCAATATTGGGAAAGGCGATGAAGTAATTATGCCAACTTTCACTATTATATCACCGGCTCAATCCATAGTACGAGCAGGTGCAATTCCTGTTTTAGTGGATAGTGATCCAGTGACATGGAATATGAATGTTTCAGAGATTGAGGCTAAAATTACTAAAAATACTAAAGCAATTCTTGTAGTCCATATATACGGTTTGCCTGTTGATATGGATCCGGTACTTAAGTTGTGCAAAAAACATAACCTATTTCTTATTGAGGATGCAGCTGAAATGCATGGCCAAACTTATAACGGGAAACGTTGTGGATCATTTGGAGACATAAGTACTTTTAGTTTTTATCCAAACAAACACATTACAACCGGAGAAGGTGGAATGATAATGGTTGACGACTCTAAACTTGCTGATCGTTGTCGAAAGCTTCGTAATCTTGCATTTGAACCAAGTGGCAGACGATATATTCATAATGAAATAGGATGGAATTACCGAATGACTAATATGCAGGCGGCCCTGGGACTTGCACAACTTGAAAAAATTGAAAAACATTTAGAAATAAAAAGAGAAATTGGGAAAACCTATCAGAATAACCTGAAAAAATTAAAAGGTTTTCAACTTCCACTAGAAAAAACAGAATATTCTGAAAATATTTACTGGGTATTTGGTCTTGTAGCTGAAACTGAAGAATATGCCGAAAAGGTTATGAATCATCTGAGAAATAATGGAATTGCTACACGTCCATTTTTCTGGTGTATGCATGAACAGCCCATTTTTGAAAAAATGGGTTTATTTCTTAATGAACAGTATCCAATAGCTGAGAGAATTGCCCGGAATGGATTTTATGTGCCTTGTGGACTTAATTTAAGTCAAACTGAAATAAGTGAAGTTTGTAATATTCTTAATCATTTTATTGAATAAAAATGAAAATTGGAGTTTGCGCATTTCCACTTTCACGAAATAACGAATCCGGACGCGGATTAGAGCGTGTTATTTTTGAGCTTTGTAAATACCTGGAATTACAAAATATAGAATTTGATTTTTATGGAAATAGCGATTTAGATAATTTAAAGGGGAGTGCTTCAATATTCCATGAATTAAAAGCCATCCTTTCTAGTTTGAATTATCTATTTAAGCTTTATAAAACAAATAATGACTGCTATTTTGCAACCTATCCGGTAGCAGCACTGTTTCCCATTATTTTAAAAAAGCAACCATTGATAACGGTAGTTCATGATTTAATACCATTTATGGTACGGGGTTATGACAATAAGTATAAATACTTTCTAAAACGTAAATGCATCAAATATGCATGCTTGAACAGTCAGACATTAATTGTCCCTTTCTTATCTACAAAGGAAAAAATCGTAGATTTATTTAATATTGATGAAAAAAAAATTATTGTTATACCATATGGAGTTGATGCTTCTTCCTACTATCCGGATAATTCAGTTCTAAAGATTAAAAATAAAATTGCGTTTCTTGGAGAGGCTAAACGTTCAAAAGGGCTAGATTCACTTATTAAGGCTTTTAAAATTGTTTTACAACAAATTCCTAATTCGTCACTTATTATTGCTAGCCAAGGAAATGAACTTGCACAAATGAAACAGCTTGCTTTGGAATACTTGCCCCCTGCTTCTTACAATTTTTTGGGTTTCATTCCAGAAAAGAGTATGAATGAATTTTACAATTCAGCAGATTTATTTGTTTTTCCATCCAGATATGGTTTTGGACTGAGCGCTCTAGAGGCAATGGCTTGCGGAACGCCAGCTCTTGTTGGTAATACTTTAGATGCTTGCGATTTTTTCAACGATGAAGACTTGCTAGTGGATCCGGAGGATACAAAACAAATTGCACAAAAAATAGTTTATTTAATGCTTGACATAAATCTGAAAAAGCAAAAATCAGAACAAGTGTTAAAAATTGCACAGCAGTTTTCATTTGAAGAAATGAGTAAAAGATATTACATCGAATGTTTAAGATCTTTGAATGTATTATATAAAAGTTAAGTATATAGAGCTGATTCGATTCTACTAAAAAGATAATCCGCCAGTGTGACTAAGTTCCGATGGGATATATGCACGTGGCTCTATGCATCATTAACTTACTATCAACGATTCATATTAAATATAATGTCTCGCTTGAAAAGCAAATGTTAAAAGATTAACGGCTGGTTGAACACACTAAGATTTTCATATATTAATATGCTCTTGATTAAATCTGCATTTTATAATAGTATCAATGGAGTTATCTTTGGGAACACCTGTAAATGGAAAATTGTTGATTAATATGTGGAAATGTTTAAGCGGCATATTTAAGAATAAATATTTAAAAAATGTTCTTAAACTAATTATCTCATTATCATTTTTAGTGTATTTTCTCTGCGGAAGCAATATAAAAGCAATAATAATTTATTTAAAAAGTGCTTCCGTTTGGATTTTCGTTGCTATGATAATATTAAACCTAATTTCAGTTTTTATGAATTCACTGAAATGGCACCTTTTACTTAAAAAGCAGAAAATAGGTGATTTATTTAGACTTAATCTTATTGCTCAATTCTATACTTTAATTCTTCCTGGCCAAATTGCAGGAGAAGCAGTAAAGACAGTGATTTTAGGCAAAAGTAAAAATGATTTTGAAGGTATAGCAGTATCTGTCATTGTAGATAAAATCACTGGCTTCCTTGGTCTTTTTATTATAATGCTGGTTGGCCTTTTTCTTACTAATATATTGTACTCAAAGATAATGTTATGGTCAATTCTTTCGGCTTTTGCTATTGGGATCTTTTTTCTATTTTGCCTTCAGATAAACTTCATATTCAATATCATAGATCAATTCTTAAACAGGATAGAAATAAAGTATCCTAAATTGAAAAAAATAGTTTTTTCACTTCAGAAAGCCTTCCATGCATGGCATATATATTCAAAATCTGTAATAACCCTTTTGATTAGTATTTCAGGAGGAATTATTTATCAATTCATGGGAGTGTTATTATTTTATATATTTGCTAATAACATGATTATCAGCATTCCCCTGATAGACTGGTTCTGGATAGTTGGGTTACTTTCAATAGCATTATTTCTTCCGATTACTATAGGGGGTATTGGAGTAAGGGAAGGGACGCTTGTAGGGATTTTGGGAACTCTTGGGATTGTCCAGGAAAAGGCACTTGCATTATCATTTGTGATTTTCGGGGTACAAATAATTACTTCGCTGATAGGAGGTATAGTTGTTTTGGGAAAAGCTTTTCAGCCTGTTCAAAATATTCCTCAGTAAAATATAAACAATAAAAGCTAACTCTTTAAGGTCTAATTTTTTTAGTATGGAAGACACAACTCTGAAAAAGGATCATGTACAAAAACCCATTTGGGAATTAGATTTCTTCAGGAAGGCAGAAGAAAACTGGTATTGGATTGTTTTATTTGCTTTTTCTGTCTTTATCCTTCAGGGTATTGTTAACATATTGTATATGGGTTCGTGGTTGGATGAAGGGAAATACCTTATGAAGGGCTTCTGGTATGTGACCGGTCAGGTACACCCATATAGTATTGAGGATTCAACCGGTTATGTACCCTTGTTTTTCTATGAGCTTGGTTGGTGGCAGAAGTTTTTTGGGATCGGTCATTATTCCGGAAGAATATTTTCTTTTATTATCGGACTTATAAATTTAGTTACTCTATTCATAGTAGCAAGAGAGATATTTCAGAACAGGTTTCTGGCTGCAATTTCAGTTATGTTTCTCGCCTCAAACCCTATTGCAGTAAAGTATTTCTGTACAGCTACTCCTTATGCCATTGTTTCTCTTATTAGTTTACTTACATTCTATGTCCTTTTAAAACAAAATGAATTTAACTGGATTTTATCTGCAGCTTTGGCAGGGTTAGGATATTTTTTGCTTTTTTTTACTCGTTCTAATATGGTAATCGGAATTGTGTTGTTTATAATATTTCAATGGAGTTATGCCAAAAAATTAAAGATGCGCCGGGTCTTAGTCTCAGTTGGCTTTATTACAATTCTTACAGTGTGGATATTAAGCATTTTCCCCGTGAAGTTGTCCTACGTTGCTATGGACTTTCCGTTTTTGACGCCATTATTAATGAAAATGGGGATTCTGGTCGATCCATATAAATTAGTTACAGAAAACACAATTTCGGCACTTAAGTCCAGCTTTGGACTATCGTACTTATATCAATCAGCAGGCGCCCTCTTTTCTGCCTATGTAATTCCTTATTTTCCAATTGTTCTATTGTCTTTAATTGGCCTATATGCAGCATTCAAAGAAAAGTTACTTTATAAGCCAATTGGTTTCATTTGTATATATTTTTTGTTGATGTCAGCTGGTCACTTTTTAGGTAGTCAGAGCTACTGTATCGATTGTATACTTCCTTATTCAAACTATTTTTTAGTATTTGGTGCTCTGGCAAGCGCATACGCTGTATTTTATTTATTCAGGGAACCAGTATCTTCAGTAAAAAAATATTTTAATGGATTGAAATACGGATTAATATTAATATTTTGTATTGTATCTTTCTTATTCTATTATAAGTCCCTAACTTATCTCATTTCAAATCCTCGAAATAGTTATGTGTCAAATGTAAATAATTTAGCTAAGCAAATTCAAATGAATATTCCTGAGAATGAAAAAATATTGGTCATTGGAGGAAGTCGTCCATACGCTGCACAGGCAGTATTTTTAGCTAATAGAAAACTTGAATTAAGTAGCATTAACCAGTATCATAGTTATTATCGTCTTAAAGATGGCCTTAGTCCTGATGTTCAGCAGAAGACTATTGAGCAGTTAGAAGCGATGACTAATTGGACTGATCTGATGATGAATAACTGGATCGAAAATAAGTATAACTACATTATTATCGATAATGGTTACCATGATGAGGGCTTCAAAGTGGAGGATTTCAAACCTCTTGTCGAAAAATATTTTATAAAGACCACAACATTAACAATACCTAACGAAACTTTTGACTTATTTATGAGAAAAGATAAAGAAGAATCGCCTAAATTAACTGCGCCCATTTAATGGATGTGAGAAATGAAATAATGTGAAAACAATTAATGACCATTAAAGGTTACCAATGGAATTTACTTCGCGAAAGATTTTAGTAACCGGGGCAGATGGATTCATAGGATCCCATCTTGTCGAGTTGTTGCTTGAAAAAGGTTTTAAAGTGCGAGCTTTATCTTATTACAACTCTTTTAATTATTGGGGCTGGTTAGAAGATATTCCTTCTAATCCAAATTTAGAAATAGTAACAGGCGATATACGGGATCCTCATTTTTGCAAAGTTTTAACGAAAGGAGTTGATCTGATTTTTCACCTGGCAGCACTAATTGCAATTCCCTATTCTTATGTAGCTCCAGACAGCTATGTTGACACAAATATCAAAGGAACTCTCAACATCTGTCAGGCAGCTAAAGAGAATGGTGATATCCGACTAATACATACTTCAACATCTGAAGTGTATGGTACAGCTTTGTATGTACCCATCGATGAAAAGCATCCCCGGCAAGCTCAGTCTCCCTATTCGGCAACTAAAATCGGTGCTGACGCAATTGCAATGAGCTTTTATAATGCATTCGAACTTCCAGTTACTATTGCCAGACCATTCAACACTTTTGGACCGAGACAATCAGCCCGGGCTATTATACCTTCAATAATATCACAAATTGCAAAAGGAATTAAAGAGATAAAATTAGGAGACCTCACTCCAACCCGCGATTTTAATTTTGTTAAGGATACTTGCGCTGGGTTTTTATCAATCGCTGAGTCAAATCTGACTATTGGCAAAGAGGTAAATCTTTGCTCAAATCGGGAAATCTCAATGTTAGACACTTTGAATTTGATTAAAAAGATAATGAATTCGGATGTCAGGTTTGTAAATGACAGTCAAAGAGTACGTCCGGAAAAGTCAGAGGTATTTAGATTATGGGGTGACAACAGATTGCTTAAGGAACTGACAGGTTTTGAACCTCGATTTAGCATTGAGAAAGGATTGGAAGTTACTTGTAATTGGTTTTTACTACCAGAGAATCTGAAAAAATATAAAGCTGATATATATAATGTTTAACAATGGTAAAATATCAATTCATTATTGACAAGATAAGAGAACTCTTCGATGAACCAGAAAAGGTAATACCTCTTCATGCCCCTGTATTTATTGGGAATGAGAAAAAATATCTGGAAGAATGTATTGACTCAACCTATGTTTCGAGCGTAGGGAAATTTGTTGACCTTTTTGAGAAGAATATTGCAGAATATACTGGTGCCCGGCAGGCTGTTGTTTGTGATAATGGCACAAATGCGTTACATATTGCATTGAAATTATCAGGTGTTGTGCAGTTCGATGAAGTCATTACTCAACCACTTACCTTTATAGCCACAACAAATGCAATTAGTTACTGTGGTGCTACACCAGTATTTATTGATGTTGATAGAGATACAATGGGTTTAAGCTCAAAATCACTTGAATCTTTTCTATTGAATGAAACGGTAATGAAGGCTGACGGATGTTATAATAAGTCAACAGGAAAGAGAATAAAAGCCTGCATTCCAATGCATACGTTCGGTCATCCTTGCAGGATTGACGAAATAGCAATTCTTTGTGAAAAATACAAAATTGAACTCATTGAAGATGCTGCGGAGAGCATTGGTAGTTATTATAAAGGAAAACACACCGGTACGTTCGGGAAAATAGGTGTATTGAGTTTTAATGGTAATAAGACCATCACCACTGGTGGGGGTGGTATGTTGTTATTTGATGATGAAGAATTGGCTGCTAGAGCAAAACATTTAACCACTCAGGCAAAGGTACCTCATCCATGGAATTTTATTCACGATGAAATTGGATATAATTATCGAATGCCAAATATAAATGCAGCACTTGGAGTTGCTCAGTTGGAAAGTCTTAATTTTTATCTGGAAAAAAAGAGGTTGCTGGCTAAAGCCTATGACGATTTTTTTCAATCTAATCAGGTTTTATTCTTCAGGGAGCCTGAAAACTGTATTTCTAATTATTGGCTAAATGTTATAATTCTAGAATCTAAAGAAGAACGTGATCTGTTTTTGCATGAGTCAAATTATCAGGGAGTTATGACCAGGCCTGCTTGGTGTTTGATGAATAAACTTCATATGTTTGAAAATTGCCAATCAGGTTCAGTGCTTACCTCAGAATGGTTCGAAGAAAGGATAGTAAATATTCCCAGTAGTGTAAGGATCTAGTTATGGAACAAATCATACTTATAGGAGGTGGTGGACATTGCCTGTCATGCATTGATGTCCTTAGATTGGAAAATAAATATGAGATTGTTGGAATATTAGATACTCCGGATAAAATCGGTAATACATTATTGGGCATTAAAGTTATTGGGACCGACGAGGATATTCCAGGGTTGGTCAATAAATATAAGAATTTCTTAATTACTGTTGGTCAAATAAAATCATCTGAGAAAAGAATTAGAATTTTTAATATAGTTAAACAAAATGGTGGTATTTTGCCCGTTATTGTTAGTCCTAAAGCATATGTCAGTCCATCTGCACTTATTGAACAGGGGACAATAATAATGCATAATTCACTGATAAATGCAAAAGCTGTTATTGGAAAGAATTGCATTATTAACACAGGGGCTTTGGTTGAACATGAAGTCATGATTGGCGATTTTTGCCATATTTCAACACATGCAACAGTTAATGGGCAAGTTACGATTGGAAAGAATTCATTCATTGGAAGTAATTCAGTTATTGCTAATAATGTTTCTCTGCCGGACGATATTATTGTTGCGGCAGGAGCTTGTATTTTTAAAACTCCGGAGAAATCCGGAACCTTTTTTGGAAATCCTGCAAAAAAATCTTTGGAAAAATGAAAACTATTATAATTGCAGAAGCGGGAGTAAATCATAATGGTTCACTCGAGACTGCAAAAGAACTTATTGCAGAAGCTTCAAAAGCAGGAGCCAACTACATTAAATTCCAGACATTTCTGGCTGAAAACCTAGTTACTAAAGATGCGAAACAGGCAGATTATCAAAAGAGGAACCTTGGTAATAAGATGAGTCAATTTGAAATGCTTAGGAAACTTGAACTGACTTTAAATGATCATAATGAATTAATAAAATGCTGTAAAAAACATAAAATAGAATTCTTCTCTACAGCATTCGACATGCATAGCTTAGGTCTTTTAATGAGCTTGAGGTTACAACTATGGAAGGTTCCATCAGGTGAAATAACCAATTTGCCATTTATCAAAAAAATTGGCTCACTTAAAAGACCTGTTTTACTATCAACCGGAATGGCGACAATGGGAGAAATTGAATCAGCAATTGAAATTCTTGAACAATCAGGAACTTCCCGCGATCAAATAACCGTTCTTCATTGTACTACTGACTATCCAGCATCAATTGATGAAATAAATCTTAGGGCCATGGTTACAATAGGAGAAGCATTTAAAGTAAAATTTGGATACAGCGATCATAGTGAAGGAATTGAAATTCCTCTGGCGGCTGTAGCTATGGGAGCAACAGTTATTGAAAAACACTTTACATTGGATAAGAGCATGAAAGGTCCTGACCATAAGGCATCTCTCGAACCTGATGAGCTCAAAATGATGATTGCTGGTATCAGAAGAATTGAAAGAGCGCTTGGAGATGGAATAAAGCGGCCGACATTGGGTGAGTTAAAAAACAAATCTGTAGCAAGGAAAAGCATTGTTGCAGCAAGGTCTATAAAAAAGGGTAATATATTTTCTGAAAAAAACCTGACTGTAAAAAGACCGGGAGATGGCTTATCTCCAATGAATTGGGAGCAATTAATAGGTACTAAGGCTGATCGTGATTATCAAAAAGATGAACAGATAAAACAATGAGAAAGATTTGCGTTGTTACCGGAAGCAGGGCAGAGTACGGCTTGCTTAGCCGATTGATGAAGTTGATTCAGGAAGATACTGAACTAGAACTTCAGATCATTGTAACCAATATGCATCTTTCACCTGAATTCGGACTTACATATAAAGAGATTGAAGAAGATGGTTTCAGGATTGATAAGAAAGTGCAAATGTTGCTTGCATCTGATACTGCAAATGCAACAGCCAAATCAGTTGGTTTAGCAACAATTGGATTTGCTGATGCGTACCAGGATTTGCAACCTGATTTACTTCTTGTCTTGGGTGATCGTTATGAAATACTTGCGGCAGTTACGACTGCTTTGTTCTTTAAGATTCCTGTTTCACATATTCATGGAGGTGAAATAACAGAGGGAGCTTATGATGACGCTATTCGACATGCAATTACAAAAATGAGTCATCTGCATTTTACATCAACTAACGAATACCGCAACAGGGTTATTCAGTTAGGTGAGGAACCCAATAGGGTATTTAATGTTGGAGCACTCGGAATTGATAATATAAAACACCTCCGTCTTTTAAGTAAAGAGGATCTTGAAGATAACCTTGGCTTTCAAATTGGTCAAAAATGTTTATTGGTAACTTTTCACCCTGTAACCTTAGAAAATGATACTGCTGAAGAGCAAATTCATAATTTGCTACTGGTATTAGAAAATATGCCTGATCTTAACATTATTTTTACGTTTCCTAACTCAGACACACATGGACATATTATAATTAAACTGATAAATAATTTTGTTAATAAAAATAAAAAAAGATCAATAGCCTTTTCGTCACTCGGTAAAGTAAGATATCTTTCGGCTTTGCAGTATGTCAGTGCTGTTGTAGGGAACTCTTCAAGTGGTATAATAGAAGCCCCTTCATTCGGAATACCAACCCTAAACATCGGGAGCAGGCAAAAAGGACGTTTGCGAGCTAATACAGTAGTTGACTGTGAACCGACATTTGATGATATTAAAATGAAATTAGTATTAATACTGTCGCAAGAATTTAAAGAAAGTTGTCAGAAAAGTTATAATCCATATGAAAAAAAAGGGACAGCTTCTGAAATTCATTCTGTTATTAAATTCTTTCAATTAGACAGGCTAATTAACAAATCTTTCTATAATTTTTGAAATGAAAAACTATACAAGTCATCTTATTTCTTCAAATTCAACCCTTAAAGATGGATTAATTTCAATAAACCAAATTACAGATGAAATACTCTGTCTTTTCGTAATTAATACTAAAAGCATTCTGGTAGGAACATTAACGGATGGCGATATAAGAAGAGCATTAATTAAAGGGGCCTCACTTACTGATCCCATTGAAATAGCAATGGAAAAAAACTTTCAATCGATTTTATTTGAGGAAGTTACTCCTAGTCAAATAAAAACATATCGCGCAAACGGAATTAAATTACTTCCTTGTCTTGACGAAGGAGGCACAATTAAAAGAATATATGATCTTGTAGCTAAAGAATCTATTTTACCTATCGATGCTGTCATTATGGCTGGTGGAAAAGGTGAGAGGCTGATGCCCCTAACTGAAAAAACACCAAAACCTCTGCTTAAAGTTGGAGGCAAATCTATAATCGACTATAATGTTGACAGGCTAATGAGGTATGGCGTCGAGAATATACATATAACTGTAAATTATCTGGCGGAACAAATAGAATCCCATTTTTCTCAGGAACGGGATGGAATAAAAATTTCTTGTATCAGAGAGAAAAAATATTTGGGAACAATGGGTTCGGTTAAGTATATCCATAATTTCCATTATGAGACTGTATTGGTAATGAATTCTGACCTGTTTACAAATGTTGATCTGGAAGATTTTTATATGCATCACATCGAACAGGGTGCAGATATTTCAGTGGCAGCAATACCCTATTCAGTCTATGTTCCCTACGGCATTCTTAAATTGGATAACAAAGACATTAAAGGAGTTCTGGAAAAACCCACATATAACTATTATGCGAACGGGGGAATTTATCTAATTAAACGCGAGCTCTTTGATCTTATTCCGGAGGATACATTCTTTGATGCGACTGATTTTATAGAACTGCTTATAAATCAAAAATATAAAGTGGTTCGTTTTCCTCTAATTGGGTATTGGATCGATATTGGGAAACCTGAAGATTTTAAAAAGGTACAGGAGATTGCCCAACATATTAAACAGTGATAAATGATTGAAAAAAAGAAGATACTTGCTATTATACCAGCACGTGGTGGGAGTAAAGGATTGCCCGGAAAAAACATAAAACCTTTGTTAGGAAAACCGTTGATCGCATGGACGATTGAACAGGCCAAACAAAGCAAATATATAGATGAGATTTTTGTAAGTACAGAAAGTTCTGAAATTGCAAAAATATCGGATACATTTGGTGTACATGTACCTATATTAAGACCTGATAAATTAGCTGAAGACGGTTCAAAATCGATTGATGTGATAGAACATGTTATTGAATATTTCGGTACAAATACTATGTTTTTTGATTTAGTTGTTTTATTAGAACCCACTTCACCATTAAGAGAATCACAAGACATTGATAATGCTATATTGAGACTAATTAATACTAAAGATGCTGAAAGTATAGTCGGAGTTTGTAAATCTGAATCTGCACATCCATCATTTTCAGTTATAATAGAGAATGGATTTATAAAACCATATGAAAAAGATTATAACACCTTAAGACGACAAGAAATTAAAGATATTTATTTTTTTGAAGGATCTCTTTATTTGTCATATACAGCAAGTTTAAAGCAAAGAAGAACTTTTTATCATGAAAAAACAATTCCATATATTGTACCAAAATGGAAATCATATGAGGTTGATGACTTAATTGATTGGATTATTATTGAAGCATTATTAACAGCGAGAATAAATAGAAAAATTTAATTATGAATTATAGCGATCGATTAAACAATGTTATTCCTGGAGGAGCCCACACGTATAGTAGAGGTGATGATCAATATCCTGTTAATGCCCCTCAATTATTTGAAAGAGGCGAAGGCTCCTACCTGTACACACCAGAAGGTGAAAAATTTCTAGATTACGGTATGGCGTTGCGTGCTGTTACATTAGGATATGGACAAAAAGAAATTGCAGACGCTGCTATAAAAGAAATCTATAAAGGTAACAATTTGACAAGACCTTCATTAATAGAACTCCAGGCTGCTGAGCTTCTCGTCAATCTTATTCCTTCAGTAGATATGGTAAAGTTTGCAAAGAATGGTTCAAATGTTACTACTGCTGCTGTGAAAATTGCAAGAGCTTATACTGGAAAGAAATATATTGTTCGTTGCTATGAACATCCGTTCTTTTCATTTGACGATTGGTTTATAGGAGATACTCCGTTAAAAAGAGGAATTCCTGAAGAGTTCGGAAATCTTACTTTGAACTTTCACTATAATGATATCGATTCCCTGGCAGTATTATTTGACAAGTATTTCAATCAAATTGCAGGAGTAATCCTGGAACCTGCTACTTCTGATCACCCGGTGGATGGATTCCTGAATAAAGTACAGGAGCTATGCCATAAAAATGGATCTTTGTTCATTTTAGATGAAATGATCACTGGTTTTCGTTGGCATATGCAGGGAGCTCAGGTTTATTACAATGTAGAACCCGACCTTTGTACTTTTGGTAAGGGTATGGCAAACGGATTCTCTGTTTGTGCCCTTGCGGGTAAGAGAGAGTTTATGAAAATAGGGGGCATAAAGGAAGAAGGAACTGAACGTGTTTTTCTAACATCCACGACTCATGGTGCAGAAATGTGCGGTTTGGGTGCTTTTGTTAGAACGGTAGAATTTTATAAATCAAATAATGTTGTTGAGCATTTATGGTCATATGGTGAAAAATTGGTAACTGGAATGAATAACGTAGCGAAAGAGATAGGAATTCAGGATAATTTTATGGCAAATGGGATTTCATGCTCTCCTAATTACATCACAAAAGACTCTTCAGGAAAGGCTTCGCTCGCTTTTAGGACACTCTTTTCTCAGGAATTGATTAAAAATGGAGTTTTGATGCCATGGATTGCATTATCATATGCACATGGAAACAGCGAACTGGAATTTACGTTAAATGCTGTGAAAATAGCTTTAGCGATTTACGTAAAAGCCCTTGATGAAGGAGTTGAAAAATACCTTGTTGGACCTGCTATAAAACCTGTTTTCCGAACCATTAACTAGAACGTATTATGAGAATAGCTCTGGTTTCACTCGATCAGGTCTGGGAAGATAAACGTGCCAATCGTGAAAAGTGTTTAGATTATATTGTAAAAGCGAAAGAACTAGCGGCTGAATTCATTGCATTCCCGGAAATGACATTAACCGGATTTTCGATGAATACAGAACTAATTGGTGAAAAACAAGATCAATCGGAGACAATTGAATTCTTTAGCCAGCAAGCTAAGAGTAATAAAATAGGCATTGCCTTTGGTGTTGTTTTTTTTAGAGGAGATAAAGCTACTAATAATCTGATTATTGTAGATGAAAATGGAGTACTCCTTACCTCGTATGCAAAAATTCATCCCTTCTCATTTTCAGGAGAGAATGAATTCTATTTGGGAGGGGAAAAAATATGTTCCTGTAAGATTGGTGAAGCAAACATAGGTTTGACTATATGCTATGACCTCCGTTTTCCTGAAATTTTTCAGTACCTATCCAGAGAATGTAATTTGCTTCTGACAATTGCTAATTGGCCTGAAAAAAGAGTTAATCATTGGATTACATTATTACAGGCCAGAGCAATTGAAAATCAAAGCTTTATGGTTGGCATAAACAGGACCGGAACAGATGGGAATAAGCTTAGGTATGTAAAAAGTTCTGTTGTGTTTGGGCCTATTGGTGAAAAATTGATTCCGAATCATTCTTTTCGTGACTTGGACATTTTTGATCTTCCTCTTGATAGTATAAAATCTGTAAGAGCTTCATTTCCAGTCAAACAGGACCGAAAATCTGAATTATACAAATCGCTTTTATAGGATTTTTTATGCTTAGTAATAAAGTTGTTGTTATAACAGGTGGTGCTGGCCTTTTAGGTCAGGAATTTTCAAAAACTGTCCTGATGAATAAGGGGATTACCATAATTACAGACATTAATGAAGAATTCGGATTAAAGGTTGCAACTCAACTTAAAAAATTTACTTCTTTGGGGAAAGTTGAATTTCAGATTCTAAACATAAATAAGAAAGACTCAATACTTAATTTGATCAATTATCTTAATGAGAAATACGGCAAAATAGATGCTTTGGTAAACAATGCCTATCCGCGTAATAAAAATTACGGACGGAAGTTTGAAGATGTAACGTATGATGATTTTTGTGAAAATATAAACCTGAATCTTGGAGGTTATTTCCTTACTTCTCAACAATTTTTAAATTACTTTTCAAGGCAGGGATTTGGTAATATTGTTAATATATCATCTATCTATGGAGTTGTAGCTCCCCGATTCGAAATATATGAAAATACCAAAATGACTATGCCAGTTGAATATGCTGTAATTAAGTCAGCATTAATTCATATGTCTAAATATATGGCCAAATACTATAGGGGTAAGAATATTCGTGTGAATTCAATTTCCCTGGGAGGGGTATCTGACAATCAACCTGAATCCTTTCTTCAATTATATAAAAATTATTGCTTAAATAAAGGAATGTTAGATAAATCGGATATAAATGGAACTCTCACATATTTACTATCAGATTTATCTCAGACAGTCAATGGACAGAATCTTGTTGTGGATGACGGTTTCACTTTATGATAAAATACTTTTTGTTTGAAATGTATCTTAAATAGCCATTGAAAATAATCCTGCATTTTGTTTTGTCTCAAACGGACATAAATGATTAAGTCAAAAAAATTGACTTAATCAAAAACTCTAACTCCTTTTCTATGAGCAGTGATTCTTTAAAAAAAAGATACTTCTTTAAGCTATCAACTAACTTTATTGGTCTCTTGATTAGCATAGTCACTGCTGGCATTATTCCTAGGGCATTAGGTGTTAGAAATTATGGAAATTTCAATTTTGCTACATCTATTGTTAATGAAATACTAAATTTTTTTGACCTGAGAACTTCTACATGCTTTTACACAAGATTATCACAAAGACAAAAGGAAAATAGTTTACTAATTTTCTATTCATATTATTCAATAGCAATCATTCTGTTACTTATCTTAACGATTACTGTAATTAATATGACTCCATTAAAAATGTTAATATTCGCTAACCTAAGCATATCAATTATATATTACGCACTAATCTATACAATTCTAAGTTGGTCCCTTAATATACTGGTATATATTATGGATGCAAATGGGGCAACTGTACCTCTTGAGCGAATGAGAATAATCAATAAAATTATTAGTGCCGTTATAATTTTAATTCTTTACTTCTATAAATTGTTAGATTTAACTACATACTTCTATTATTCCTATGGAATACTATTATTGCTTATCATACCTATATTTATTTATATACGACGACGAATTGGATATAATTTGAAAATATATCCATTTCTTAAAAAGGATATAACTAGTTCCTACATTAAGGAGTTTTATTCTTATTCCAGTCCCTTAGCAATTTATGCGATATTTTCACTTATCTCTGCTGCTTTTGATCGTTGGATTCTGCAAATTTATGCTGGAAGTTATCAACAGGGGCTATATTCATTTTCATTTACATTGACAAATTTTTGTTTTATTTTTATTACTGCGTTAATTCCTTTATTTACTCGAGAATTATCTATTGCTGCAAGTACAAATAATATAATGGAAATGGCCACACTATTTAGGCGCTATGTTCCAATGCTATATGCAATTATGGCCTTTTTTTGTTGCTTTATTTTTGTGGAAATAGACAATGTGATTAAACTTTTTGGCGGTAATGAATATTTAAATGCTAAACTATCTATGAGCATCTTAGCATTTTATCCTCTTGTATCAACATATTCAAACTTAAGTGGTTCTGTTATATATGCAACTGGTAGAACTAAGATTTTTTTTAAATTAACCTTAATATTTACACCAATAGGCATGTTATTAACATATTTCTTAATTAGCAATAACAATTTTGGATTAAATATTGGTGCATTAGGTTTAGCTATTAAGAATATATCTCTTGAATTAGTTTCAGTTGTAACTATTCTATTCATAAATAGCCGCTTTTTAAAAATTAGCTTTGTAAAATATTTATCACATATGTTACTTTCAATATTGCCATTTATCTTATTCGCGTATTTTTCCCATTATTTAATTTTCGGCTTATTTCATACTTCTAATACTATAATTGTTTTTTTCTTTTCGGGAATAATTTATTCAATTTTATCATTGATTTCTATTTTTTTATTTCCTGTAATTTTCGGACTGCATAAAGCTGATTTAACCTACCTGAAGAATAAAATAACATTTATAATTTTAAAAAAATAAATCTTCATGAAAGTTCTATTTATACCCGTTTATATTGTTACACCTCATTTTGAAACAGAATTAGAATTGATGTTAAAACATGTCAATTCAGGCGATGAGGTCTATGTTTTACATTGCAATGAAAATTTATATTCATGTGAGCATAATCCTGGACATTCTAAAAGCCTTTGTTATAATTGCAAATCAAAATTCAATAATGGCACAGCACTGATAAATAACATTAAAATCTTACAATATCCGGAACTGAAAATGGATTTTGATATACTTAAAAATAAATTTTGGGATATCGAAGAATTAAAAAATTATTCAATCGATAAGTCCAATATAGGTATGGGAGTTGCTTCCAGTCTAATTTCTCGTTTAAATCGTGATCATGAATTGGATACAATTAAGTATCAAGAAGAGATAAGTATCACCCTGAAAACTGCATATTATTTATTGAACGTAATAAAGAAGATTTCAAGTAAATTAATCCCTGATTTAGTTTACATCTTTAATGGCAGATTTGCAACTACCTTACCATTACTCTTATACTGTGAACAAAATAATATTCCTTTTTACACTCACGAAAGAGGAGGGAAAATCAATAAATTCTGTCTATTTTATAAATCTATACCTCATTCGGTTAGTTATATTAGTCAGGAAATTGAAGAAGTGTGGAATTCTAGTTTAGTCAATAAAGAACTGAAAGAACAGATTGGGGCAACTTTTTTTATTGATAGAAGAAATCGTGTGATTCAAGCTTGGTACTCGTTTATAGCTGCACAAAAAAACAACTTATTACCATCAAGTATCAATTCTGAGGGTGATAAAAAAATAATTTCGATTTTTAATTCAACCACTGAGGAATATGCCGCTATTAGAGGTTCTGAAAATGCATTTCTGTTTAATCTTGATGAACATCAATATTTATCCACAATATTTGAATACTTTAAAGATGACAAGGATGTGCAATTTTATTTAAGAATTCACCCGAACCTTATTAATACAGATAATACACAAACTAAACTTCTAAAAGAATTCAAGTCAAAATATAATAATGTTGAAATAATAGATCCTGAGAGTCCAATAGATACCTATGCATTAATTGAAAATTCAGACACTATTATTGTATTAGGCTCTACAATTGGTGCTGAAGCTAACTATTGGGGCAAACCAGTTATAGCACTCAGACATGCAATTTATCAAGATTTAGATTGTTGTTACTGGCCAAATTCTATACAAGACTTATTTAAATTAATAAAAATGGATTTAAATGCTAAAGACAGATTTGGATCGATTAAATATGGTTATTGGGAATTAACAAGAGGCATTGAATTTAAATACTATAAACCTGAAACAATATTTAAAGGGCAGTTTTTAAATGAAGATATTTCATTGAAAAGTTATCAAAAAATGTTCTTTTACTTAGAGAGAAGCTTCGAATTTAAAAGTTTAAATGCATTGTTAAAGGCCATCTTTGGCAAATTTTTTAAATGACTTTTAATATGGTTAATATCCCTGTTCTGTTTTTAATTTTCAATCGTTTTGATACTACTAAACAAGTGTTTGAACAAATACGGTCGGCTAAACCAACTCGTCTATATATTGCTAGTGATGGACCAAGGATTGATAACAAAGAAGAATGTAAAACAGTATTGGAAATAAGGGATTGGGTCATAAGGAATGTTACCTGGAATTGCAAGGTGAATACTTTATATCGAGAAAGAAATTTGGGTTGCGGCCAGGCAGTTTCTTCCGCCATTGATTGGTTCTTTGAAAATGAGGAAATGGGTATAATTTTAGAGGATGATTGTTTACCAAATACGAGTTTTTTCCAATTTTGTGAAATAAATCTAATAAAATATAAATATGATAATAGGATCTCAGCTATAACTGGTGATAATTTTTCTAATAAATCCATTGTGAAAGGTAGCTATTTCTTTTCAAGGTTTATTTTTATCTGGGGCTGGGCTACCTGGAGAAGAACCTGGGAGTACCATAGAGAAGTACTTAAAAATTTTGAATCAATTATTAATCTTCCATTAAAAACCTTATCAATAAGCCATAGTAATGCTGACACCTTTATTATAAAAAATGCTTGTAAAGCCTTTTCGGGGGAGATTAATACATGGGATTATCAATGGATTCTCTCAAATTATCTTTACCACGGACTTATTATAACCCCAAAAGTAAATTTGGTGAAGAATATTGGATTTGATTCAGATGCAACACACACGACCGGAAAAACTAACATAATGAAAGTTGATACTACTGAGCTTGAATTTCCATTAACCCATCCGGTTATTTTTGTTCCAAATAGGGATTACGATAACCATCTTTATAATGACATTTTTAATTGGGATTATCTGGTATATTTTAGAATAATTCTTCAATATTTTAAAAAGATCATTAAGAAGATGATGTTTTTATCTAAGGATTAGGTTTTTGCCTATTTCAAATGAAAATCCAATAGATAATAACTTATTTGAAATAATCTAGAATTGAAAGATTGCTTATGTTTACAATATGAACTCTTTTAAAATTTTTATAAAGAAATGTTGGCAATTAATATCCTTATTTTGCCCTTTACGTTTCTTTACTTTTGAGAAATTGAAACTTTATTTCTTTAAAAATGTAATCTTACATAGGAGAGTTTCCATTCGTAAAGATTTTTTTGAAGGATTTAATCAAATATATGCCAATACCGCAATTCATTTTTCACACATCGGAACTGGAACATATATAGGTTCTGATTCACAGATATTCAAGTCCTATATCGGTCGTTTCTGTAGTCTTGGAAGCAAACTGAAGATAGGTTTAGGAACACATCCATCATCAAATTATGTCTCATCCCATCCTGCATTTTATTCTCCTTCAAGACAAGCTGGATTTACTTTTGTTGAAGGAAATTCTGCACATTTTCAAGAATACAAATATGCTGATGGAGACTATTTGGTTACTATTGGGAATGATGTCTGGATCGGCTATAATGTTATTGTACTGGATGGGGTAAAAATATGCGATGGAGCAATTATTGCTACCGGTTCCGTAGTGACCAAGGATGTTGAACCTTATTCTATAGTTGCCGGTGTTCCGGCAAAACCTATTGGTCAGCGGTTTAATAAAGAGGAAATTGATTTTCTTCTTGATTTTTGCTGGTGGAACAAAAACATTGAATGGATTAAGGTAAATAAAGGATTCTTTACAGATATTAATCTGTTTAAGGATGTTTTGCTCCGGAAAGATTTCGATAAAAACCGCTCATAGATATTGATTCCTGCAATATTCTACTTTTTTGATTCTTTCACCAGATCAAGCTATCGTGATGAATAAATGTGAATTGGGAAAGATCTCGTACAGCGATAGCAGCCAGCCCTTGCCAAAGCTTTCAATTATTACAGCTGTTCTTAATGGTGAAAAATCACTGGAGAAAACTATTTTAAGTGTTATAAATCAAAGTTATCCAAACATCGAATATATTATAATTGATGGTGCATCATCCGATGGTACAATTGACATTATTAAAAAGTATCAGAACAGGATAAGTAAATGGATTAGTGAACCTGATAAGGGTATTTACGATGCAATGAATAAAGGAATTGGGCTAACTAGCGGGGAATTAATCGGCATTATTAATTCTGATGATCATTATGCACCGGAGATATTTAATAATATAGTTGATCTTTATTTAAAGAATCACTGCAAATGTATTGCTGGAAATCTGGATATAATTAATAATGAGGGAGAGACGATAAACAAGATTAAGTATTGTAAAAAATATGTCAAGCGAATTATGAAAGGAGGTCCAGCCTCTCATCCTACCATATTTGTTCCTAGGGAGATTTATCAGATTGTTGGGTTATTTGATAGTAATTACAGAATCGCCGCGGATTTTGAATGGCAGATAAGAGGCATCGTCAAACACAAAGTGGAATATGCTTTTATTGATGACACTGTTGCTTACATGAATATTGGCGGTATCTCAAGCGGATTATCAAATAGATACAGGGTTCTCAAGGAGATTTTTCATATCCGATCGAAATACAGAATTGAGTCGGCTTTGATATTAGGCCTTCGTGATATAATAATTTACATAATCAAGTTAACGCTGAATAAATTTAAAATCATTAATGAAGAATCCTCGTAGAGAATGGAATATAGAGTAACAATTTTAACAGCTACTTATAATAGATCTCATTTATTGAAAAGATTGTATTTAAGCATAATTAGTCAATCTTATAAGGATATTGAGTGGCTGGTTATTGATGATGGAAGTACCGATGATACAGAAGATTTAATCCAGCAATTAATATTGGAGAAAGCAATTGAGATAAAATATTATAAACAATCTAATAAAGGAAAGCATATTGCCTTAAACTATGGTTTTAACCTGAACAATAATTCACTGTTAATAATTATAGACAGTGATGACGAATTCACACCTTATGGATTAGGAGCTTTGATTGCCTGTTGGAAGTGTCAGAAAGAGAAATCATCCGTCGCTGCTATAGTAGGCAACGATATCAATAGAGATGGAAAGATAATCGGGAAAAGACTGCGAAAAGAATCACTGAAATGCACATACAGAGATTTTGTTCAAAAATATAGAATCAGTGGTGATAAAGCTTTTTTGTGGAATTTTGAAATCCTGAATCAATTTAGATTTCCGGAATTTAGCGGAGAAAAGTTTATCTCTGAAATTGCTCTATGGGAAAAACTTAATTCATATTTTCTGGTATATCTAAATACTGATGTTTTTAAGGTTGAATATCTTACGACCGGTTTATCAAGTAATAGTTTAAAACTCAGAGTCAGCAATATTCAAGGTACCCTATATTGCTATAGCAACTCTCTTGTAAATTCGAGTACTTTTTATTTCAGATACAAGAATCTGATCAATCTAATGCGCTTTTCGATTCATAATAATGAATCATTACGTGATATAATCAAAAAAACTCCAAATAAATTTGATGGAATTCTATTATATAGTATAAGTTATATATTGTATTTCCTTGATAAAAATCATTTAAAATTGAAGAAGGGATAAGTTAACCTTAAAAAATGTTTCTTATTCTTCTAAATCTTTTTTAAATCATTTAATAAACCTGTAATTAGAACAATACGAATTAATCTTAAAAATTATCGATAATGGATGTGATGACCAGACGAATACTAAGTAGGATATATTTTGGTATTCCTTTAAAAAAACAAATATTTACGACCTTAAAAAGGTTTTTTAAGTTACCAATGTCTTTGACTCGCTACTTACGATTTAAAGGAATTATTGAAGTACCATTAGAAATGAACCATTTTAATATGCACCATTATGGGTTTGAAATTGAAAATTCATTATTCTGGTACGGAATAAATGGATGGGAAAAGACTTCTCTTAATATTTGGTTGGCATTATCTAAGCATAGCAAGACAATTCTCGATATTGGATCAAACACGGGCGTTTATGCATTAATTGCCAAAACAGCCAATCCTGAAAGTGATGTATATGCTTTTGAACCAGTTAAAAGGATATATGATAAACTCAAGGAAAATATTATACTGAATGATTTTGATATAAAACTTTTTGAAAAAGCAGTGTCCAACTATGATGGAAAAGCTGTTATTTTTGATCCGGGAACTGAGCATATCTATTCTGTCACAGTGAATAAAAATTTGAATTCGATTACTCAACAAGTTGAGAAAGTTGAGATACAGACCATTACGTTAGCGACTTTCATTGTTGAAAATCACCTGGAATCAATTGATCTAATCAAAATTGACGTTGAAACTCATGAACCTGAAGTATTTGAAGGTTTCAAAGATTATCTTAAACTTTTTCTTCCAATAATTCTTATAGAGATACTAAATGATGAGGTTGGCCGGAGAATTAATGAATTTTTGAAGGATTTAGATTATCTGTGCTATAGTATTGATGAGCAAAGCGGTTGTAAAGAAGAAAAACGTATAGAGACGAGAAAAGACAGAAATTATTTATTGATACCCAAAAAAAAGTCCGAAATAATAGAAATTATTTCTTTAAATAGCTTTATGATCAAATAATATTTTTATGGAAATAAATTTGAGCATTTTAGTTTTTAAGTTAAAATAAGTTTCACCAGTAGATTTATATTGTCTGAATTGGAAATGAGGAAAAATTAAAGTCTAAGCCATTAACATCAACTAGTTATTAAATAATGTTGCTCTATATTTCATTATTTCTCATTATCCTCGTACTGGCTGTTTATGAAATAATGGTTTTCCCGAATACAATTAGTAAAAAGGTCTATTTTACCATTTTTCTGATTTTGAGTTTATTATGTGGATTAAGAAGCTACGGTGGAACTGACTTTTCAATATATAAGGAATATTTCGAAGGGACAAGATCTGTATCTAATATTGAAATCGGATTTATTACTCTTATTAAATTTTTTACATCGCTTGGACTTAGTTACCGGGTTTATCTATTATTAGTCTCGATATTAGTTCATTTTCTTTTTCTTCTGCTATGCCGGAAATATTTTAAATATCCGTTATTAGGCTTTTTGTTTTTTTTCTCAATGAATTACCTATGGGATTTTTACATTTTACAAAGGCAAATTATCAGCATCATGTTTTTTCTTTTTAGTTTGCCTGCTCTGGTAAATAGAAAAATGTGGACTTATTTTCTATTTTGCATTTTATCCCTCTTGTTCCATTCTTCAGCTATTATTTTATTTCCATTATATTTTATTGCAAACCAAAGGTTTACTGTAAAGAAAATGATTTACATAATTGTGAGTGTGATTTTGTTTATAGTTTTTTTTAATTCAGTAAAGACTACTTTTCTAAATTTAATGGTGAATTTAAATCTGGGAAAATCAATAGTATCCAATTATTTTGCCTTTAAATCGCCAATTAATATTCTAATGTATGTTGAAAGTCTTTTTTTTCTTTCCGTTTTAGTTATTTTCCGCAATATTTATGCTGAAAAAATAGGAGATGAAATTTATTTCAATCTGTTTTTGAACATTATTTTATATAGGTTTATTCTGTTTTTACTTGCACTTACTATTTTTGGCGGGATTGTTAATCGATTCACTTTATTTTTTGATTTTGCATATGCCGGGTTAATATCCATATCATGGATAATACTAAAAAAAGGTATAAATCAATCGATTGGCTTACTAGCACTATTTGCGTATTTTTTTATCAGATTTGTCAGGTTTTTAATAATTTTTGACAATGGCGCCTTTTTAAAGTTAAAAAGCACTTTCATCATTTTCAATTAAAACCATTTATGCGCATTCTCCAAGTAATTAATTCCTTAGATATTGGCGGCGCTGAAAAGCTTCTAAGCATAATGATACCAAAGCTGATTTCTCAAGGATTTGATGTGGATCTACTAATTTTTGGAAAACAAGATGAAACCACTTTTCTCAAGGATACTTTATTGAAAGAAAAGGTGAGGATTATACATTCAGGTTATGGGATATATGATTTGAGAAACATAATATTTATAAAAAAAATTATTAATGAATATGATGTCTTTCATATTCATCTGTTCCCCGCTCAATATTGGGCAGCATTCTCCAAAGTTTTTTCAAAAAGCAAGGCTTTATTTATAACAACCGAACATAGTACCAGTAATAGAAGAAGAAACATTTTTTTCTTCAGATGGATAGATAGCTTCGTATATAATATGTATTCTAAAATAATCTGTATTAGCGACTCAACTCATCTATCCCTTATTAATTGGCTGAAATTTAAAGATATAAAGAAGTTCATGGTTATTAACAATGGGATAGATCTTAATGAATTCTATCTCGCTAAACCATATGACCGTCAGGAAATTTCGTCAACCTCGATGGGGAAAAAATTAATCCTGATGATTGCCAGATTCAACCGGGAAAAGGATCAGAGTGCTCTGATTTCTGCTGTTCCGCTTTTAGCTAATGATGTTGAAGTATGGTTCATCGGCGGCGGTGATCAAAAGCTAAAAAGGAAATGTGAGAATCTCGTAGAACAATTAAACATTGCTGATAAGGTTAAATTCTTTGATAAAAGAAATGACATACCAAAGATTCTTAAAACCGTTGATTTAGGTATTTTATCATCGAAATGGGAGGGCTTTGGATTAGTTGTGGTCGAATATATGGCTTCAGGGAAGCCTGTAATAGCCTCTGATGTAGAAGGACTTAAACAAATAGTTGAAGGTGCTGGGATTTTATTTAAACAAGGGGATCATAATGATCTTGCAAAAAAAATAGACTTAGTGCTTGACAATTCCGATATCTACAGGGAAATGATAACTAATGGGATTGAAAGATCAAAATTATATAGTATAGAAAATATGGTACAAGCATACATCGGAGTTTATCAAAAGACAAGACATTCATAAATTAGAATCAAGTTACTTTAGTGAAAAAAATTATTATTTCTTCAAATATTCTATGGACTATTACCCAATTCAGACTTGGATTAATTACTTATTTAAAGAATAATAATTTTGAAGTAGTTTGCCTGGCCGATAATGATAATTTCAGCAAGCTTTCTGAATCAAAGATTAATGAAGTAAACGCAAAATTTATCAAAGTTCCACTCTCAAGGAAAGGCCTAAATCCTTTTCTTGATCTAAAATACTTTTTTAGCTTATTAAGAATTTATCATTCTGAAAAGCCAGATTTAATTATTAACTATACAATTAAACCAATTTTGTATGGTTCAATAGCAGCTTTTATTTTACGTATTCCATCGTTTGCTGTAACTACTGGTTTAGGTTTTTCGTTTATGAGAAACAATTTTCTAGCTAAATTTGTAAGATTTACTTATAAAACTAGTTTGTATTTTCCCCATAAGATCTTTTTTTTAAATAAGGATGACCACGAATTATTCTTAAAATTCAAATTAGTTCCTCCTAATAAGTGTGTTATTCTTCCTGGTGAAGGTATCGATACTTCGTTTTATATTCCTGTCTTAAAAAAAGCAAATGACTATTTTAAATTTCTTTTAATTGCAAGGTTACTTTGGGATAAAGGAGTTGGCGAATATATAGAAGCGATTAAAATCTTGCAAAAAAGACAAGATTTGAAAAAGGTAGAATATTTGTTATTAGGATATATTGATGAAAATAATCCAAGTGGTATTGAAAAGGACATTGTTAAGAACTGGCATGATAACAAAATAATTAATTATTTGGGTACAGTTGAAGATACAAGGAGTGTTATCCAAAATGTTGATTGTATTGTACTTCCTTCGTATCGAGAAGGTGTGCCTCGCACTTTGTTGGAGGCATCCTCCATGGAGAAACCAGTTATTGCTGCCAATAGTGTTGGATGTAAAGATGTAGTGGAAGATAATATTACAGGATATTTATGTGCTGTTAAGGACCCGTTAGATTTAGCAGAAAAGATGATAAAAATGTATCATATTCCTGAAGATGAAAAAGCTTTAATGGGTAAAAAGGGACGAGAAAAAATGATTCGGCAATTTGATGATAAAATCATTTTTGATATTTATTCAAAGGAATTAAAAGAGATATTTAAATGAAAACAAACAGAATCAACTTTATTTAAGTAGGAAAATTAGCTAAAAGTTGAAATGGTCATATTTTATTTTTTCTAAATTAAAGCAACTTTTTTTAGAGGTATCCATTTCATATTATTTTAAAGCAATTAAATATGAGTAACTTCAAATTTGAAATAAATAAGAATAAAGATAATCTTAATGCTGAGATATGGGTAATTAATTTGATCGCATTACTCTTCATTTATAGAACAGCAATTCCCTCTTTCAAATATCTATTCATGTTACTTATAAGTGTATTTATTTTATACACGATATTCTTTCATAAAAAGAATTTATTCAGAAATACTAAAATCCTTCTAAAGGATTTTAGATTAATATTTGTGCTTTTTCTCTATCTAACTGTAGCCTTCCTTTTTACAAATAAATTTTATTTATCAGTCTTTAAAGATTTGATGAATGCCTTGATACTTATAATAATATTTTGGTTTTACTACATATATATAACTAAAAGGGAAGAATTGAAATATTCTTTGTATACATTTATTAGGCTTACTATCTACTTTTCTATAATTATATCGATTTTCTCAATTTTAGATTTATTTGATATATATTCAATAAACAAATTAGATACTAATGGGATTGAAGATGTCTATATTGATAATAATTTTTCATTATTGCCGATCTTCTTTGGACTAGTAAGTTTATTCTTTACATTAAGAAAAGAATTTTCCATATTAAAGAAAATTCTGTACAATTTTTTGCTCGTTCTGTTCTCCTTTTCTATTTTATTATCTGGTTCCAGAAGAGGTATTATACTTTTTATTTTAGTTTATTTAGTCGCTTTTTTGTTTTCCGCTATTAAGCTCTTTAAGAAAAATTCCACAATAAACAATTTATCATTTACTTTTAGTTACTTTCCTATCACCTTGCCATTGTTAGCTTTATTGATGTATTTGTTTTTTTTCCAATTTTCATACATGACTAAGAATAACATTTTTAGCTCAATTGGTACAAAGAATAAAGAGTTAGTGAGGATCAGATTAGCTGCGGGTATATCAAAAATAGGTGAAATTGTCAATAAGGATTTAAACTATTTAACGGTTTATGATGATATTTGGAAAACAGTTTTTGATCCAAGAAATCCAGATAGTGGTTGGGGAAAAAGAATACATAAAAATATTTATCCTTTAACAGGAAAAAATGCAGAAATAGTTCCTCGCAGTAGTATAGGTTATTTAATGGATAACTCCTGTGATGCATCATATTATTCCAATGTTGATGTCTGTGAAGCATATTCATCTGTATTTAAATTTAAAGTTTCAAAAGGAGATTGCTATAAAGTCTCTGTATTTTGTTATCTATCTGAAGACTTCGATGGAACCTCAGCTTATTTGATGTTAGGTGATTGTGATGCATATGATCGAGGAGTCCGTCGAACCAATTACAAATTGTCCCAAAAGGGAATTTGGCAAAAATTAGAATTGGAATTTGAATGCAGCGATGGAGTAATTCCTGTTTATATTGCTTTCATGAAAAAAGGAGTTGGAAATTTATCTAATTTGAAAGGTCATATAATTTTCGCTTACCCTCAATATGAAAAAATTGAATCAATCAATTATAATAAAATTTTAAATTCATCGATTGATCCTAAAGTTCCGGATAGTGGGTGGGGAGGTAGAATTCATAAAAATGTCTTTCCTTTAACCGGAAAGAATGTTGACATGATTCCTTCAGATTGTATTGGCTATCTTATGGATAGTACCTGCAATGCCTCATACTATAATGATGTTAATGCTTGTGAAGCATTTTCAATTCTCTATCAATTAGATGTTAAAAATGGAGATCAATACAAAATAAATGTTTTTTGTTTTGTTTCTGATGATTTTGATGGCAATTCAGCATATTTAATGTTAGGAGATAGTAAAGCATTTAAAGACGGAATCCGAAATGATGGATACAATCTGTTAAAAAGAAATGTTTGGCAAAAACTTGAATTGAACTTTACATGCAATGATGGACTGATTAAAGTCTATTTGGCGTTTTTAAAAAGAAATGTACAGGATTTTTCAAAAATGAAAGGACATGTGATCTTTGCATATCCTCAGATTGAAAAGATAGACACTAATCCTAATACTTCATCTTTGTTAAGATTTGAAAGCATTAAGAAGGCAAATAGTAACTACAATTATCTTAATTGTCCTTATAATACCAAGGTGCAAAATTCAACCTTAACAAGACTGGTTAATAGTAAAATTTCTTCTTCACGAGTAAATTATATGTCAACTGATTTTTCGTTTTTGCAATTTGTTTTAATTTCTTCTGATCCAATCAATAAATGGTTAAGAACTTTTTTCACTAATGACACTTCATATTATGGTATGAAAAATGTAATGTTGAATGATACAGTAACTCTTAGCTTTGGGATGGACCGAATTGAAAGATGGAAGTTTGCCCTAAAAATTTATAAAAATGAATATAATACCTTTGAAAAGATCTTTGGCGGTGGCTTTTATTTTCTGAATTGGTATGGCGCTGTATTTCTAAAAGACAAATCAAAGGACGATTACCCGCATAATCCTTTTCTGTACATTTTATTATATTCAGGGATATTCGGCTTATCAATATATCTATTCTTTACGTATAAGGTATTTTATTATTATGTTAAGTATTTTAAAGAAAATCAACCCTTATTTATATTTTTTCTTATAATCTTCTTCTTTTCATTTTTCAGTGGAGGAAGTCCTTTTGATCCCCCAATCATGGGATTTTTTGTTATTCTTCCATATTTCATACATCATACATTTAACAATAACGAAGTCTTAGAATCTATTAATTGATAATAAATGGCAAGAATTCTAATTACCGGAGCTGACAGTTTTGTAGGAAAAAATTATATCGACAATTCGGTTAACAAAAATGTGGAAGAAATCTCATTATTTGTCCACAAACCTGAAGATATTGATTTTAGCAAATATGATGTTATTATTCATTTGGTGGCTATAGTGCATCAATCAAAAACCATACGCGAAGATCAGTATTACAAAATTAACAGAGACTTATGTATCACAGTGGCCCAACATGCTAAAAAAGCCGGAGTTAGACAATTCATATTTCTAAGTTCGGTAAAAGTTTATGGTGAATTTATTCCGGATTCAGGCCCATGGAATGAAGATTCATATTGTGTTCCGGAAGATTCTTATGGAAAAAGTAAGTATGAAGCTGAAATCGCTTTGAAAAAAATAGAAGAACCAGGTTTTATTGTATCAATTGTAAGAACACCTCTTGTTTATGGAGCGGGAGTAAAAGCAAATATGCTAAGTATATTGAGATTGGTAAATAAGGTCCCAATTTTACCATTGGCAAGAGTAAATAACAAA
>JANXXP010000284.1 GCA_025350595.1 Bacteroidota bacterium
ATTGGAAACATATAATCGATATTGTCAAATCGACCGGAAAAAATATCGTTTTTTCAGTAGAATGTGGAACCATAGACCAGGCTATACGAAGTTTTGAACATCTCTCCAAATTAATATAAATTTTAAAAACTTCGTATAGCCTGGTCTATGGTTCCACATTCTACTGAAAAAACGATATTTTTTCCGGTCGATTTGACAATATCGATTATATGTTTCCAATCAACCACACCATCTCCACAAGCACATCCAACAGCAGTTCCCGTAACTTTCCCACGCTCAGCATTACTTTGTGCCATACTAATATCTTTTGCATGTAAATGCACTAGGCGAGCTTTAACTCTTTCGAGCCATTCATAGACATCAGAGCCACCAGCCAGGTAACTGTTACCTGTATCAAAATTTATCCCAATAGAAGGAGATTTTACTAAATTATAAATGCTATCGAGCCCATCGGGGGTTTTGCTATATTGTGAATGAGGTTCAAGGCCAATTACTACTTTGTGACGTTCTGCAACTCTGGCTATTTCGGTAAGCGAGTATTTCATCAGGCAATAGTCCATTTCTTTGGTCGTCCATTCTGGTTTAGGCCCTTCATCTGTATTAACCACAGTTACACCCATCTCAGCAGCAAAGCGGACAGCCATTTTTAAATATTCCACACTAATTTCGGGCTTACACAAAGGCGAATGAGATGATAAAGCTGACATTTTTATTTTGTTTGTATCACATATTTCTTTGACCCAAAGTGGGTCATTATACATGGAAACAGAGTGAAAATATCCTGCTTCACTAAGTAATTCCCTGCCCCAATGAACCATTGGCTCGCAATATTCATAACCGATTTCAGCTGCCTTTTTAACGCCATTTTCAAACGACATATCATGGGAGCGCACAAATTCCATATTGATTCCTAATTTTATCATGCTATTTTGGTTTTTAGATTTACACGAAAGAAGCATCGGAGCAACCATTAACCCGGTTGTGCCAACTGTTACGTTTGAAAGGAATTTTCTTCTGGTTAATGTTAATGATTTCATTACTTTATTGCATTTTCCCGAATTATTGAAATAAAATTTTAGTTAGCTCTGAAATACCGGTTTTATGATTCGTAAAAATATGTTGATATTTACAAATATATAACTATAAGTTATTTTGCTATTCCAAAATAAACCATTGAAAGATTTCTTAATTCTACTCAGATGAAACCTGATATTCCAAAATACCATGATCCGGAAAACAAATTGGTTTATAAAGCCGATTCTTGTTTTAGGTTGAAGCAAGCCTGGGAAAAAAAGGAAATCGAATTAAATACTCTTGTACGGGGTACTTATCCAGGGAAAGCTTTGGCAATGGGTGAACTGACGGGGGTTAAGAGTATAGGCTACTGGGATATTAAAAAACTTCAAAACTGGGGTCTGGATTGGCATACTAATGAAGGAATTGAGTTAAGTTTCCTGGAATCAGGGAACCTGCAGTTTTTAATTAACGGGGAAGAATATCAGGTACATCCTTATGACCTGACAATAACCCGTCCATGGATTATGCATAAACTTGGCAACCCCAGAGTCGATCTAAGCAAACTTTACTGGATTATTCTTGATGTAAATGTCAGACACCCTCATCAGGAATGGCAATGGCCTGAATGGATTGTACTTAATCAGCCTGATATTTTTGAACTTACAAGATATTTGAGACAAAATGAGCAACCTCTGTGGAAAGCCAATTCCGAAATCTGCGAATGCTTTGCCAATATCGGGAAAGCAATCAGGATGAGTCAGGAGAAGTCATTTGAGTCTCGATTGAAGATTCTGATTAATACCCTTTTCGTATTATTGCTTGAACTATTTCAGAAGGGCAACATTCCACTCGACCATACTTTGGTTGAAAGTAAAAGGACAGTCCAATTATTTCTGAAAACACTGGAATCAAGTCTCAATGAGAATTGGAGTGTAGAAAAAATGGCCGATTATTGCCACCTGGGGCTTACTCGTTTTACTCACTACTGTAAAGAAATCAACAACTGTGCTCCGATGGAATATCTCAACCTCCTCAGACTGAATGAAGCTGCAATACAATTGGTCAAACAACCGGAGTTCTCTATAACCAACATTGCTTACCATAGTGGCTTTTCTTCACCTCAATACTTTAACTTTGCATTTAAAAAGTATTATAAAATGACTCCGGGAGAGTATCGGAATCAACAGCTATAGCCAATTCGGGGCTGTCTTGTGTCATTTGTCTCCTTAAACATTCTCATTCTAAGGGCATAAAAGCAAGCCTGACTGACAGGCTTACGACTTTAAATATAAGTAATACTAAACGAACCTGTTTAAGTACTGTTCACTGTATTTTCGCCAATAAAACTAATTGAGACTTTCAAGATACTTTTTATTCAGCGGTATCTGATCAATGGTATTTTTTGCTTCATCTTCTATATCAATAGTTCGTTAAGTTTTAAGCGGCCATAGTGCTATAATATAAGTTCTTTGAAATGTATTTGATTTATGATAGAGTATGGGGTAATCCCGAACACGTCAATAAATCTCTTCACCAAAGGCAATCGCAAAACACCCACTGCCTGAAGACAAAACAAGTTCCTTATTAAATGTTAAGAAATCAAATTGTTTTTCAAATTGTTGTCTGTACCTTTGTTCTTTATGCTTGCCGTAGCGAGCCAGTTGTAAGAAGTTAATACGGCCACAAATGGATAAAAACAGGACAAAAGTTTCTAAGATGAAATCCTTTCGCAACTGATTAATATGAGTGAAGGAATATTAGCACTACTCGCCGCACTACCCCTTGTGGCTATCTTTGTACTCATGGTTGGTTTACGCTGGCCTGCTGTAAAAGCTATGCCAGTGGCGTTAGGGATAACAATAATATTAGCATTGTTTATCTGGAAAACACCTTTAAACTGGGTATTGGCATCAGGCCTTAACGGAATGGTTGTTATGTTAAAGATAATACTTATTGTATTTGGCGCCTTAACCCTGCTTTTTACTCTGAAGGAAAGTGGTGCGTTAGATGTGATAAACCAGGGTTTTTCAACCATTTCTCCTGACCGGAGAGTTCAGGCAATAATTATTGCATGGTTATTTGGCAGTTTTATTGAAGGAGCGGCCGGATTTGGCGTACCGGCTGCCCTTGTTGCCCCGTTACTTCTATCTTTAGGTTTTCCTGCTCTTGCAGCTGTTATGGTAGCTCTCATCGCAAACACTACTGCTGTTTCATTTGGAACAGTCGGCACTCCGACTTTAATTGGTATCGGCTCTACCCTGAATACACCCGAAATTCTCAAAACCCTGTCAGAAAGAGGATTGACCTATAGCGGATTTATCAGTGAAGTTGGAGATTGGACTGCTATTATTCATGCCATTACAGGTACCTTGATACCATTAATAATGGTTGTTGTACTAACTCGTTTCTTTGGTGAGAAAAAAAGTATTAAAGAGGGTCTGGCAATATGGCCTTATGCAATCTTTGCGGGATTATGTTTCGTTGTTCCCTATCTGATAGTAGCTTTATTATTAGGTCCTGAATTCCCCAGTCTTCTTGGTGGTCTGATTGGTCTTCTCATTCTTATCCCTTTGACCAAAGCAGGATTTCTGAAACCAAAACAGGTTTGGGATTTCCCGGCAAAAGAGAAGTGGGAAACCAATTGGAGTGGTTCTATTTCTTTTCCAAAGATAGTACCTAACGGAAAATTAAGCTTAATTAATGCCTGGACTCCTTATGCATTTATCGGATTTATTTTAGTGCTGACACGTGTAAGTTTTTTACCTCTGAATAACTGGATCAAATCGGTAAAAGTTACATTTCCAAACTTGATTGGTACTACCGTTACTTCTGAGTTTGATCCATTGAATAATTCAGGGGTATTACCTTTTATGTTAATTGCATTGCTTTGCATTCCGTTTTTCAGGATGAACAAAAA
>JANXXP010000311.1 GCA_025350595.1 Bacteroidota bacterium
TGAAAGATTTGGCCGGCTTAAAAGCTGGGATGTTATGTGCAGGAATAATGATAGTTGTATTTTTGGAGATATTCCTTGCAGTTTTCTTGGCTCTTTTCTTAACGATGAAGCTTCCAAATCCTCTAAGATAAACATTACTTCCCTTTACCATGGAATCCTTAACAGTTTCCATTAAGGCTTCAACAGTCTTTTGTACTGTTACCTTTTCAATACCAGTGTTCTTGGCGATTTCGTTAACGATGTCTGCTTTAGTCATTTTTTGAGATGTTTAAAATTCAACAAATTATTTTGAGTAATCATTTTTTCAACAGTGCAAATATAAATATATTATTTGTTTAAATTGAAACACTTACATAATAATTTTTTTAAATAATTAATATTAAGTCCTTTATTACAATGAAATAGGTAAAAGACAAGTAAAACAGAAGTTTAAAGTCAGAAGTCAGAAGTCCGACGTCCGAGGATTTAACCTGATACGTGCCTATAAATTGCCTGATTCAACCAAATGATTTAAACTCATTCTTCAGTCTTCCATAAACTATTCCATGTTTTTCATCAATATTTCGACAAAAATCCCTATAACTTCCTGAGCCAATATACTTTAGGCAATAATTACTGACTAAGTTTGTTCTGACTGGTTTTTTTCTTAACTTTACATTCCTGTATCAGAATTATTAACAAATATGTAACTACATGTCAATCAATAAGGTTATACTCGTAGGAAATGTCGGAAAAGATCCAACTATACGCTATTTTGACAAAGGTGTTGCTAAAGCATCATTTCCTCTTGCTACCAGTGAAACATACACTAATCAGCAGGGAGAAACAATAACCTCAACTGAATGGCATAATATCGTTCTTTGGCGTGCATTGGCAGAAGTTGCTGAAAAGACTGTTAAAAAAGGTTCGCAAATATATATTGTCGGAAAAATTAAGACCCGTTCTTATGTAGATAAAGACGGAATAAATAAGTATATAACTGAAATCCTTGCAGATACGTTATTGCTTCTTGAGAAGAAACAGGGGCCGGTAAATTCTTCTGTGCCGACTGATCATGGCAAAAACGAGATAAATGATAAGGGGACAGATAGTTCTCTGCTGAATGAACCGCCAATCGCTTATCAGACTCCCGGTGAGAAAGAAGTTCCAGGGATGAGTCAGAATGAGGATGACCTGCCATTTTAGCTTGTTTTTAAAATAATCTCAATTGGAAACCATATATTTAAATTCTTTTCTGTTACCAGTATCAGGTATTGTTGTTAATTTACCTGATATTAAAATAGTTATATGGCTCATTATTCTTATAATACTTCTTCTTGGTTCAGCCCTTATGTCGGCTTCTGAAGTAGCATATTTCTCATTCACACCAGAAGACATTGAGAAGTATAAAACAAATAAAAGCAAAAAGTCACAAATTACTATGAAGCTGTACAATAGCCCCGAAAAACTATTAAGTACAATTCTCGTGGCCAATAATACTATTAATATTGCTATAGTCCTCCTGGCTGCATTTATTAGCTCCTCAATGTTTGTATTCAGCTCTTCGCTGCTTGGATTCATTAGTAATGTAATTATCATAACTTTTTTACTGCTCTTTTTCGGAGAGGTAATGCCGAAGGTTTATGCCTCAAGAAATCATGTTGAAGTTGCTTTGTTTATGGCATATCCCCTTACAGTGCTTGAAAAGGTTTTTGGACCAGTGACATCGCTTCTGATATTCTCATCTTCCTTCGTGAAAAAAAGAACCGGAACCCACAGGTCGAATATTAGTATGGATGACCTTTCCGATGCTCTTGAACTGACATCTGATGATTTTAACCAGGATGATAAGATTCTTAAAGGCATAGTTAATTTCGGAAACATAAACGTCAGCGCTATAATGTGTCCTCGTATTGATGTTACTGCAATAGATATCAGATCGGGATTCGACAAAATAGTCCCTGTAATAATAAGTTCAGGGTATTCAAGAATTCCGGTTTATTCAGGTTCCTTTGATAGCGTAAAGGGTATTTTATATGCAAAAGATGTTTTGCCATATACAAATAACCCCGGAAGTTTTAAATGGCAGGCGCTTCTTCGTCCGCCATATTTTGTCCCTGAAACAAAAAAAATTAACGATCTTCTTAAAGAATTTCAGACCAAGAAGATACATATGGCAGTTGTAATAGATGAATATGGTGGAACTTCGGGAATAGTTACACTTGAAGATATTCTGGAAGAAATTGTCGGCGAAATTTCCGATGAGAGTGACGATATTCAATTACTCTTCCGTAAACTTGATGAGAAGACGTACATTTTTGAAGGGAAAATCTTATTAAATGATTTCTGTAAGATAGTTGACTTTGAAGAAGAGCTTTTTGAGGAGGTCAGGGGAGAATCTGAAACACTCGCCGGACTAATTCTTGAACTGACAGGTGAAATACCACAAAAAGGGCAGATCATAAAACATGGCGATTTTACCTTCATTATTGAAGCTGCAGACAAGAGAAGAATAAAAGAGATCCGCGTCGAAATAAATAAAACTGATGGTGAGAATTAGAAAAGTCAGGCTATTAATAATTCTGGCATTACTAGTAGCTTCTTACAGTTGCAGGGAGGTTGCTATACCAAAACCTAAGGGCTTCATCAGAATCTACCTTCCTGAGAAAAAATATATTGTATTTGATCAGACTTCCACAAAAACAAAAGGTATGCCTTTCTATTTCGAGTATCCTGCATATGGTAAAATTTCATATCAGAAGGAGGACAAAACTAAACCAGGCTGGTTTAATATTGAATTTCCGGAATACAAAGCAAAAATATATTTTACATATAAAGATGTTATCAGTAATCTGGATAGCCTTATGGAACAGACCTATAAACTGAATATCAAAAGTCATATCGCCAAAGCAGATGCCATAAACCAACAGGTATATAACAATCAGGAAAATAAAGTTTACGGAATACTATACGATCTTAAGGGAAATACTGCCTCAGCTGTCCAGTTTTATGTTACCGACAGTATAAATCACTATCTTAGAGGTTCACTTTATTTTTCTGCCGAACCAAACGCAGATTCACTGGCGCCGGTAATAGAATTTTTCAGGGAGGATATTATACATATGGTTGAAACTCTGAAATGGAAGAAGTAACACTTACCATCTAAAAATGGGTTGTATAACAAAACATTATTTAAATGAGTTTTCCATACTTGGCGTTTGGAAAATTGAAGAGGATCTCGATACTCTTCTAAGTCTTGTTGATCTTGATAATGATGAAAAAAAGAAGTATAAAGGATTCAGCAGTACATCCAGAAAACTTGAATTCCTCAGTGTAAGAGCATTGCTTGCAGAACTGATAGGGAAAGAAGCAGGAATCGTTTACAATAAGAATAACAAACCATTCCTTAAAGATGGTTCAAGGTTTATCAGTATTTCGCATTCACACAAACTTACTGCTATTCTTTTAAGCACAAATGAAAAAGTTGGAATCGATCTTGAATACATGAGTTCCAATATTGCTGCATTTGCTTTCAAATTTCTCAACAGGAAGGAAAAAGTGACTAAAGAACATGATGACCGGAAATATCATCTCTATCTTCACTGGTGCGCCAAAGAAGCACTCTACAAAATCTGCGATAAAGAAGGAATCAGCATACGAAATAATCTTACCATTGAGCCTTTTGAGGTTAAAGAATCAGGAGAAATAAAGGGACAGGTTCATACAAATAAGATTAATGAATCATTCGATCTCTACTATTCCAAATATGATAATTACGCTATAGTTTGGACAAAAAAGAACTATGAAGTCAGGTAATTTCCCCGGTAAAAAAAGTATCGCCCTTCTGCTTGATCCCGATAAGGCTAAGGGTGACTCACTAAGAAACATTCTTAGTATTGCCAGAATAAGCAATACCGATTATATTCTTGCAGGTGGAAGTCTCACTTTCAACAGCATTGACACTCTTATAGATAATATAAGGGAACTGTGTTCAATACCTGTCATACTTTTCCCGGGAAACCTTCTCCAACTTACACATAATGCAGATATAATAATGCTCCTTTCTCTGATTTCCGGACGCAACCCTGAGTTACTGATTGGAAACCATGTCATAGCAGCCCCTCATCTTAAAGATGTTAAAGAAAAACTGATATCAGTCGGTTATATCTTAATCAGCTGCGGTAATAAGACCTCAGTTGAATATATCAGTCAGACAGAAGCAATTCCTTCTGATAAACCTGAAATTGTTGTCGCAACGGCCCTTGCCGGCGAAATGCTTGGACTGCAAATGATTTATCTTGAGGCAGGAAGCGGCGCCAATGGCCATGTTCCTATAAATATAATAAAAGCTGTCCGCGATAATATATCAATCCCTATTGCTGTAGGAGGAGGAATAAAAAACAAGCAGGAGGTTGAAAATATTTTCAATGCAGGTGCAAATCTGATCATTCTGGGTAACGGATGTGAAAAGAACCCGGATCTTTTGATTGATGCATGTACAATCCGTGATAGATTTATCTGAACAATTCAAACATTGGTTCTCCGGTACATGCATTCGGATACGGAACTTTACAAAGTGATGAAAGTGTGGCCGCGATATCGGTCATATTAACTTTCCGTGTTACAGTTGCCCTGTTCATTGTCCATCCATACCAGATAAGCGGAACATGAGAATCATATTCATATGGAGAGTTGTGATTAGTAACATAATCATCTTCCTTTTCAACCCATCCGGGGTTTAGTGTTACTATAACATCACCTGATCTTTGCGGACTAAAACTATTTATGATCCTTCTAAGATTTCCATTTCCAAAATCATTTGCCTCAAAAGCTGAATAAGGATATGCCGATGCAACACCTGTGAACTGAACCAGAAAACGGGCCACCTTCTTTTGAACATCATCAAGGGAAAGCCTTGCGTCCTCAATCAAAGTCCTGTTCAGAAAAATCTGCCTTTCAGAGTAACCTTTTACCCAATCACCCTCCCCGTAAACAGCATTAAGATAGCTCCTTAACAATTGTAAAGCCTGATTCTGTTTAAAATATCCTGCAGGTATCCTGTTTTTTTCAAGAACAGTTGGAATTTCTGATATTCCATGCGCAGCAGTAAAGTATATCAGGACATTCTTCTTCCCAATGCTGTCAGTTACGTATGCAAGAAGATTTTTAATATCATCATCGAGCCTGATTATTGCATCTCCCATCTCAACTGATGAGGGGCCGAATCTGTGACCAATATTATCTGTTGCAGAGTAACATATTGACAAATAATCTGTTACATCGTCCTTGCCCAGGTGCTCCTTTTCAATAAGTCTTATGGCAAAATTTGTAGTTAATGAATTCCCAAATGGTGTCTCCCTGAGAAGCTTATAATCAATCTTGGAATTCAATATTCCTTTTGGCCTCATCTTCTTAAAATCATAGGGGAAATAATTAACTCCATTAAAACCGGTTTCAAAACTATTGGAATCGGGAAGACAATCAGAATAATCTTTAGCAGGTCTCAAAAGATCCCAAACACTATTAAGATATGAATCCGAAAACTTCATTGCATTAAAGTCGTTTACCCAGCCGGGAAGGGAGTCAATATAATAAGAGCTGGACATCCATGTCCCTGTAACATTATCATACCAATAAGCACCATTAGCAGAATGACCTGTGGATAATATTACTGAAGTCTCATTTATACCTACTCCAAAAACTTTAGCCTTCATGTTTGTTGCCATTTCAAGCTCATCAGAAAATGTTGATGCCAGTAGGTTAACGGGGGAGAATTTACCAGTTTCATAGCTTCCCCCGATTGAATTAGCTGACAGATCTCTGGTACAATAAATCAATTCGTTTTTCAGAGGTAAATACCAGCTGTCAGATGTAATCCCGTGAGAAGAAGGCTCGGAACCGGTCGATATTGTAGCATGACCAGGAGCGGATTGAGTAAGCATATATTCGAATGAGGCATTTTTAAAGTAGGTCCCTTCATTTATAAGCCTTTTTATTCCATTCTCCCCCAACCGATCCCTGAATTTTTCAAGCTGATCAAACTTAAGCTGTTCAACCACAATGCCGATAACAAGTTTTGGCCTGTCAGGGGGCAGATATGCTCCCTGTCCTGATAATTTTATAAATACAGATACCAATAAAAGAACTATTGCAAACCTTTTTGATTGTACCATTAAATTCTTCATAACATAAACCCTGAATTTCCCTATGTAAATTTCAGCTGCAAAAATAACATTATTCGTCAAAATTCAGGAAAAAACTACTCATGGTGGCTGTGCAATACATAACTTGCACCAACAAACAGGACGATTTCAGGTCGAAATAAAAATTAATACCTTTTCTATGTCTAAAGTTAGCCCTTCTAAATTAGAGTATATTAAGCTTATTGAAGAGCTAAAGTTACGCCAGACAGATCTTGAAACCCGGAACAGGGAACTAAGCAAACAGATTTCAAGATATAATCTGAATACTTTGACGAATATTGAAAATGAATCAAAATTATTCACCCTGGCAGATAATTTACCCGGATATATTGCTTTTGTTAATGCTAAAACTCTTACATACGGATATGTAAACAAGGCATATCAAAACTCATTCGGAATACCGATAGAAGAAATTGTAGGCAAACATGTAAGAGAAGTAATCGGAGAAACGAACTTTCAATTTGCACTTAAATATATTGAAATGGTTTTAAGGGGAAAGTCAGCTTCCTACGAAAACACTTTCAATATGGTCAACGGGAAGCGCTGGATCAGTGTTAATTATGCTCCTGATTTTGATAAAGCCGGAAACGTAAGTTCTATTATTGTACTAACTTATGACATTACCGAACGCAAAAATGCAGAACAGTTATTAAAAGAAAACGAAACCAAATTGCTTCAGTTAAATGCAGAGAAAGATAAGTTCTTCTCACTAATCGCACATGATCTCCGAAGTCCTTTTAATGTTTTTCTTGGTTTTACAAAGAAGATGGTAGAGGAGCTTGATACAATGCCGATTAAAGATTTGCAGAAGATTACCCTCAGCATGAGTAATTCTGCAACAAATCTCTTTCAGCTACTTGAGAACCTGCTGGATTGGTCGCGATTTCAAAGAGGCTTACTAAACTTTGACAGGGAATTATTTCTATTAAATCCTAAAATTACCGATGGTATACAATTGGCACTTGATTCAGCAAATAAGAAGGGAATAAAAATCGAATTGAGTATCCCTGAAGGTATGCTGATCCTTGCGGATAAAAATATGCTTGGATCAATTGTCCGTAACTTAACTGCCAATGCAGTTAAATTTACTCCGAAAGGTGGTAAAATATTAATTAAGGCATGCTCATTGCAAGGCAATTCTACAGAAATTTCTGTAAAGGATACCGGCATAGGAATGAATAAGAACATACTTGAGCATCTCTTTATGCTTAACGAGAAAACAGGTCGGAGAGGTACTGAAGGAGAACCCAGTACAGGTCTGGGATTGATAATTTGCAAAGATTTTGTTGAAAAACATGGGGGCAAAATATGGGCTGTAAGTGTAGAGGGAAAAGGAAGCACATTTAAATTTACACTCCCGGCTTCGGGTGTCTGAGGTTGAGGTTGAGGTTGAGGTTAAGGTTAAGACTGAGAGAATTGCTATTTAATGACAACGAACCTGCTTTTGTACGTGATTTTCGTATGATTGTTTGAGAAAACAATAGAATATATTCCTCTTGTTAAAGATCTAATATCAACTGAAAGTGGCGTTTTAGCAAAGGCTTCAGTATTATATTCCAACATTAACATACCTGTCAGATTAAAAACCTTTATGTTCACAGCTCCGATAATCCCCTGGGGAAGAACTGCCTTAATTTCATCTGCAGCAGGATTAGGATATAGAAAGGGTACTTCCGGATTTGTTGTGTCAACTTCATTAATAATTGGCACCAGATCTACTATCAGTTCAATTTTCTGGCCTGAAATGACAACAACGTTACTAACAATTTTATCATGGTAACCAGGTGCAGAAAAAGTGAGATCCCATGTCCCAGGTGCAAGCATCCTCACAAAACTACCTGTTTTAATATCAGAAACTACCTGAGAACTATCTTTGTCATGTCCAGCAATAAAAATATTGGCCGACATGGGTTCAAGGGTAACGGAATTACGTACATGGCCATGAATTCCATACATTGCATTTTCGAGATAGCCTAATAATGAGCGGTAATTCGACTGCCATAGAGTATTAAGATTAGCAGCAGGAGTCAAATGGTCCACATCGAGTTCAATGGTTACCTCGCGCCCCTGAAGAGAATAAGTCATAAAATCCTGTCGTCCCCCTAAAACCTGATACCATGCATATCCATCTGTTACACCATTCATTTCATCAGTCATATATCCGGCAACAGAATGAGCATGAGCTGTATCAGCATATGCTCTGCTTATGTTATAAAACCAGTCATCATCAGCATGAAGTCTTGGCCACCTGTCCCATGGATAATTTACAACTTCAGCTCCTGCATGAAAATTAGCAGAAATGACAAATTTATGTTTTCGCAGAAACTTTATCATATCCACATTCTCTTTTTGCTGAATTACACCAGGCTGGAGAGGATCTGGAAAATTTCTGTTAAGATCCATTCCGTTAGCATTAAACCTGGTTGGTGAAGATATTGTATTGCCGGTCCTGTAAGTTCCATCAGGATTTGAGAGGGGATTTATCCAGATCTCAAGATTATCAACCATGTTTTTAACACGACTATCAAGATTGTAATTTTTAAGAAGATAGTCTGCAAGGTGGAGCATAAGTATAAAACCACCTGTTTCATCACCATGTATGGTTGAGGTATAAAAAACTTCCGGCTTGTCTTCTTTAACAGAAGCATTATCAGATATTTTAAGGGCAAAAACCAATTTCCCGTATATGCTCGTTCCAATGGTATCGAGATGGCAGAGTGTGGGATAAAGAGTCCTGAAACTCTGCATAATAGAATCATATTGCTGATAGGTCGGGTATTTATCCCATCCGATTGCCTGGGTCATATTCATTGCCGAGATAAGACCCTTACTCTCTTCTCTTTCTATTATCTGGTAATCAATATTTTGCCCAATAAACCATTCTATTGTAAGTCGTGACAAAATAATATGGATTGTTTTGTTTTTGACTGATGAAATGGAGACATTATTTGTAAGAAATTCTGTTGATATCTTACCATTAAATGGAATAGTCACCTCAGCCTGGCCATTTTGAGCGACAATTTTACGAAGCCTGTCATTTAGATTTATTTCCTGTGGATAGCACCTCAGCGCTAATGAACCAAATATAATTAATAATGTCAGGAAACGTTTGGTCATGAATACTTTATACGTTAAATCTTATGTGCAAAATATCGCCATCTTCAACAATATAATTTTTCCCTTCCACATTAAACTTACCTGCTTCCTTACAGGCATGCTCAGAACCAAGACTAACAAAATCTTTGTACTTCATTACTTCGGCTCTGATAAACCCTCTCTCCAGATCGCTGTGGATTACTCCTGCAGCCTGAGGTGCAGTCATTCCGGTTTTTATTGTCCAGGCTCGGATCTCCATAGGGCCAACAGTAAAAAAAGTTTGCAAATTCAACATTTTATATGCGGCTCTTACAAGTTTATCAACACCTGGTTCGGAAAGTCCCGCATCCTTAAGAAACGCTAAACGGTCTTCTTTGTTCTCCAGTTCGGCAATTTCTGCTTCAATTGCTCCTGCTATTATTATAATCTCAGCATTCTTATCCTTCAAAAATTCCTTAACTTTTTCAACATATTTATTACCTGAAACGGCTGATTTCTCATCTACATTACAAACATATATTACAGGTTTCATGGTCAAAAGAAACAGGTCATCCACATGCTTTTTATCCTCCTCGCGAAGCTCAAGAGTCCGGGCATTACTGAAATTTTCAAAATGATCTTTATAACGAACCAAAACCTCTAATCCCTGTCTTGCGTCTTTATCACCAACCTTTGCTGCTCTTTCCAGCCTTTGTATCTTTTTCTCAACCGATTCAAGATCTTTTACTTGTAATTCGAGGTCGATGGTTTCCAGATCCCTTACAGGATCGATAGAACCTTCAATATGTGGAAGCAGTTCATCATCAAAGCATCTGAGCACATGAATCAGAGCATCTGTGTTTCTGATATCGCCAAGGAATTTATTACCTACGCCCTCTCCTTTATTCGAACCCTTTGTTAATCCTGGAATATCAACAATTTCAACAGTTACATGAACGATTCTGTCTGTGACCTGATGTTTTTCAAGCTCATAAAGCCTTGGATCAGGAACCTGCACAATTCCCATATTCGACTTTGTTGCACTATATGCAAACGCTGTTGTTTCTCCTTTTGTATTGGAGATACAGTTAAAAATAGTTGTTTTGCCAACATTGGTTATTCCTATTATTCCGCATTGAAGAGCCATCCTTTATCAGTTTATTTCGTTTGGTGCAAATTTATCATAAATAAGGGGATATTTCAATACATATGAGCTTCCATAGTGGGGCAAAAAGAAATGATCTATCTTTAAACCTTTGAAGGATTTATATATCTAAGAAGAAAATCTGAATTTCAATTGAGTACGAGTACGCCAAATGATAACATTGCTGAGCTACTTAAGACTGATCTTAATAAGGGGTTCAGGCTTGTTGTTGAGAAATACAGTTCCAGGTTGTACTGGCATATCCGGCGTCTGGTAATAATACATGAAGATGCTGATGATGCCCTTCAAAATACATTTATCAATGCATGGAAGAGTATGGGAGATTTCAGAAATGAAAGTTCCATTTATACATGGCTTTATACTATAGCTACAAATGAAGCTCTGGCATTGATTAACAAAAGAAAAAGAAATGCTGCAGTTTCTATTGATGAACTTGATAGCTATTTTGCAAATTCGTATGAAGGGAGCACCTGGTTTGACGGCGATGAAGCCCAGGTAAAACTTCAGAACGCGATTCTGAAGCTTCCTGAAAAACAGCGCATAGTTTTTAATCTTAAGTATTTCGATGAGATGCCCTACGAAGAGATGAGTAAGGTTACTTCCACTTCAGAAGGAGCTCTGAAAGCATCTTATCATCATGCGGTAAAAAAAATCGAAAAACTATTGGGCGGCGATTAAACCTTTCTGATACTTTATTATCTAAATGAATGATGAACAAGCTAAATGAAACTACGGATAAAAATCCTTTCAAAGTACCGGAAAACTACTTTGAGGAGGTAACCAGAAAAATAATTTCTGCAACATCCGGCTATGAAAAAGAAGGCAGGAAAATCGGATTCTACAACAGATTCAAGCCTTACTTCCTTGTTGCTGCATCAGTTACAGGCTTTGTTATACTAAGTTATATTGCTGTAACCATCCTTTCACCCGACAAAAAAGTTATTCAGGTATCGGAAGTAAAAAATGAAGGAACGCCTGAATTATATTTAAATGATATTGACATTCTTACTATTGAAGAGAGCGTTGCACAAACGATGCTACCACAGGAAGAATCAGATGTAAACAAAACAGACATAGTTGATTATCTGTTACAGAATAATATTGAAATTAGTGATATTTATGAAAAATTATAAGTTACAAACCATGAAAAAAGGTCTGATTTTTTTAATCTTGATTGTTACGTTGCCTATAATGCGCTTGACAGCCCAGAACGCTAACTTTGAAAAACTGAATGCCTATAAAGTTGGATTCTTCACAAAGAAACTGAACCTTACTTCACAGGAAGCGGAAAAATTCTGGCCAATATATAATGAATACCAGAAGCAGAAAAATCTACTACAAGTTGATAAGATTTCAATTATCAGAGACTTTAATCAATCGGAAAGTACTTTGAGTGATTCTCAGCTTTCGGACATGGGTGATAAGCTCATTGCTGACGTAGCCCAGGAGTCATCATTGGCGGTTACCTTGCATAAGAAACTTAAAGAGGTATTGCCCCCCGCTAAAGTTATTAGATTCTATCAGGCTGAAAACCAGTATAAAGCTCAGCTGCTTGAAGAGTTGCAGGGTGCAAAACAGCAACAGGGCGGGAAACAACAAATCAGACCGAACCAGAGACGTAATTTCTGACAAAATCAATTGCTTTTGCAATTTCAGGATACATCACTTTATCATTTTTAATAAAAGGAATATCCTTCCTGAAAGACTTAACTACTCCTTCAATAAATTCAGAAGATTTGAGAGGTCTTCTGAACTCCAACGCCTGTACAGCAGTAAATAATTCAATTGCAATTATCCTTTCAAGGTTTTCAGCAACCCGTAATAATCTTGTAGCGCCGTTTGCTCCCATACTTACATGATCTTCCTGCTCATTTGATGATGGAATTGAATCGATCGAAGATGGAGTACATAGCTGCTTATTCTGGCTTACAATGGATGCTGCAGTATATTGAGGTATCATGAAACCGCTATTCAGGCCTGGACTGGCAACAAGAAACTCAGGAAGATCACGCTGCCCTGCAATTAACCTGTATACTCTTCTTTCCGATATACTTCCAAGTTCGGCTAAGGCGATTGCCATATAGTCGAAAATAAGGGCAAGTGGCTGGCCATGAAAATTCCCCCCCGATACTATGAGATCTTCGTCAGGGAAGATTGTGGGGTTATCGGTTACCGAGTTGATCTCTGTCAAGATTACTGATTTGGCGTAACTTATTGCATCTTTGCTTGCTCCGTGTACCTGAGGTATGCACCTGAATGAGTAGGGATCCTGAACATGGGCTTTTTTACGTGATATAAGCTGACTGCCATTTAACATTTCCCTGAATGCTTTCGCCGTACGGATCTGTCCATTATGCGGTCGGATTGCATGAATACTTTCGAAAAACGGATCAAGCCTTCCATCATAAGCTTCAAGAGAGATGACTGATGCAATATCTGCAAGCTCAGATAGGCGTTCAGCCATTGTAATGACATATACTCCATAAGCGCTCATAAACTGGGTACCATTGAGTAGAGCAAGTCCTTCCTTCGACATCAGTTCCAAAGGTAACCAGCCAAATTTCTTCATAAGTATGGCAGCCTCATATTTCTCTCCTTTATACATCACCTCTCCCATTCCCAGAAGAGGGAGAACAAGGTGAGCAAGTGGGGCCAGATCGCCTGAAGCACCCAACGATCCCTGTTCATAAACAACAGGTGTAATACCTTCGTTAAAAAAGTCGATAAGACGTTGAACAGTAGCTACCTGTACTCCTGATTTACCAAGACTTAATCCATGTATTTTCAGGAGCAACATTATCCGGACTATTTCCTCTCTTACTTCTGCTCCTGTACCACAGGCATGCGACATAACAAGATTTTCCTGCAGCTTATTTAGTTGATCCGGACTAATCGTCTTATTATGAAGCGATCCAAATCCTGTGGTTATACCATATATGGGAGATGAATTAGTCTCAAGCTTGTGGTCGAGGTAGTTTCTGCAATGGGTTATCAGCTCTTTGGATTCTTTTGAAAGGGAAAGTTTTATATTCTTTTTCAGAATTTCAACAATCTTTTCGATCGTAATGTTTTCAGGTGATATTTTATAGTCCATCGATTAATCATTTTAAGATGAGTATTAGAAATCACACATATACCCCCATTGATTTTCAAGCGATTTGTAACTAATTAACATGATTGGATATAGCAGTGATATCATCCTTATAAAATCTTTTTTATCACATTATTTACAAATGAATCAAGATCTGCCAACAGCATTGAGCTTTGTTCCCCTGAAGACATATTCTTAAAAATGATATTATTTTTCATTATCTCATCTTCTCCTGCAATAAGAATGTATGGAATCTTCTTTGCATCGGCATAGGACATCTGTTTCTTAAGCTTTACAGCGTCGGGATATAATTCAACCCTTACACCAAGACTTCTCAACAAATCGAGAGATTTAAGGGCATACTGAGTTTCTTTCTCTCCAAAATTAACAATAAGTACTTCTGTTGAAGATACTTTGATTTCGCTAAACAGGTTTAACTGGTTAAGCACATCATAGATCCTGTCGGCTCCGAACGAGATTCCCACACCCGAAACTCCATCCATTCCAAAAACTCCGGTGAGATTGTCATAACGTCCGCCTCCGCAAATACTGCCAAAACTGACATCTTTCGATTTTACTTCTATTATTGCCCCAGTATAATAATTTAATCCGCGTGCTAATGTAAGATCAAGTTCAACCTCACAACTTATTGAACTGTTTTCTATGTAACCAAAGAGAGTCTTTAATTCGGATATGCCCTTTAAACCGGTTTCAGACTGTGCCAATAATTGTTCAAGTCTTGTCAACTTGATTTCAGTATTCCCGGTAAGTTGCAAAACCGGCTGAAGTTTTGAAATTGCTTTCTGCGACAATCCTTTGGCAATCAATTCAGCATTAACAGCCTCAATACCAATCTTATCAAGTTTATCTATTGCAACTGTTATATCTGTAATTTTATCAGGTTCCCCAATAAAAGCAGCAATACCTGAAAGAACCTTCCTGTTATTGATCTTGATAACTGTTGCAATATTAAGTCTCTTGAATATGTCATCAACAATTTTAACTAATTCATATTCATTTAACAATGAATCACTTCCGATTACATCTACATCACATTGAAAGAACTCACGGTATCTGCCTTTCTGAGGTCTGTCTGCTCTCCACACCGGTTGTATCTGGTATCTTTTAAATGGAAAAATAATCTCATCGCGGTGCTGAACGACATAACGGGCAAACGGGACTGTAAGGTCGTATCTCAGACCTTTTTCACAAATTTTTGAAGACAATTTAGCCGGTTCACGGTTTCCAAGCTCGTCATCACTGACAGAAGAGAGGAAGTCTCCTGAATTCAGAATCCTGAATAAAAGTTTATCTCCTTCCTCACCATACTTTCCCAAAAGAGTAGATAGATTCTCCATTGCAGGAGTTTCAATTGGCTGATAACCATATAATCTGAAAACATTTTTAATTGTATCAAATATATATTCCCGTCTCAGCATTTCATCGGTTGAGAAATCCCGTGTTCCTTTGGGTATGGATGGTTTTAATGACATAATATCAAGATAAAAGACAAAAGTAAAAAGACAAAAGTAGACATATAAGTCGAAAGTCAAAAGTCTATAAAGCCGAAAGTCCATAAAATCGAAGACATTCCCCGACTTTATGGACTTTATAGACTTTACAGACTCTACAGACTAAAACTTCTCCGGCACAAACGTCTGATCTGTAACCGGCGGCCTTACATAAGCAACATCGTGTTTAAGAGGAGGCAGTTTAAATGGTTTCTGTGTAAGATCCTCGTAAGGTATAAGAGAAAGCAGATGGGTTATACAATTGAGTCTTGCTCTCTTTTTATCATCAGCAGGCACAACATACCATGGGGCCTGTTTAGTATCAGTAAATGAAAACATCTTATCCTTGGCTATCGAATATTCAACCCATTTGTCGCGGGATTCAATATCCATCGGACTGATTTTCCAACGTTTTGTCGGATCGGTGATTCTATCCTGGAAACGTTTCTCCTGCTCGTGATCACTTACTGAGAACCAATATTTAATAAGTATAGTTCCTGACCTGATCAGCATCCTCTCGAACTCAGGGCACGATCTGAGAAACTCTTCATATTCATCGTTTGTACAAAATCCCATTACTTTTTCAACCCCTGCCCTGTTGTACCAGCTCCTGTCAAATATGGCTATCTCACCTCCTGCAGGCAAATGCGGAACATATCTCTGAAAATACCATTGGGATTTATCCTTATCGGTAGGTGTTCCCAAAGCAACAACCCTGCATATACGAGGGTTCATGGCACCGGATAATGTCTTAATAACACCACCTTTCCCTGCAGCATCCCGTCCTTCAAAAACAATAACTACCTTAAGCTTTTTAGCTTTAACCCACTCCTGAAGCTTAATCAACTCAATATCAAGCTTCCTAAGTTCTTTTTCAAATTCTTTACGACTTAGTTTTTCCTTCTTTGCCTGTACGATATCATGATATAAATCGTCTTTTTCTTTATCTGCCGATTTTCCCTTTTTCTTGTCTTTAGTATGTGCCATGACAATAGAGTTTTAAATGAAAAAGAAAAGTAACAAAAAATTATGAAAATAATTAATATTTAGTTGAAAAAAATAAAGTTTTTGAGTGCATGTCAGTGCTTCTTACTGAATAAACGGTATAACAACCGGATATCTGAATAGTTCACCCTTGGAAGCCTTAACGCTTCCTATAATAATACAAATTACCTTAAGAATAACGAGGAATGCTATAATTGGAAATCCTATAATGATGAAACACAATGGTATAGTAAGAACCATATACATAAGCATGGATAGCTGAAAGTTAAGAGCATTTCTACCATTAATATTTACCCACGGAGATTCATCTCTTCTTGACAACCAGCAAATCAGTGGCCCGATTATACCGCCAAAGGGGAAAAAGAAACCTGCGAAAGCCGATAGGTGACATAACATGGACCAGTTTCTTTCTGTTTCCGATAATACTCTATTCTCTTCCATGACATTTAAGAATTTATATAAAAGACGGATTTGTTTTACTGATGCTGCATGTCTGTTACTTTGCCATACGCTTCAGATCGGCAGGTAATAAGCCGTTGGGATTATCATGATCAAGAAGGTGTTCGTTATAATAGTACATATTTGAATCATCGGTTCCGATAAGCATCTTTAAACAACGTCCTGTATGTCTTTCTCCTGCAGGTCCAACCTTATGTAAAATCACAGTGTTAGGTGTTTTATTTTCAATTGCTTTTACCATATCATCCTCAGTAACAATTTCTATTTTGTTTGGATAGATAGCTTTGATCTTTTCAATAGTTGAAATTTCAGGTACCAGATCTTCCTGCATAACGAGTATTGTTTTATTCTGAACCTCTGAAGTAAACTTATTATAATATTTAAGATATTTTCTGCCGGTGAGTGATGGATCGTCTGAAATCATCTGTGCATGCTTTTGCATGAAGGAGAGGATTGCAGCCAGTTTATAATTGTACCCGAAATCATCTTCTCCTGCAAATGAAAGAGGAACTGCACATATCTCAGGCATTTCACCTAGCTTATTAATCTTCTTCCCCTGCAGAAGATTAATAAAATTAGTCAGGGCTGTGGATTTATCTTTGTCAAAACCTGTCTGCGTCAGAACAATAAAAGAATATTGTGGCTTCACCCTTCTTACATTGAATTCCGCAACGTCAATAAACTCATAAGGCGTAATCTTCCAGTAAGTCTTAACTGCAGCTTTTATATACGTGTTGTACGATGAAAAGGGATCATCTTCAAGCACAACACAGGTTTTAGATGCAGTAAATTGTTTTATTTCATCCTTACTTGGAAAAGGCGCTTGTCCGGTTACTATCAGAGTGGATAAAAGCAGTGAAAAGGAAATTTGTATTGTCTTCATATTATTATGTTTTTATTGTCTTTATTTAAACAGTCCTTGCTTTTTATTGTTGAGTACAAAAATAAAATATTATTCTGCTGGAAGGTATAGTGGGGTTTTTTCATTGAATTTTCTTATGTAAACGAACATAAGCTGCTTTTTCTTTTTGTGCGACAGCTGAACATATTCTTCATAGAGTGCATTATCCTTCATCAATAGCAATTCGGTATTATCAATATCAAACTCAAGCAGTTTACCGCTCTCAAAATCTATCAGATATTGTTTTAGTTCTGAACGTGTTGTATTTGATTGCCTGTAAGGTGAACCATAAGAACTATATGGAGAATAATAACTATTGTATCCATATGGAGAATAATAGGGATCATAATACCCATAAGGAGAATTTGAATAACGGGGATCATAACTGGTTACATCTGCAACAAAATGGCAGATACTGCCAACAAATGTAATCCTGTTGAAGTTTTCCTGAATCTGAATATAAAGAACTCCATTTCGTGCATACCCCCATATATTACTTATAGACAGATCCTGCCTTACCCCCATATCGTCATAAAAATAAATTTTCTGGCTGCTCAAAATTTTCTTAAAGAACTCCCTGTCGTTATAATCGACAGATGTAAGCAGCTTGGCTTTCGGTATTGGTTTATTCAGTTTAACCTGGTCAAAATTAATGTAGATCCCATCTTTGAATCTGAAATCAGGAGTATATTTAATCATTCCCGGCTTTTCCTGTGACTGTGCCTGCACCGGTAAAGGTAATAAGGAACCCTCGGCAAACAGGATACAGGAAAGGATAAGGAAATAACAAAACCTCTTCATATTCAATTTTATTTTCAAAATTTAAGTTCTTCAACGACCCCTGTACCACTAATAAATATATACTTTACTATTTGGCTATGCGGATGCCAAATTTAAGCTATTCTTTTGATTGAATTTAACAATATGATCGAACAAATGTTCTTTTTGATCAAAAACAGGTAACGATAAGTACTCATTATACATTGAAGGGTCAGTTATCAAAAGCTTTTTGACATTCTGAGAGTTAAGCTTTATTACTCTCCCTGAGTCAAAATCAAGAAGATACAGATGCTCCATTCTGTCTGAAGTATAACTGAAATATTCCATGGAAGTTGAGTTCGATGTAAGGTCATGGTTGTCTGCGAAGTACCCTGTTGGAATCCCATTGAAATAATCATCAGTACTATAATCAGGAGAATCAGGATAAACAGAAAAAACCATTATTTTTCCATAAACTA
>JANXXP010000316.1 GCA_025350595.1 Bacteroidota bacterium
AAGTTTAGTCATTTTTTCTCCTAATTAATTATTTTACCGGGAATTCGCCTCTAACAGTGATTCCCATACTTCTGGCTGTACCAGCTACCATTCGCATTGCGGACTCTACTGTAAAACAGTTTAAGTCCTCCATTTTATCCCCAGCAATTGTCTTGACCTGGTCCCAGGAAAGTGAGGCTACTTTGTCTCGGTTAGGTTCCTGAGAACCTTTCTTCGCTTTAGCAACTTCAAGAAGCTGAACAGCAACCGGGGGTGTTTTAGTAACAAATTCAAACGATTTATCGCTATAAACTGTTATTACAACCGGGATAACTTTTCCAGCCTTGTCCTGAGTCTTCGCATTAAATTGCTTACAGAAATCCATAATATTCACACCTTTAGAACCTAAAGCAGGCCCTACTGGTGGAGATGGATTAGCTCCTCCGCCACGAATCTGTAACTTGATAAGTCCAGCAACTTCTTTTGCCATAATTTTAAATTTGCTTATTTAATTGCGAGACCTTGATAGTTATTCAGGAAGCATTATGAATATTACAACTATCAATATCTTCTGTTAATTCTCTTTTTCAACCTGCATAAAGCTTAGTTCAAGTGGCGTTTTTCTGCCAAATATTTTAACCATCACTTTAAGCTTTTTCTTTTCATCATTTACTTCTTCAATTATTCCTGTAAAGCTATTGAACGGACCATCGATCACTTTCACCGATTCCCCTACAAAGAATGGTACATTCAACTCTTCATCGCTTGCATTAAGCTCATCAACTTTTCCAAGAATACGATTTATCTCTGTTTTTCTGAGTGGTACAGGTTCACCATCCTTTGAACCCAGAAATCCGATTACGTTAGGTACATTTCTTAATAAGTGAGGTATCTCACCCGTAAGAACAGCTTCAATGAGTATATATCCTGGAAAGAATGTTCTCTCCTTGCTGATTTTCTTTCCAGCTCTTATCTGATAAACCTTTTCGGTTGGAATAAGAACCTGTGAAACAAAATCTCCGAGTTTGAGACGTGCAATCTCGCTATCGATATACTCTTTAACCTTCTTTTCTTTTCCGCCGATAGCCCGAAGCACGTACCACTTCTTTACATTCTCACTCATTGGAACTTCTCCTGTTTAGTATAATAAACTGTAAATGAATGCCATTGCTCTGTGAAAGACAAAATCCATCCCGGCAACGATCAGTGCAAATATCAGTGAAGTCACCATTACTAAAACTGCGCTGTTCTGAAGTTCACTCCAAGTTGGCCAGGTAACCTTGTGAACGAGTTCTGTGTATGATTCCTGAAAATATCCTTTTATATTCATAGTACTAAAAATTTTGCACGGGAGGAGAGACTCGAACTCCCGACACCTGGTTTTGGAGACCAGTGCTCTACCAACTGAGCTACACCCGTTTATTTATATGGTGTCGAGACGCGATACATCGCGTCTCTTCAACCATATATATATCCAAAACCTTTTATTCCAAAATTTGTGTTACCTGTCCTGCACCTACGGTTCTTCCACCTTCACGGATAGCGAAACGTAATCCAACATTTATTGCAACAGGATAGATAAGGTCAACTGTTATTGTAACGTTATCACCAGGCATTACCATTTCAGTTCCTTCAGGAAGAGTAATCTCACCTGTAATATCAAGTGTTCTAACATAGAACTGAGGGCGATATTTATTATGGAATGGAGTGTGACGTCCACCTTCTTCTTTTTTAAGAACATATACCTCCGCTTTGATTTTGGTATGAGGAGTAATTGAACCCGGTTTAGCAAGAACCATACCTCTTTTAATCTCTTTCTTATCAACACCGCGGAGTAGAAGACCTACGTTATCACCAGCTTCGCCTCTGTCAAGAATCTTACGGAACATCTCAACACCAGTACATATTGATTTACGTTTGGTAGCGCCAAGTCCGATCAGTTCAAGTTCATCACCAGTATTAACAACACCAGTTTCTATACGACCAGTTGCAACAGTACCACGACCTGTAATCGAGAATACGTCTTCAACCGGCATAAGGAAAGGTTTTTCATTTTCACGTGGAGGTATTGGAATAAATGAATCAACTGCATCCATCAGTTCCATTACTTTGTCTTCCCATTTTGCTTCACCGTGCATTGCACCTAGTGCAGAACCGCGAATAACAGGAGCGTTGTCCCCGTCAAATTTATAGAAATTGAGTAGTTCACGAACTTCCATTTCAACAAGTTCAAGAAGTTCTTCATCATCTACCATATCAACTTTGTTCATAAACACAAGCACCGTAGGTACGTTAACCTGATGTGCGAGCAGAATATGTTCACGTGTCTGAGGCATTGGACCATCATCAGCAGCAACAACGAGAATTGCACCGTCCATCTGAGCGGCTCCTGTAACCATATTCTTAATATAGTCAGCATGTCCAGGGCAGTCAACGTGCGCATAGTGACGTTTCGAAGTCTGATACTCAACATGAGCAGTATTAATGGTAATACCCCTTTCTTTTTCTTCAGGAGCATTATCAATTGAGTCAAAATCCCTGATTTCAGAGAGACCCTTTTTGGCAAGGACCATAGTGATCGCTGCCGTTAAAGTGGTCTTGCCATGATCAACGTGACCAATTGTACCAACATTCACGTGCGGTTTCGACCTATCAAATTTTTCTTTTGCCATAACTCCAAGCGTATTAAATTAAGTTTATCTTATAATCAATTTTATCTCAAAATTCCTGTTGAGCCGGAGGGGGGAATTGAACCCCCGACCCCTTCCTTACCAAGGAAGTGCTCTACCCCTGAGCTACTCTGGCCTCAAAAAGTGAGCGGGAGACGAGACTCGAACTCGCGACCCTCAGCTTGGAAGGCTGATGCTCTACCAACTGAGCTACTCCCGCCTGATATCGCCCAAAGAGCGCCGTAAACTTATCCAATTTTAAATTAAGTTACGGTATCTGTCTGTTTTAAGTGGGGAGAGCAGGATTCGAACCTACGAAGGCATTCGCCAGCAGATTTACAGTCTGCCCCAGTTGGCCGCTTTGGTATCTCCCCCTTTCAAACAGTATCTTACTCCTAAGACACACATTTTCAAATCTTTCAAGAGCCGATGAAGGGATTCGAACCCCCGACCTGCAGATTACAAATCAGCTGCTCTGACCAACTGAGCTACATCGGCAATTTAAAGAACGCCCCGCGAGAGTAAAATTCACCCTCAAAAAACGGTTTGCAAATGTATGAAATTAAATTTTATTAATCAAAATAATTCACTATATTTTTAATAATAGAATTATCAGACACCTCTTTTCTTTTGTTTGTGCTTGGTAATCTGTTTTTTAAGTGCATCTATGGCTTCGTCTGTTGCTTCTTCAAATGATTTAGTCTGCTTTTTTGCAAATAAAGGTCCACCCGGTAACTCAAGCTTAATTTCGGTAATTTTGTTCTCACGCTCCTGATCTTTGTCAAGCCTCAGATAAACCTCGGCATTCACAATTTCTTCATCAAACTGGGTCAACTTTTCCAGTTTCTGATGAACAAAGTCGATTAGCTTTTTGTCGGCGTCAAACCGCACAGAATGAATCTGAATGTTCATAGTAGTACCTCCTGTTTATTTGTTTAATAATTAAGCCCTTGGGTGAGCCTGTTTGTAAACTTTTCTTAGTTTTTCAAAAGTGTTGTGTGTATAAGCTTGTGTAGCAGACAAATTTGCATGGCCAAGCAGCTCTTTAATTGAATTAAGGTCAGCGCCCCTGTTAAGCATGTGAGTTGCGAATGTGTGCCTCAGAATATGGGGACTCTTTTTTTCAATTGTTGTAACCATGCTAAGATAACGATTTACTATAGTATAAACATATTTATCATATAACTTGTTCCCCTTGTCGGTAATAAAAAACCAACCGTTATTCTCAGGAGTGATCTTCGCATCCCTAACCTTTATGTACTCCTCGAGCCTTTTGATAAATGGTCTGACCAGGGGTATAATCCGTTGTTTATTTCTCTTCCCTGTTACTTTTACTGATCCTTCCTGCAGATCAACATCATTATTCCGAAGTCCGATCAGCTCCGATCTTCTCATCCCCGTCAGATAAAGCAACTCTATTATTGTCCGGTTGCGGATTCCTGAAAAACTGTCTTCAAAGCTGTAATTATCCAGCAACTTAACCAATGCATCTTCTTCAACAAAAACAGGAAGTGTTTTCTTCCTTTTTGGCAATACCACTTTTTCCAGTGGATCAAGCTTAATAACACCCTCTTTTCTTAAATATCTGAAAAACACCCTTAAACAGGATATTTTTCTATGAACACTTACTGTTGAATAGCTGTTATCAAGCATAGTTACTATCCATGCTCTGATATCATGTGAAGAAACAGCTGCAGGATCATCTGGCAATCCCAGAGATGATAGAAATAAATAAAACTGATCCAGATCATTCAGGTAAGACCGGACAGTATGAGGCGAATATCGCTTCTCTGTTTGTAAATATTGTAAGAATGATTCCTTATGGCTCATGAAGGAACCTCCCTATTTGTTAGGTTAAAAAATGAAATACCAAAAACGAACTATTCTTCGTTTTCCTGCATCTTTTGAACGTAAACAGCTTTTTTCATTTCTTCCCTCCGGCGTACTGAAGGCTTAATGAAAGCTTGACGTGAACGTAATTCACGAATCACTCCGGTCTTTTCAAATTTTCTTTTGAACTTTTTTAAAGCTCTCTCGATGTTTTCGCCTTCTTTTAATGGTACAATGATCATAATGAATAATTCAGTTTTTAAACGAGGCGCAAAGTTAGAAATAGAAAAAGTCTTTTCAAAACATTTATGGGAATAAATTAAATATGATGTAAAACTAGTTAGTAAAGATAGACAATATTAAGAACTACTCCAACTTCATTTTTCCATTCCAAATACCCCCATCGAGGTTGTCTAAAAACTACTTTTAACCGCAAAGGTTGCAAAAAATTTACGCAAAAATCGAAAAAATTTGATAACCACTGTTTTAACATTGCGAACTCTGCGGATAATGGATTTCTTCTTTTTATAAAACCCCAATTAAATCATTGTCAATCTTTAGTTCATCTACTCAAACTTCAGATATGGTCTCACTTTAACGGCCTTCTCAACTCCTATTAACTTATTTTCGGTAAGTTCATTTATCCCTGAAATATTGCCTTTTAGCTCTCTGTACTTTAGAATTGATGTCACTTCAAATTTTTCAATATATGGAAGACGGGCCAGAGTTTTATAGTCAGCCGAATTAATATTTATCCTGTTGATTGCCAAAGTGTCAACTTGTAACCTCCCTTTGATAAGATCATATGTTTCAACTGGTAAGCCATACACATCTTTCAGTTGATCTATCGAAGCAAAACCACCAAGTAAATGCCTGTATTTTATTATTCTTGAAGCTAATACCGGTCCAATTCCGGGTAAGCTGACTAAGGATGCAGAGTCACAACTATTTATCTCAAGCATTTTTTTGCGCTCAATATAAGTATAACCTCTTTGTTTTGGGAAGGAATCTTTTTTCACCTTAACGTAAGGCATAAGTTTACTGGCCTGACTATCATTTATTCCATATACCTTTTTCAGATCTGATGAGTTCCTGAATTTTCCGCCTTTGTTCCTGTACTTAATTAATGTTCCGGCAGTTTTTGAAGTAAGGCCAATCTTTAAAAGAGTATCGTATGATGCAGTATTCGGATCAAATGAAAATGGCTTACGGATATCGCCCTTAGGCCGACTCGCTGCAGATGAGATCTCAATTTCAGAATCGCCTACCGGGATGTATTCAATTGCAATATTTTTTTCAGGAACTATATACCTCAGCATAATTATTAAACAAATAATTATCAGAAGGATAAACGTGGATCTTCTTTCTCTGCGCGAAAAACCAAACCAGCTCTTAATTGGCTCCCAGTTTATTTTCATTATTACAAATTGCAACGAGACAAGATGCAATTTACGGTTTTTTTACAAAGAGGGAAAAAATGATGAAAGAAAAAATCAGAAAGGATATCCTATCCCCAGAACCATAGTAAAGTCATCAAGATGAGTACTCAAACTATATGGCCGTCTGGCGATAATCCATCGGGAGCCATCAGTAAGACTGGGATCACGAAGCTTCATACCAAGATCTATCCTTAATATTATGAATTTAAAGTCAAATCTGAAACCGAAACCGGTACCCACAGCTATATCTTGATAAAATTTATTGAAATGGAACTGGGCTCCGGGTCTTGCCGGGTCATCATGGTATGTCCATATATTTCCAGCATCAACGAAAACCGCTCCCTCAAGGATCCAGAACAATTTAAAACGGTACTCAGCATTTGCTTCGAGTTTGATATCGGCAGTCTGATTAATAAATGAGGATGCAGAATCTGATTTAAAAGAGCCCGGTCCCAGAGATCTGACCTGCCATGCCCTGATCCCGTTTGCTCCTCCTCCAAAATACTGCTTTTCAAAAGGTATCGCCCTGGAATTACCATATGGTATTCCAACTCCTATAAATGCGCGATAAACTATGGAACTAACTTC
>JANXXP010000375.1 GCA_025350595.1 Bacteroidota bacterium
TCGTAACTTCAAAGATAACCGTATGGGTTGGTCTTAACTGACCAGCCCTCTTTTTAATCTTTTACCGGACAACAGTGAAATTAAATATATAACAACTAATATTTTCGAATTATTTAATACTCATTCCTTTAATGAATATATCGGTAAATGCAACTGTATTATAAAGAAGTTTAGAATATTCCTCATCATCTATAAATAAGGTTTTTTTATCATTCACTACAGAAATTCTTAACCCCTTTAACAAGTCGAGGAAAAGAGAAGCGGTCATAACAGGGTCATTTATAAAAAAAATGCCTTTACTTACTCCGTCTTTAAAAATTTTGACAATTATTTCCTTCTCCTTCGCTTTAAATTGAATCATCGTTTCCCTGAAAACAGGTTTAAGATCAGAATATGCTTCAAGCCTGAGTCTGCTAAGATTTAGTAAAGTGCGAAAGTAGGAGAGACGTGTATTGACATATTCACGAAGTAGCTTATCTGGTTCCTTAATGCTTAATATTCTTTCAGTTATACTTGTAATAAATTCATGTTGTTCTTTTTCGACAACTGCTTTATATAGACTCTCTTTGTCAGGGAAATAGTAATATAATGATGCTTTAGATAACTTTAGATCATCAGCAATTTCCTGCATAGAGATCTTCTCGACTCCATACTGACCAAATCGCTTTTGGGCTACTTCAAGTATCAACTTTTCTTTATTGCTTTTATCTAATACTGACACTCTTTATCAATTTTATTTTTACTGGCTGCAAATATAACAATCATCCTGACTATTTTGTTTAAATAGTCAGCTGAATAAAAAATATTTAAAATTTGAAATGAACTATTCAATATATTACTTTTAGGATTTAATATAAAAATTCTACTTAGAATTGTATATTGCTGGACTTTTTTTGAATTAGTAATAAATTTGGAATAACTATGAAAATAAAATATCTGATACTTACTGTTCTTCTTCTGCTTATTGGATTGATAAATATTTCCGGCCAGTTGCAACCGGAACGTCAATGGCCTGTGTTTAGAGGATACATGTCATCAGGCGTTCTTGATAATGCAAACATCCCGGAGTCGTTTGATTTAAGCAAAATGATCAATATCCGCTGGAAAATCGAAATACCAGGTCTTGGACTTTCAAGTCCTGTTATCTGGGATAATAAATTATTTATTACATCAGCTATAAGCCAGGGCGATAAAGTAGGTTTTAAACCTGGTATTTATGGTGATATTTCGCCGGTCAAGGATTCCTCCGTTCATGAGTGGAAAGTGTATTGCATTGACAAGAATACCGGCAAAATGATATGGGATAAGACTGCTTATAAAGGAATTCCCAAAATGAAAAGACACCCTAAATCGACTCATGCCAATACATCAGTAGCAACTGATGGAAAATACGTAGTAGCATTCTTTGGATCTGAAGGTCTCTTTTGTTATGATACAGATGGTAATCTATTATGGCAAAAAAACTTTGGGATACTTAAGTCAGTCTTTTTCATGGTGAAGTCAGCCGAATGGGAATTTGCAAGTTCTCCAATAATATATAATGGTATTCTAATTATCCAATGCGATGTACTTGAAAACTCATTCGTAGCTGCTTACGATGTTAAAACGGGCAAGGAATTGTGGAGAACAATGCGGAATGAGTATCCTGGATGGTGCACTCCCAATATTTACCATAATGGAGGAAAAACCTTTGTTGCTCTTAATGGTTACAAACAACGAGCAGGATATAATCTTGAAACAGGGAAAGAGGTTTGGAGAATGTCGGGAGGAGGAGACATTCAAATACCTACTCCGGTTGTTGGTAAAGACCTTATCTATTTCAATAGTGCCCATGGAAGAAGTTCTCCAATAATTGCTGTAAAAACCAGCGCATCAGGTGATATAACTCTTAAAGAGAATGAGAGCACAAATGAATCTATAGCATGGAGCCTACCCAGGGGAGGCTCATATATGCATACAATGCTTCTTTATAAAAATCATCTTTACAATGTCAACTGGAACGGAACATTTATATGCCTCGATCCACTTACAGGGAAAGAGATTTTTAATGCCAAGCTTGGAAAAACCAAAAGTTTCATTGCATCTCCTGTTGCTTCTGATGGCAAGATATATGTCGTTGATGAAGAAGGAACAGTCTATGTTGTACAGGATGGTGATAGTTTTAATCTTCTTGGAGAAGTTCCGTTGAATGATATTTGTCTGACGGCCCCTGCAATTACAGATGGGATGATAATTTTCAGAACTCAGAAATATCTTATTGCGGTAGGAAAGAAGTTGTAAACCAATTCTTTATTCTTTTTTCAGACTGGAAGTCAATGATTCTGTCGAAACTTCTCGTACAGATAATAACAGAGCAACCAAACCAGTGATTACAATTGCAAGTATCATAAGCATAAGGTAGAGCCATGGTATGTCAGGACTATTGGTCAGCGATGGCAGAGTGGCAATTATGGCCGAAATTAGACCCGCTAATACTCCGGCAAAAAGTATCAGTACCATCTCAGACATAATAATTCTTCTTATTTTTTTAACAGGAAAACCTGTTGCCAGCATAAGTGCAAATTCTCTTTTTCTGTGATTATAATTTCGTAAAAGAACAAAACCCAATCCTGCAATTCCGGTTACCATACCTAGAGCTCCAAATATCCCGAAGACAGACAGGTAAGTATTTGTAACTTCATAAAACGAAGCAAGCCGGTCAGTTGTTTTCTCAATATGAATACCATGATTATCAAGTCTTTCATTCAAGACATTCCTGTAAACATCAAGCTTCTTGGGATTGCCGTCAACAAGTAAAATATTGCTTCCTGACACTGATGGGTAATACTTTGCAAAGTTATCCAAACCAATCAGCACGTATCCCTGAAATACAGATGATTTTAATCCGGCCGCGATAATCACATTCAGGGGCTGACCAGTCTCTGCTCTCAACCTTAAAGTATCTCCTGTTTTTATTTTTAATCCCCATTCAAGAACTGTCTGGTCGGCAATTCCGTAGATAGTATTGTTCTCTGAAGTTACATTTAGAAATTGCCACGGATTACTAATCCTGCTATCAGATAATGTTTTCGCAAATGTGAATGCTCCTTTGGAAATGAAATCCGCAGGGTTAATTCCAAGAAGTGGTGGTGCACTTACATGATTCAAATTCAGACAACTTGCATCATCACCTGCTGATCTCCTTGCCATGACAAAACTCATAGTCATAATTTGCTCATCATCAAGACCTAATGTATTTTTTCCTGAGATAGAATTAATGTCCTCTTTTATAGGTATATTATTTTCACACCACAACAAATAACCACCAGTTCCATCAGTTCTCTTTAAATTATTCTCATCAAAACTCATTTTGTTTGCCCCGGTTATAAAAACAGCAAAAACACCGGCAGCGATAAAAAGAATGGGAGTGATGGCATGAGATGGATAAAAGGAATAGTACAGAACTGATAAGCCTTTTTCTTTATAAAGCTTATCAGTCTTATTTTCTTTCCAGCCAACTAACAACTGCCTGATGAATAGAATCAATGCGACTAGAAAAACTGTTCCCGCTATAAAAGAAAAAGCGATTTTCTGATCTGTATTTAAGAATGAAAGTGTAAAAAATGCTATTGCAATAATCGATGAAACGATCCATAAGAAAAGGTTTTTCCCTGAAGAAAGTCTGTGAGAAGTTTCCTTTTCTTTGCGATTCAGGAGTTTAAGGTATAGCTTTATTTTCACCCTTATAAATACCATAGTCAATAAAAAAGTTGAAATAAATCCAATCATCAATGGCATTAAACTTATGAAAGCCTGAAGAGTATTGGTCTGTACAGCTCCACTCCAGACAGTATTCAGTGCTTTTGTGATAAGAATGTTAACAAAGTACCCTGCTGAAACACCAAGAAAGCAACCGGCCAAAGAAATAATACCAGATTCTAAAAATATTAGTTTTTCAATCCATTTTCTGTTAAATCCAATTGCGAACAAAGTGGCTATCTGACCTTTTTTTGAATCAAAATATGAAGAAACGGAAAAGGACAATAGGACTATTGAAGCTAAAATGAGGAAAAATCCAAGACTTAGAAATAGTGTGCCAAAGTCAATGCTTTCATTTGCAGCTTTGGACGTATCTTCTAAAAGATCTGTTAAAAGAAACCCGGTTTTCGTTGGATCCAGCGAACCACTTAAATGATCTTCAATATCCTTTCCTGATAATGCCGCCGGAAAACGGATTGCTGTTGCAGGCCCAAAATTATTGCCCCACAACTCTTTTCCTTTATCATAGCTTATGAATGCTTTGGGAGTTCCTCTGAATTTGTTCCAGTAATTCTCATCCTTCTGCCGAATTTCACCCATCTTTATTGGAACACCTGCGTCCCAGTCAGAACAAGATGTACTTCCTGATATCCCTGGAAAATCTGGCATCAAAAGTGAATCTGACCAAATACCCTGCATATTAACAATACGACTTATAATAAACTTGTTGTTCTTCTCAATCAGATTATTTAATGAATCCGGTGAGTACCAAAATAGTTCAAGCGTATCTTTCTCAAAAACGTTAAGATCAGTTGCAAGCCAGCTGTTTATCATTATACTATTTCCTGTAGCAATTTCAGGATATAGCGAGGAGGGCAAAGCAGAAATGAATGAATAAGGTGTTGAACCTGATTTAGTTTTGAATCTGTTTCCAAGGTAAGTAATGACAGGAGCAGAGGAGGGAATAACTTTTGCAATTTCATCAATCAGTGCTTTGTCAATGAACACTCTGTCTGATATAAGTTCTGCTTCTCCGGTTTTCCTAACAAACCTCAGTTTAAGTCCGATATCTGTGGGTTTTAAAACATGCTTCAGATCGCTTAATATTTTCTCTTTTGAATAGTTCCTTTTGTTCTCAATCAATATCCTGTTAACCTTTATCTTTTTACTATCGCCATCAATAAGATCTGATATGTTAATAAACACATTCAGAGGCGTTATCTGGCTTATTGACAGAGAGAAATTACCAATGTTATATGGCTCCAGAATACTTGCGATTCTAAACACAATTGACTTACCAGTCCCTTTTGCCGGGGCAAATGGCGCATCCGCAGGGATATCGCTGATTTCAGTAAAACGGAGGATTAGTTCGTCACCAACCTTTAATAGAAGATATTCAGCAAGTCTTTTGTTGACAGCAATTTCACCGGGTCTAATCTTAACAGAATCTCTTCCATGAAACTTAAAAAAATCAGAATTTATTCCATAGATATGTGTTCCTGATGCCACCTTCTGTGAAATCATACTCTGGCAATATCCGTTTGCCTCAAGTAATCCTGTGGATTTAATTCCGGAACTATCATTTAGCCTTTCAACCAAAGAGGCGTCAATATACCTTACTCCGGAACTTATTAAAATACCAGTATTTCCAAGTCGCGCGGATGCAGATCTCTTAAGACTTGCCTTGACAGAACTGCCGGTTAGCAGTGAACCGGTAATCACTGCAGATAATAAAGCAATGATAAGTATCTGATAAAGAACCGGTTTTTTGTAATACCTAATTGATTTGACTAATATTTGCGGAATCCCTGGTCTCATATCTGTTTAACCAGCTAATTTTCCATCTTCTAGTCGTAAAATCCGCGACATTTTCTTTGCCAAATCATTTGAATGAGTTGCCAGAATCAATGTTATTCCAAATTCTTTATTCATTTGCACAAGAATTTCGCCAAGCACATCTGCATTTTTGGCATCAAGCGAACCTGTAGGTTCATCAGCAAGAAGGATTGAAGGATTATTAGCTAAAGCTCTTACCAGTGCCACACGCTGAGCCTCGCCACCCGAGATCTGGAATGGATGCTTGGCCGCCAGCTCAGAAATTCCGGTCTTTACCAGAAGGTCATTCAAATGCTGCTCCTTATTGGTGAATTCTTCTCTTGAGTATTTAGCAGCCAGCAACGGAAGAATGATATTCTCCGTCACAGTGAGATGTGGTAGAAGTAAATGTTCCTGAAAAACAAAACCGATATTCCTTCTTCTGTACAGTGCGGACTCATCGTCAGTAAAGTTTGCAATTGACTCTCCTCTGAAGAAAATTTCACCTTTATCGGGTTTATCCAGCAATCCGATTATGTTCATCAGTGTTGTTTTGCCGGAGCCTGATGGACCCATAATTGCAATTGAATCGCCTTTACTTAGATCAAGACAAAGACTATCAAGGACTAATCCCCTTTGAGTGAATGACTTTGATATGTTTTTTATTCCAAGCATTTGACTCCGGTATAAACTTTTGAAAGTCCTTCTGACATTTTTTCAAGGGATAATTCGTTTTTCACTTTTTCCCTGCCATTCGCTCCAAGCTGCATCCGCAAAGCATCATCATTGAATAATTTAAGAATGGAAGCCGCTAATTCTCTGACGGTATCCGGAGAGTATGTGATTCCGCCATTAGTTCTTTCTATAATCTCTGGAAAAGCTCCTGTCGCAGGCTGAACTACAGGTTTACCTGCAGCATTTGCTTCAAGGATATACAATCCATACCCGTCATGCTTCCTGACCGGCACGCTCATTATATCAATGTTGTTGAAGAATTCCAGTTTGCTATTGCCATGAAACTCAGGATAAATTCTCACAAAATTTTTAAATCCATTCGATTTTATCTTGTTAATCTGAGCTGCAATAAAGGATTTATCATCTCCCGTAAAACCTCCTGATACATGAAGGGTCAGACCAGGAATAGAATTTGCCGATTTAAGTTCAATAAACGCATCAACAATCTTATCTATACCGTTCTGGGAGTTTATCCGGCTATAATAACCAATAGCAGGCTCATGAGAGTTTTGTTTTACATCTGCCAGTTCTCCAGGTTCAATTGCAAGTGGTATAACATGAAAATTATCACCTGATACTCCGGTTTTTGAAATAAAAAAGTCCTTAAAATAATTACTTGGCGTCAGGAAAGCATCTACGTTAACTGCTTCCTGCGAAATCAATTTCCAGGCTTTAGACTGAAAAGGTTCTGCCATTTCATCGATCCAGTCATCTTCATTCAGCAGCGAGCAGACAATTTTTACATCAAGATGTTTTTTGAGCTGACGGGCCAATCCAATAATGAGGGCATTTGACAAATGAATAATGTCAGGCTTTCCATCTTTAGTGAGGTATTTTATTAATCGCTGAAGCTCTTTTTCCGGAAAAGCATTTTCACCCGTTATCATGTTAAGGGTCATATCTTCAAGACCTTCGGTGCTTGTAGTTCCTGCTCTGGATGCAGCCAACTTAAGCAGTGGAGCTGAATCAAAAATCTTATCAAGAAATGCCGGCATATTCCTTAAGAATGGAACCTTCTCCCTTAAATACATTGAAATAGCACCAAAGAAAACCTGCTTGTCAAAACCGCTTTCACCTTCGGTCTCATCAGGTGGCAGATATAACGGAATGGCGGAAGCGTTAATACCTGGCACTTTCCTGATTGCCTTCAGGTATATCATATCGCGGTAACAGTTACCACAATAAAATGATCCTCCGGAACCAGTAATTAAATATACTATTTTCATATTCCTATTCTTCTCAGTGCTTCCTTGTGTCTACTCCGAATTTCATCATTCACTTTTCACCAAAAGCCAATAATCTTCCATCCTCCGTCACAACATAAAATTTCCCCTTAATAACTGCCGGGGAACAACTCATTGGGGCACCCGCATTAAAACTCCATATTTTTTTCCCATCAGCCAATCCCAGGATATAAACATTTCCATCCAAACTGGTAAAGAGAACTTTTGAATTTGTCACAACAGCAGAACCATTTATCGGGCCATTTGTTCTGTATTTCCACATCAACTTTCCATCAGTGGCATTATAGCAATAAAGGTTTTTGTCCTCACTTCCAATTACAACCATATTATTATTGACAGCCGGAATAGACAGAATGGCACCAGAATCGTCTCCTCCCTGAATTTTCCATACAATCTTTTTTGAAACTAAATTCACACAATACTTTGTCCCGTTATAATCTCCAAAATATGCAAAATCGCGAAACAGGGCAGGAGAGGCGGCAATATATACACCGATATCAACTGTGTCTTTTTGCCTGCCAGTGAGCGGGTCTACAATCCTTAACATGCCATCGCATCCTCCAAATACTACCTTTCCATTCATTATAGCCGGAGTTCCGTTAATATAATTCTCTGTTTCAACTTTCCATAATGCCTTCCCAGTTTCAGGATCAACACAATGTAAATAATAATCATAACTTCCAACAACTATTCCTGCTTTATTACCAGACTTCCAAACATTTACAGAACCTGCTATCTGATTATCAGTAGTATAAGACCATAATAATTTACCAGTTACTTTATCTACTGCACTTAGAATACCTTCAGATGTACCAAAGACTACGATTTTGCCATATACCATCGGGGCAGCTTCAATCGGGCTACCTGCCTCATACTTCCATTTAATCTTTCCATCAAGGCTCACAGCAATCAATGTTCCTTTATCGTTTCCGAAAAAAACAGTTCCTTCACTAACTACAGGGGATGACTTTGATCTGGCACCGGTAGATGTACTCCACAAAAGCTTGGGATTTGTTGAAAATTCAGATTCATACTTTCCGGCAAGATCTGCTTTCCCTCTGAATAAAGGCCATTCAGTGTCAGAAATCTGTGCTTGCAAACAGGAGATCGAGATATAGAAAAATATGATTGTCAGAGAGTATCTCATTATATATATTACTTCATTTTACTTAAAGCACCAGTTGGACAAATCTCAATAACCTCATTACTTCTTGTTTTCAATACATTATCAAAATCTTCTGTAAGCGGTTCTGAAATAATGCTCACAAATCCCCTGTGAATAAAGCACAGAGCGGGTTCTTCATTCAAATCTTCACATAACCTTACACAAAGACCGCATTTTATACACTTTGCGTTTTCAAAAATAAGACCTGTATTGTGGTTGATCTTCTTAACAATAGGTGAATTAACTAGTTTATCTTTAGGATCTTTTACAGAATACTCCTGTGAAAGATCTCTTAGTTTGCAATTATCTTTGGCCCGGCAATCGCAATGCATGCAGCTTTCAGCTTCTCCTGAAGCAGAATTCCTGTCTGTGATATTTACTGACCGTTTAAGTATTTCACTGCATTCCTTAAGCCATTCTTTCTGCTCGGATAATTCCATCTTGCCGATTCGTGATTCAAACCGCCTGGGCTTTTTATCAGTTTTATTCTGTTTCTTATCCAAAGCATCTCCGGTTCTTTTCTGTGTATGACTCTCATAAATGAACATCTGCAGGTTTCGGATCGATACCTGAATATCAACCTTTTTCCTCCTGCAGGCGTTTTCACAGTAAGCTTTGCACTCAAAACAATGAAGGACGCTTTCTTTTGTTGCCTCCAATGATAATCTAACCGCCCCTTCAAAATCATTTTCAGTAATCAGTCTGTTCATCAGTGGAATATCATATCCTGCAGGACAAACAACTCTGCATGGAGCTTCACATTCAGCCCTATGCTCTGAAAGTAATAATTCAAGAGCCTTACTTCTTAGAGAAATAACTTCATCACCTGAAATGTCTATGTCCATTCCTTCCTGTACCAACGCTGAACACGACGGAATGAAATTATTTGTCCTGTTGTCCTTTACCATACAGACCATACAAGAGGAATAATGGGGCAGGCCCTCTTTGTAACAAAGTGTTGGAATGTTGAATCCTGCACGTTTAGCTACATTCAGAATGGTTGACCCTTCCTGAGTTTCATAATCAGTATTATTGATCTTAAACTTAATCATTTAAACTTACTATTTCAATCGCATTTTCGGGGCAAACAATTCTGCAATTATCACATTTAGTGCAAATTAACTGGTCTATATCATGTTTCTCATAAGGTTTAAACGGAATAGCCTTTACCGGACAATCCTGGGAGCATTTAGTGCATCCAGTGCATTTATCTGTAACGACATATTTAATAAGGTCCTTGCATTTTTTCGCCGGACATATGCCACGTGTATGAGCTTCATATTCTTCTCTGAAATACCTGAGGCCTGTCAAAACCGGATTTGGTGAAGTCTTTCCAAGTCCGCATAAACTGCCATCTTTAACCGATTTACACAACTTTTCAAGATCATCTATTTCAACAAGGGTAGCTTTTCCTTCACTTAGCCTGGTGATTATATTCAGCATCTGTTTTGTTCCGATCCTGCAAAAAGTACATTTACCACAAGACTGTTTATGAGTGAAAGTAAGGAAATATTTTGCCATATCAACCATACAGTCTGAGTCATCAAGAACTACCATACCTCCTGAGCCCATCATAGCCCCCATCTTGGTAAGTTCTTCATAATCAATAGGAGTATCAGCTTCACTGACAGGGATACAACCGCCAGACGGTCCTCCTATCTGCACAGCTTTGAAAGTCCTTCCATCTGCAACTCCATCTCCAATCTTTTCAATTATCTCTCTGATAGTAATACCCATTGGTACTTCAATCAAACCACCTTTGGATATCTTTCCGGCCAGTGCAAATACTTTTGTCCCTTTGCTCTTTTCAGTTCCGATTGAATTGAAAGCTTCAGCGCCATTAGCAATTATCCATGGAACCAAAGAAAGTGTTTCAACGTTATTTACAAGGGTAGGTTGTCCTTTATAACCTTTTACAACCGGATAAGGAGGCCGTAAATGAGGAGTTCCACGTTTTCCTTCCAGAGAGTAGATTAATGCAGTTTCCTCACCACAAACAAACGCACCGGCACCCTCAAAGATTTTTATATTAAATTTAAATTCAGAACCAGATACATGGTCCCCCAGAATACCATTCTCATAACAATGTTTAAGTGCATTCTTAACCCTGGTTACGGCAAGAGGATATTCTGCCCTGATATAGAAGATACCTTCATTTGCTCCTGTTGCATAAGCGGCAATCATCATTCCCTCAATTACTCTGTAAGGAAATGATTCAAGCAGCATTCTGTCCATAAAAGCTCCGGGATCTCCTTCATCTCCGTTACAGACTACATACTTTGCATCACCCTTTGTCATCATGGATATGTTCCATTTTTTCCCTGTTGGAAACCCTGCGCCACCACGACCTCGTAATCCACTCTTTGTTATTATTTCAACAATCGAATTTTTGTCCAATTGATTGAGGCACTTTTTCAGAGCTTCAAACCCTCCCAGCATAACATATTCGTCGTATGAATCAGGAGTAACAATACCACTGTTTATTGTAGCCAGGTGAACCTGGTAATTTAAAAAGTTATTAAGGTATTTTTCTCTTTGTTCAGTAGGAATATTTATCTGGCTTGTCAACTTATCGTCAGATAGAAAGGTATCCACAAAATCGTAGATTTTATGTTTAATCCTTTTATTTAAAGACCTTGGTATTATATGCTTAAGAAGGATTTCCTCAACCTGATGTTTACTTACATTAGTGTATCTTGAATGAACATTTTCCCTGGAAACTATTTCGAGTAATGGAGTTTGATTGCATACACCTACACAACCAACAGGTTTGAGTCTGATATTAAGGTTATATTTCTTTTTCAGATCAACTATTTCAGAAAGAATCTCTTTGCTTCCTCCGGCAACACAACAAGAACCAAGTCCTATTCTGATTTCTGCATCAATATCCTTATTTTCATCAATCTCAAACAGACTAAAGCTTTTATTCCCGGAATTGAGAAAGTCACTAATGATTTCTTCAGTCTGCGTGGGTTTAACATGACCGTAGGTTTTTTCATCAATCTGAACAACAGGAGCAAGAGTACAGCATCCCAGGCAAGCTACTTCTTCAATTGAAAACAAGTTATCAGGTGAAGAATTCCTGGTTTCATCGATCTTAAGTACCCTTTTAAAAGCATCTGAAATAAGTGGAGCACCTTTAACATGGCAGGCAGTTCCGGAACATATTTTTATTGTGTGTTTGCCAGAAGGAATATGCCTGAACTGAGAATAAAAAGTCGATACTCCGGAGATTTGTCCAGGAGTAATTTCAGTAACTTTACAGATGTATTTAAGCGCTTCAGAAGGCAGATAATTAAGCCTCTTTTGCACTTCCTGCAGAATAAGTATCACCTTCTCAGGCTCTCTGCCTGCAAAAGCAACTACCTCGTCAACAACTGAAAATATATTTTGAACAGATGTTGGCTGACAGTCACAGCTGCTTGCATGTATATTAGTTTCTTTCAATTTTTTGAAATACAATAAAGATTTTTCTTTCCTCTTATATATATTCTCTTATCTGAAAAAGCAGGAATACAGTCGGCGGCCTCTCCAAGAGCTGCATCAGAAATAAGTTTAAATTTTGATTGTGCTTTTATTATATGCATAACTCCGCTTCTGTCAAGAAGATAAACCATATCATCTGCAATAATTGGTGAAGAATAGAATTGATCCATAAAGTAATGTGTCCAGAGTGTATCACCTTTAATAGTATTATAACATGCTACATCTCCTGTTCCGGTAGTAACAAACAAAAATTCATCAGTAGCAACCGGACTTGAGACGTCAGGAGTATATGAGTTATCCTCCCATGCAATTGAAGCACCGGTTCCAGGCTTAATGGCAACAAGTTTTGCATAGTCTGTTACTGCAAAAGCCATTGTGCTGTTTACAGCAACCGATGGAGCAACATCGCCACTCATACATTCTACAGCCCATAATTCCTTGCCGTTCGTTGGATCATAACTGCTTACCTTTGGATTCCCATTAATAATAACCTGAGCTTTGCCACCGAAATATGCAAGCACCGGGGAAGACCATACTGCCCGACCCTGGCGAATTGTTTCCCATTTCTGATCACCTGAAGTTATATCAAATCCAATCAATGAAATCTTAACATTACTATCGAATTGGACTATTAACTGGTTATTATATATTAGCAGTGATGAAGAATAACCATAACTGCTTTCAGGAACACCTATGTTTTTCGACCATATCTTTTTTCCATCCATATCAAAACAGATAAGGTTTCCATTTGCAAAAATTGCACAAACCTCATTTCCGTTGGTAGCGACAGTGGAAACAGAAAGCCCTGCCTCACTATCCATTTTTGGCAAATCAGCGGGTTCTCCCGCTATACCCGAAGCTGATCCTGTCCAAAGAATTGCCCCTGTCTTTTTGTCGAGACAATATACTTCACAAGTTTTGTCTTTTGCTCCGGTTAGAAAAAGCTTATCACCCCATATTACAGGTGAGCTCTTTCCTGGTTTCGGAACCTCAGTTTTCCAGAAGATGTTCTTCCCGGTTGCGCCATCCCATTCAGTTGGGTAGCCAGATCCTCCTGCCATTCCATGGCTATCCTGCCCTCTGAAAAACGGGTAGTTAGTATTGTCAGGCTTTGAAGCGCTTTCTTTTTCGTTTTTTTCTGATTTTGCTGAGGCAACTTTATTTCCAGTTGTTGCTGGAAGGTCTGACCGCAGCAGAAAAGAAGCCCCAAGGGCTGCAATTACAATTACTGATGCAGTTATAATAAGATATTTTCGACTTGTTTTTCGTAAAGCGGAAGATTCATTTTTGGCTTCCGGAATTGCCGGATTGAGTTTTTCATTATCAGAAATAAGTCTTTGGCAAAGAATGAAGATTACAGCTCCTGCCAGGAGAAGATATGAGCCGGTTTCAACCTGCCACCTTGATGAAAAGTACGCTTTACGTGCCATCAAATCCATGGCTCTTACCTGTTCAGCTTTAGCAGCATTTACAGGATCCTTATCGTATTGTTCCTTAACTGATAGCAAGACGGGATTATCAAGAGGATTGATGATTTTTAACTGTACAAGACTGAAAATCATTGTCAGTGCAACAATCAGAGTAAAGCCACCAGCTATCTGGCTTACAACTTTAAGAATACTTATATCTTTTTCGCTAAGCTTTATATTCATTCTAATTCCTCGCTTTAATTGGACAATATTTAAAACACCTCCCGCAGCTATAGCATTTTCCCTGGTTTGGCTTATATTCGCTCCTTCTGCTTTGAAGTGTAAGTGCAATAATTCCAACCCCTAAGGAAATCCCAAGAAATAAACCAGCCCAGGGGGATGCTTTTTTAAAACGATCAATTATCATTTCTTCCTGTGTGAACAATTCAGTTTCTGTTTTACCTGATTCCTTAAAAGCTATTACAGCTTTTGATATGGATTCAATCCCGGTCTGCTTCTCAAGTCTGATCTCTTTCGCCAGTTGAACATTGGTATTTACACTGGCGAGGGCAGGAGCAAGGTTATATAACAAATACGCACCGCCAACAGCAAAAAATGGAACAAGTATTAAATAGATGATAAAACGACTCCTTGATTTTTCAGGTTCTTCAATTTTCTGATCTAAATTGGAAGGAATAATAGCGTTATAGGGACATACTTCTTCACAAAGCCGGCAATTAGTACATTCTGCGGGAGTTATAGTAAGATGCTTTCCTGCAAACCTCGAAAAAACATTAAGTAAAACTCCGTAAGGGCAAAGATATCTGCAATATGGCCGGTTTACAAAAATACCAGCCAGGAGCAAAAGAACTCCAAAAATGATCATTGTGTAAGAGGCATCAAGTCTGAATATTCCAACAAATGGATCATATCTGCAAATAATAAACTGACTGTTAGTGGATGAAAAAAGTACAGCAAGTGCAAGATAAATGAAAGGTACTGCTGATAAAATAATTTCTACTGATTTTGGAAGTTTAACAGGTCTGAATCCTGTCAATTCCTGTATAGCACCAAGTGGACAAACCCCAGCACAAAAAACCCTTCCGTATGCTAGAGCAAAAAGCAAGGGAATAAGGAAAAACAGCAGCGCCGATAAAGGAATAGAATAGCCCTGGTTAAATAATGCCAGTGATACATTCTGAACAGATCCAACAGCACAAATACATCCCTGTCTGTAAAATCCAAAATATGCAAGAGAGAAGACAGACATCCAGATCAATCCCTGTCGTGATCTTTTTTTCAATGCCAGCCAGGAAGTTATCGCTAATGCTGCTATTAATACAGCCACATCAAAGTATTCCCATCCCGGGGCTCTCTGAGTCGGCATTTGGTTGGTATTGTAAACATACCCTGATTCAAATTCCGGTCGCGGAAATCTATCCTGTGCAAACAACACTGTATGCCAGACCAGTAACAATATCAAGATTATATAAGGAGTATACTTCTTCACCTTTTATCTTTTTTTAAAACCCTAACTCTAACCTTTCTTACCCTGAGCTCTTTGCTCCGTGCTCTGAGCTATGACTTTTGTCTTTAGGCATATACTGAGCGGTTGCCGGCACCCTCGAAATAGCATTTGAAGGACATGAACGCGCAATAGAACAGTCGTTGCAGTTTACACAGATATTATGTCGGATCTGCATATATAATGATCCGTTCCCAAAATCAGCACATCCTTTTACACACTTTGCACAACCATCGCACAGATTCTCATTAATCGTATACTCAAAATACGGTTCTTCAACAAATTTTCTGGTAATTGCAGCAGTAGGGCACATCTGATTTTCAGCTCCGGTACTTATTGTTTTTACACCCTGACGCAAATATCCGCCACATAGATCGCAGAAACCACACATCTGGAATGCATGAACACACTTTGATGCAGATGGTGTTAACACACAATTTGTCTTGCACTGACCGCACTGAGTGCATTTAAATGGATCAATCTGCCAGACATATCCATTTACTGAAGTTTTTTTTGCCAGAGCAACAGGTATGAAAGCAAGAGGAAGAATAATTGCCAGCTTACCTGCATTTCTCACAAAATCCCTTCTCGATTGATATTTATTCTTTTCTGCCATGTTTTCTCCCGTAATTAATATTTATTACAGTCTGTTTTTCCATTACATATCCCTTTACCTGGACATTCAGAACAATCACTGGCTGATACAATCTTGTTTCCCAATGCAAGGACAATGAGCGCCATAATTAAAAGCAGCAGATATCTTGCTAGTTTTCTGAAGAAATCAATTCTGGTCATATTTGTTGTCTTATTGTCTTATTGTCTAATGGTTTAATGGTCTAATTGTCAAAGTATCTTCGTTATGTCTCTTGCCGTAGGCCGTGTACCGTGTACCGTATAGCATATACCGTTTACTTATTTTCTCTTAAATATGTAAAGTTTCGAATCTGACGGATTTGCTGCATAAATTGTCTTCCCGTCGGCAGAGGCAAGGTCTAAAGGAATTGATTTGACAAAATTATTTTTCGAATTAACAAACTCAACAAATTCTCCGGTTTTATTAAGGATCTTGATTCTGTTTATCCCTTTTTCTGCAGTTACAAAACCTTCAGGGATAATCACGAAATGAGCAGGAGCACAGCAACCACTAAAAAATTCAGGTGCTAATCCGGCTTCGCCGAATGAGCTTTTAACAACTCCGTCTATTGAACGGGTTTCAACCTTGTGATGTCCGGTATTTGCCGTATACAAATTATTATTATTATCCAGAGCAACGTCAAAGTATGGACTCGGAATGACAAACTGTTTGTCATTCTGCCCGATTATTTTTTTTACCTCCCCACCTTTGTCGAGTATTAAAACCATTTTATTTCCTGCATCGGCTACAGCAACAAAATGTCTGTTCGCACTGACAGATGTTATGAAACAGCTATCCTCAAAAGGACCCCATTCATTTTTTATCTTTCCTTCAGAATTAATAATTAATATCGATTCCATTGTTGATGCAAATATAGTATCGCCAAAGTTTGAAAGTGAAGTAACAGGAGAGGACGTTTTCAGATTCCAGATAAGTTTAAAATCTTTGTCATAACAGGAAACGAAAGAATCTCCGCCTAAATAGATCATTTCGGAAGGTGAAACAGCAACTGCCTTTAGTGCTCCTTCTTTAACACTAAATTCAGATGAAATTTTCCATGCATCAGGCAGGCCATCATTAATTATGATTTTAGGGGTAGTTTGATTCGAAGCTTCCGGTTTTACAGAATCATAGATCATAAATCCTATAAAAACCAATATTACCAGCACCGAAAGAAACGTCAGGATTTTTTTATTCATCACATCAGATTTTTCCAATATTAAGACATAATAAATTTCTTGCATCCCTCATAATGAGGTAATTACCAGCAATAGCCATTGGTCCCCAGGCTTCAATTCCGTTTAGGACTTTATGACTTTCCATCAGAGTTACACTATTTTTTAATATTTTATAAAGGTATAATTTACCATCATCATCCAAAAGATACATTTTATCTCCACTAACAATATATGGTCCTAACCCACGTCCAAATCTGTTTTCTTTGCCACTTGACCATACTGGAGTAAGTAGATCTGATTTTTGATAACATACGAGTTGTTTCTTCAGGGCGCCAGCATTTTCAGGCATTAAAGTCCAGATAAAATCACCAATAATTACAGGTGTTTGTTGATCACTTGCAATTCCGCTTGTTGCCTTATGTTGTTCAACAACTATTGCAGTATACCCAGAGGCATCAGAATTAATTTTTATTTTTGCCCCGCCGGCTCCATAACTTCCAAATACAGCAATTTCATCATTATCAAGCAGGAGCGGGGAGGCTGCCGTTGTTGCAGGACTCCATTCTGTCGTTTTCCATAATAATTTTCCAATATCCTCTCCTTCAGCTGAAATACCTACGACACCACCGACCGCATTATAAACATACATTCGTTTTCCATGTATTATCATTGGAATAATTGAACCATGTGACATTCGCAGAGTATCTGTATTTTGTGTTTTCCACAGAACTTTACCTGTGGCACAATTCACCCCGATCATCAGGGCTTTTCCTCCCGGTGCAATAACTGCAATATCCTTATCTATTAACGGACATTGACCTGAATAAAAATCAGGGGTAATTTTGCCTTTCTCTTTTCCCGGAATACCGTATTGTTTTTCCAGATCGATTGACCAAAGGAGATTCCCATTTAGAGGATCAAGACACATCACATGAGACCTTGGTCCAATTGATACCAAGTATTTATCAGTAACCGCAGGTATTGTCCTTGAATATCCATGATTTCGCTTCAGTTCGACATTATACCAACGCCTCCATAATTCTGTTCCTGATTTAAGTGAAAAACATCTCAGCATATCAGCTTTTTTCTTCTCATTATAGTCTAGAAGATAAACTCTTCCATTATGAACTGCAGGTCCTGCATAACCTTCACCGAGAGTTGTCCTCCAGATAATTGCGGGACCTGAGGAATCCCAGGATTCGGCAAGAGGAGTTTGATCTTTGCTGATATTATCAAAATCAATCCCTCTGAAACGTGGCCAGTCTCCTGCAATTACCTCATCCATTCTGCCAAGAGTATCAAAATGCTCACCGATGATAACAGTATCTGGTCTTTCTACTTTTTTAGGTCTGTTGTCCATTCCCGGTACTCTGGCAATCAAATTAAAGGGCTGATCTTTAATCAGCCACCAGAGAAGCAGAAGTAAGAAAAGCCCGGTAACAACACCGATTATTATTTTATAATTATTTCTGAATGAAAACATTAACTCTTATTACTGATTCAAATTTAATATTCTGCAAGTTGCTTCAAAGGTACAATTTGAAAGTTAAAAAACACTATTAAAATATTGAATGTGCAAGATAGAAAATGCAAACTCAAATGCAGAACTGTGTTGAATTTCTTCCGCCTTTTTTATCAGAATTATATTTTTTTAACAAATAATCCAACTT
>JANXXP010000009.1 GCA_025350595.1 Bacteroidota bacterium
AACGATCTTATGAGAAAAATTATATATAAAAACTTATATTTGTTATTCTTCAATCTCAACTTATAGTATAATTAAAATATATCAGAAATGGCAAATAATGAACTAAAGACAAACCATAACTATCAAACAGTTATAGGTGACTTCCCAAAAGTCGGGATACGTCCAACGATCGATGGAAGGATGAAAGGTGTTCGTGAGTCACTTGAAGATCAGACAATGAACATGGCAAAGAGTGCCGCGAAACTTATTTCAGCTAATCTGAAATATCCTGATGGTAAGCCTGTTGAGTGTATAATAGCTGACACATGTATTGGTGGAGTAGCAGAAGCGGCAATGTGCGCCGAAAAATTCAGCAAGAATGGTGTCGGAGTAAGTCTTACAGTTACTCCATGCTGGTGTTATGGAAGCGAAACGATCGATATGAATACCGATTTTCCCAAGGCGATTTGGGGCTTTAATGGAACTGAACGTCCGGGGGCAGTTTATCTTGCCGCAGCACTTGCAGGACACACAATGAAGGGCCTTCCTGCTTTCGGGATTTACGGTCATGATGTACAGGATTCAGGCGACCAGTCCATACCTGAAGATGTAAGTGAAAAAATTCTCCGGTTTGTCAGGGCCGGACTTGCAGCATCAATAATGAAAGGCAAATCATACCTCTCGATGGGATCTGTTTCGATGGGAATTGCAGGTTCAATTGTACGCGAAGATTTCTTCCAGGAATATCTTGGAATGAGAAATGAATATGTTGATATGAGCGAGTTCAACCGCAGGCTTAATGAAGAGATCTTTGATAAAGCTGAATTCAAAAAAGCTCTTGAATGGACCAGGGAAAACTGCAAGGAGGGAAATGACGTTAACGCTGCTCCAAAATCGAGGAAACAAAAGGATAAGGAATGGGAGACTGTTGTGAAGATGACACTGATTGCCCGCGATCTGATGGTAGGTAACCCTAAACTTAAAAAACTCGGATTTGGTGAAGAGGCACTTGGGCATAATGCAATTCTTTCTGGTTTCCAGGGACAGCGCCAATGGACCGACCACATGCCTAATGGCGATTTTCTTGAAGCAATCCTCTGTTCTTCATTCGACTGGAACGGTATCAGACCTCCATATCTGGTTGCTACAGAAAACGATGCTATGAACGGAGTCCCAATGTTATTTGGATATTTGCTTACCAACACTGCCCAGATGTTTTCAGATATTCGCACTTACTGGAGCCCGGAAGCAATAAAAAGAGTTACAAAGATGAAGCCGGAGGGACTTGCCGCAAATGGGGTAATTCACCTAATTAATTCAGGAGCATCCTCCCTCGATTTTTCAGGACGACAGACAAAAAAAGGGGAATCAGTTATTAAACCATTCTGGGAAATTACATCCAAAGATGCTAATGCCTGTCTCGAAGCTACCCAATGGCCACCTGCAGATACCGGATACTTCAGAGGCGGAGGCTTCTCCTCTCAATTTGATACAAAAGGAACTATGCCGGTAACAATATCAAGGGTCAACCTTGTAAAAGGACTTGGGCCGGTTATTCAGCTTGCAGAAGGATGGACTGTTGAGCTTCCGGAAAAGATGAACAAGATACTCACTGACAGAACTAATCCGACATGGCCAACAACCTGGTTTGCACCAAGGCTTACAGGAAAAGGACCATTCACAGATGTATATTCGGTTATGGCAAACTGGGGAGCAAATCACAGCGCTTCCAGCTTTGGTCACATAGGAGCCGATCTGATTACACTTGCATCAATATTACGAATTCCTGTTTGTATGCATAATGTTGTTGAAGAAAAAGTTTTCCGTCCCAGTTCATGGAATGCATTCGGAATGGATAAGGAAGGGTCAGATTACAGGGCATGTCAGACATATGGAGCGTTGTATAAATAATAAAGAATTCAATGGAAACAACTCCTGAAAATAAAATAATAGAAATTGACCAGGATATCCTGAAGAATCTTAATGTAATCAGAAAATGGGCTATGTTCTTTTCTATATTGGGATTCATCTTTCTTGGTCTGGTCATAATTATTGGAATAATTGCCGGAACATTTTTGTCGGCATTTAAATCGGGCGGGGCAAGTGCAGGTATTCCGGAATCATTAATAATCATTATGTTTTTCGTTCTGGCTGTAGTGTATTTTTTTCCGGTGCATTTTCTGTTCCGCTTTTCAAAACAAACTGCTCATGCTGTACAAAACCTTGATAAAGAGGCCCTCCATAAAGCTTTCAGGAGTCTCAAATCATATTGCGTATATATGGGAGTTTTAACTATTCTCGGCCTTTGTTTATATGTGATTGCATTAGTTGTAGCTGGATCTTCAATGGCCTTTCTAAAGGGAATGTAGCAATGCAAAAAGGTGATATAGTAATCGTTTTCGATTGTGGCGCTACAAATGTCAGAGCGATGGCTATCAACAGCAAAGGGGAGATTCTTGCATCTGAATCTCACCCTAACAATACTCAAACTGATCCATATTATCCTGCCTACAGGATATGGGATGTAGATGAGATATGGGGTAAAATGTGCCAGGCCTCGAAAAAGATTATAAGTCAGATTAATAAGGATCGTATTGCTGGTGTTACCGTAACAACTTTTGGCGTTGACGGAACTCTGTTCGACAGATCAGGTAAAATGCTCTACCCCGTTATATCATGGCAGTGTGAAAGGACCAACCCTATAATGTCCGATATTGATAAATACATATCACTTAATGATTTGTATAAAGAATGCGGAGTGCTTCCTTTTACCTTCAATACCATTAATAAACTTATATGGTTTGCCGAACAAAAGCCTGAGCGAATCGAAAAAAGTCACCGGTTCCTTTTCATGCCTTCCATCTTCTCCTTTTTTCTTACAGGAGAGATGGTGAATGACACATCAATGTCGGGAACATCGATGCTGACAAATCTTTCAACACGTAACTTTTCAGAAAATATTGTCAAAAAAATCGGGTTTCCCTTAGAAAAACTTGGAACACCTGTAGAAGCAGGGACAATTACAGGAAAAATCACTAAAAAAGCTTCAGCAGAAACAGCAATTCCTGAGGGCATTCCGGTTGTAGCAACCGGCCACGACACCCAATTCGCAATTTTCGGATCGGGAGCTGAAAAAAACCAGCCTGTTCTTAGTTCAGGAACGTGGGAGATACTCATGGTACGGGCAGAAGCATTCAGATCAGGGAAAGAGCAGCTTGAAATGGGAATTACAACTGAACTTGACTCCAGGCCATATTTGTATAATATTGGCAACCAATGGATCGCTTCGGGAATACTTGAATGGGCACGCAGAAATCTCTATAGCGAGGTTAAAGATGATGTTTATGAAGCAATGATTTCAGGAGCTGAAAGAGTCCCTTCCGGATGCAATGGAGTTAAAGTCATTCCAAAATTCTATGAAGAACTTAAGGGGAAACCCGGTGGCGGTATACTGGGTCTAACCATGGAATCAACCCGCGATGAGATATACCGGGCTATGCTCGAAGCTCTTTCTGTAAGGCTTGTTGAGGGAAAGAAAGCTCTTGAGACAGCTGGCGGTTTTAAAACCGAAAGTATTCTGTGTGTTGGAGGAGGATCAAAAAACAGGCTCTGGAACCAGTTAAGAGCTGATTTCACAGGAGTTCCTCTGAAGATTATTGATCAGAAAGAATCTACAGTTCTGGGCGCTTCATTGTTCGTCCAGGCTGCATGCGGTAATGCCTCATCACCTGAGGAAGCACGGTCGGCAATTGATTACAAAATTGAAATCATAGAACCAAAAATATGAATATTTCCCTTTTTTTGCCCCCCTGGAATAATGAGATTTAGTCCCCCTTAGCGGGATTGGTGGGTTGAAGTAATAATAATTTAGGATTTTATAATCTAATAAGTTAATAATCATGCAAATTGCCTATTTCAACGGAAAATTTCTTTCAAAAGAGGATGTGAAAATTAGTCCCGACGACCGTGGCTTCCTTTTTGCGGATGGTGTTTACGAAGTTGTACGATGGTATGAAGGGTTTTTCTTTGATATGGACAGTCACCTTAGCAGACTTAAAAGAAGTTTGCGGGAGTTGCGCATAAACTGGGCTGAGGTGGATATGTTTCCCGCGTTATCGCATGAATTGATAAAACAAAACAATCTGGAAAACCAGCCCGCAATGATATATCTGCAGGTCTCGAGAGGTGCTGCAAAACGCTCCCATAATTTCCCTTCATCCGAAGTCCCTCCAACCGTCTATGCCAATGCCTGGGGATTTGTCCCTGATATTCAGTCGAAAGAATCAGGAATTAAAGTCATGTTGAAAGAGGACATCAGATGGAACCGGTGTGATATTAAGTCTGTAGCTCTCCTGGCTAACACACTAAGTTTTCAGGAAGCTTATCAGGTTGGATTGCAGGAATGTATATTTGTGCGGAACGGACTCATTACCGAAGGGTCGCATTCAAACATATTCTTCGTAATAGATGGAATGCTATGTACTCATCCTGAATCCAATCATATCCTTTCAGGAGTCACCCGCAAAAATATTTTAAGGATTGCTGATGAACTGGGGATAAAAATCAGGGAGGAGGCTGTACAGGAAAGCAGGATAAGATTTATCAAAGAAGCCTTTATCTCTAATACATCTGCAGAAGTAACTCCTGTAACAGTTTTGGGAGGAAATACTATTGGAGATGGCGTTCCCGGACATGTAACAAAGCTTATTCAGGAAAAATTTGATAGTGAAGTAAAAAACAAGCATGAAAATTAAGAAACATAGTTTCCTGATCTTTTTTATTTTTTTTCTTACCGGTATCTGTTCCTCATTTACTGATAAAGATGATTTCTTTTCCTTAATCATTCTGCCTGATACTCAATACTATTCTGCCAGGTTCCCTGAAATGTTTTATAAGCAAATGAACTGGATTGTAAAAAACAAGAAGGAACTTAATATTCAATATGTTATTCAGGAAGGTGATTTAACCGATAACAATAAAGAGTATGCCTGGGAAGTGGCCAGCAAATCGTTTAAAATACTTGAAAATGCCGGAGTTCCATATTCTATTGTTTATGGAGACAATGACATGAAAAACCCGGATAAAAATTATTATGATGGGATAAGGCATACTGAATTGCTAAACCGGTATTTCCCTGTTTCACGATTTGATAAGCCTGAGTCATTGTGGAGAGGTGGATTTTTTGAAGCAGGGAAAATTGATAATTATTACTCCCTCTTTAAATATAAGGAGCAGGAATTTTTAATTATGAGCCTGGAGATTGCGCCCCGAAGTGCTGTACTGAAGTGGGCTGATAATATCATTTCTCAAAATATGTCTGATAAAGTTATAGTTGTAACACATGACTATATTGACAGATACGGACAGCGTTTGGATGATTTGAAAAGTTTTGGTCTGGCAGGACGAGACAAAGCAGATAAACTGAAAGGAAACAATGCAGAGGAAGTATTTGATAAACTTATTAAAAATAATCCCAATATAATGATGGTACTATGCGGCCATAAAAACGGGGAGTTTCAGAAAGAAGTTAAAATTAAGAAGTCGAAGAATTCAGGAACCTCCAGAGTTTTATATGAAATACTAAGCGATTACCAGGATGAAAAATCATACGGATCAAATGAAAGATCAGGCAACGGGCTTTTGAGAGTGTTAAAATATTATCAGGAAAAGAATGAAATTTCATTAACCACTATAAGCGCTCTGACAGGAGAAAGTAATGCGGTTGAGGTACGACTATATCCGGGTAAATAAATTAAAATAATTATCCGCTATTAAGAATTTGCGTTCTTTAAATGTTTATTACGCTGACTTAACTCACTCAACAAAAGATACTCTAACAAAATAAAACCATAGAATATGTACCTTTTTTTCGACACCGAAACAACAGGGCTTCCTAAAAATTATAAAGCCCCTGTTACAGATTTGAACAATTGGCCACGATTGGTTCAATTGGCATATTTATTTTACGATAAAAATGGGAACAAAATTTCCGGAGGTGACCACATCATAAAACCAGATGGGTTTACAATTCCTGTGGAAGCATCCAGAATTCATGGTATTTCAAACGAAAAAGCAAAACAAGAAGGCAAAGATCTTAAGAGTGTCTTATCGGATTTTCTTTCTTTGATAGATCAGACAGAATATCTGGTTGCGCACAATATGAGTTTTGATGAAAAAATTGTTGGAGCTGAATTTCTAAGAAATGGTATGACTGATGTTGTTGGTACAAAAAGAAAAATTTGTACAATGCAAAGCTCTACTAACTTTTGTAAAATTGATGGCGCTTATGGCTACAAATGGCCAAAGCTTTCTGAATTACATTACAAACTGTTCCGTACCGATTTTCAGGAAGCGCACAATGCTGCTATCGATATTAATGCAACAGCAAAATGTTTCTGGGAATTAAGGCGGTTAGGTAAAATATGAAGTTCATTTAGTCATTACAGTAAATATCAAGTATTGCAGTTTTTCTTTTATAATCGATTCTGCGAATCCTGATCTTCAACACAGTTTTCCCTGTAAGTTCTGCTACATCCTTTAATAGCTTTTGTTTTTTATCAGGTTTGAGTAAGTCCAATTTCTCATAAACAATAGAGAGGGTTTCTGATTTGTGATTAAGCAGGAATCGCTCAAGCAGATATGCAATAAGAATAATAATAATATTAATGATCAGTATCCCGGCTAATGGGAATTTAAGAACTTTAAGCGAATTGATTAGCGAAATTCCTATTGTTGTAAAGGTATATGCCATATCCTTTACGCTGAAATTCCGTGTTCGTAGTCTAAGGATTCCAAAGACCGCAAATAGTCCGAATGCAAATGTCATGTCGAGAAATACTGTTCCCAGCATTGAGCATATAAAGAAGGCCATAATACCCATCAGGAAAAAGGTAAATACAAACTTTTCCTTCTGTGAGTATCTGTAATATACAACTACGATAAGAAGGAATAGAAAAATTATATCTATTCCAAACCTCCCCATGATTGCTAAAAAGGTCGGGTTATTCAGACTAAAAAAACCGGCAGGTACATTATCCATTTTTAATTAATTTTTTTACATGAAGTCAATAAATTATATAGAATGGCATCTCTATTTCCTTCTAATTGATTATAGAAGCCATCAAGATATTTGGTAATATCCTTTTTATCTCTCTGATCTATGTAGGGAAATTCATTGATAACCCTGTAAAAATCCATTTTTCTGGCTAAAAATAAATCAAGGTCATTATTAAACACTTCTCTGGTCCTGCATACACCAAAAAAAATTCTTTCACGAACATTCTCTGTGCCAATAATTTCAGCCGGAATTGCATAGGAAGCGTTCACAATTCCGGTCCAGTCAAAGTCATGCGGAATCGCAATATCCATTTGATTTGGGTTAGCATCCAATGGTCTTATGACCAGAACATTATGCTGATTTGGAACAGCCCAGTCATAGTTCCCTATCATATAATTAAAAATAGCAAACCTGTCCATGATCGCCGGAACTATACTTTTCTGGGTGAGGTTTTCAGTTTTTATTTGTACAGAATTTGCCCTGGCTAACAGTCTTTCAACTGGTTCAAGGAAAAAGCCAGTTTGCTTTTCAGGTTTTCGTTTATTTTCAGAATCGACATAATTAATAGTAAGTAGCCTCACCCTGAAACTAGTGTCTGTCAGAACATTAAACAACTTATACACAAGGTACTCTCTGAGAATATAATCTTGCTTGAATTTGCCTGAACTGCATTGCGTGACCAGTTTCAATTTGTTTATACTGTCCAGATCAGTGTAGCCGAAATCTGTTTTTTTAAAGTTGAGCTCTATCGGCGGATAGTAACAGTACTGATTCCTGAATACTCCACGGGTTTTAAGTCTTACATCCCTGCTAAGAGAATCGTTATTGTTTAAATGAATGGTCAGATTAGCCTTTAAGTAATCTTCCTGGGGTTTAATTCTGAAATATGTTGTGAGATCGAAACGCAAAGTTATCTCAAGCGGAGTTTCCTCCTCAAATAGTCTTAATCTTTTTTTTGATGTGTCTGAAGGTTCTGTCTGTGCTTTAAGTAAACAATTCTGATCAACTAAAATTGAAATTATAAGTAAGACCCGCAGAATCTGAACCGTCATTTTTTTCATAGCATATCAATAAAATTGACCAGGGTTTCGGGTTAAAGATTTTTGACATTAAGATGAAGTAAATTTATAAATTAAAATTGAAATCTGAAAACGTGAGTCCGGCCTGAGACCAGAAACTTGCAAAAATACCATTAGAGTTGAGAGTCCTGAATAGTTAATTTGCTTAACTTTGATCTTTTGTATAATTATCTGTTACTAACTATTGACAATCCAGTATTGTAAAATGTTCAAATCAATTTTAATTAATGCATATGATCAGCAAGCTAATTATTGATAAGACAAACACTACACCTGAAGTGGTCCTTGACCCTGAAAAAAGGATCTTTAAAATTACCGGCGAATCCCGGCCTTCTGATGTAAGGGAATTTTATGACCAGATTATTTTATGGCTTATTGATTTCAGACAGGAGTTCACTAAAGCTTCTGATCTGAAAGATCCGATAGATTTTAGCTTCAATCTGGAGTACTTTAACTCTTCCTCTGCCAAACTAATCCTCGATATCTGTAAGGTTTTAGCTAGTTTAAAACTTGGTGGATATAATGTTACAATAAACTGGTGTTATGATAAAGAGGACATAGACATGCTTGAGGTCGGAAAAGAGCTTTCAAGTATTGTAAAGGTTCCATTTGAATATATCAAAACAGGAGTTGTCTGATCCTGACTTCACAGATGACAACAGATATAATGGTTTATACTCTGTCAGTAAATTCTAATGATATCCCAAAATACGAAAAGTCATTTTGCTTTAGTAACTTTTAAAGTCCCAATATATTTAAACAATTTTTGTAATGCATTAAAATACAGTGCAATATATAAGATAACCGCAGCAAACCACATGATAAGTAAATTAAACCAGAAAGTGTCAATTTTTATACTTCCAATCTGTTTATAGGGAGCATAGAAATGTGCTCGTCCGTATTTTGAATCAGGCTTCATATAGGCTGGTTCAAATTTCTGGATTATTTTATTGTTGGTTTCTAATGTTTTATCAATTATAGATGTCCTACCAAGGACCAGATCCTCAAGACTTGAATTAGTATAATTGTTCATTAGGTTTACAAACTGCTCCTCCCCAATTCCTGAAACAATTTCATTAGAAACAGAATCCAGTAATTTAGTATATTTTTTTCTTGAATTTCTGAAATGGCCGGCTAAACTATCGAGGTAGAGATTAGTTTCTTTTGCTGTTTCAGAATTGAAATTTTCATTATTCAAAGAAGGTTTCCAGTTACCTGTAATTTTCCCAAAACCTGCTAATCCGGCAAGTTTATCTGTATAATAATTGAGTTTATAAAAATCACCATCTACTCTTTCTTTGTACTGAACGCTATCTTTATAATTCCGGCATTCCCACAGGTCGGTTTTCAGGGCAGGAATAAGGTAATTTGCGTACCAGTCATTCTGGCTTCTCTCAATATTGTATTTAAAAAAATTCTTTTCAAATTCATTGTTTTTAAATTGCTCAACAGCAAGCGCTTCGAAGGACCAGCGTGCTGCCATCAAATCACCAAGAACCGGGACATATTCACCAGAAGTTAAGATGCTCTGATGAAGCTTGTCGAATTTCACAAGAACACCACTGAATAATAACTGAGGAATAATAAAGAAAGGTATAAGTATATAAATTGTTACTACTGAATTGAATGTTGCTGAAATATTTAGTCCCATAATATTGGCAAAACAGGATGTTGTGAAAAAGACCAGCCAGTATGAAAAAGTCATTCCTTTTATTGCCAGTATGTAATTTCCAATCAGAACAAATGATATAGTCTGAATAGCTGATATTAGAAACATCATCATGACTTTGGAATTCAGATAGCTAAACCAGCTGAGGTTAAGAAATGATTCGCGTTTTAAGATTTTCCTGTCTTTAATAATTTCTTCAGCACTTATTATAAGTCCTAGGAAAAGTGAGGTAATTACACTCATGAAAAGATATGCCGGCAGATTCTCATTTTCGTTGAAAAGAAAATCTTTCCCGTGTACGTATTTTGTAAAATATGCCAGAAGAAAAGCAAGTACAGGTGAGCCAAGAAGGCTGATCATAACATATTGTCTGTTGGCCATCTTGGACAATAGATCGCGGGTAAAATAAATCCACGATTGTTTTAATAATCCTGGAATACTGTATATATTCACTGGCAGAAAATGGTTCCCGTTTTGATTATTCTGATTGATTTTCCCGGTTTTTTCATTAAATTTTTCAGCCCATTCCTGTGGTGTAACCTTTCTTATGTTTGTATGTTTGCCATTCTCATCGACAACTTTTGCTTCTATAATCTGAAGTAACTGGTCTGAGTTTATATTTCCACAGGTAATACATTGATCTTCACAGGCGTTTGCATGACTTGATTTTATCTTAAAATATACAATTGCCTCTGAAGGGTTCCCATAAAAAATCTGATATCCTCCCTTGTCGATAATCATAATTTTATCGAACATTTTGTAAAGGTCAGAACCAGGCTGATGAATATTGACAATTACCAGCTTTCCTTTGTATGCTTGTTCTTTCAGTAAATTCATCACAAGATCTGAATCGACGGAAGAAAGTCCTGATGTAGGTTCATCAACAAAGAGAATGTTTGGTTCACGGATCAGTTCCAAAGCAATATTCAATCGTTTTCTCTGTCCTCCGCTTATTACTTTGTTCAGACTATTGCCAACTTTCAGATTCCTTATCTCATAAAGATCCAGTTCCAGAAGCGTATCATTCACAACTTTTATAAGCTCAGACTCAGATAGATTATCAAGACACATTTTAGCGCTGAAGTATAGATTCTGATAAACTGAGAGTTCCTCAATAAGAAGATCATCCTGAGGTACAAAACCAACAATCCCTTTCAAATGATCTTTATCACTTTCAGAATAAAGGTTATACCCATTTATCAGTACTTCACCGCTTTGAGGTCTGGTGATTCCGCTTAAAACATTAAAAAGGGTTGACTTTCCTACACCGCTTCCTCCTAAAACACCGATCAGATTCCCCGATTCTTCAAAAAAATTGAACTTCTGAATTCCATTATCACTATTCTTAAATCTCAGAAATACGTTTTTGGCATTAAGCGAGATCTTTAATTTAATCGTTTCATCACTGAAAATGTTTGTGATATCATTATAATAAATGGCATCCATACCTGAGCCTCTGATCGTCGATCCGTGATCAAATATATAAGTCTGTCCGGGAAAAATGTTTTGGCCATTCAGAAAGAGGTCCAGACTACCTGTGTACCTTAAAATGAATTTATTTATGCTTGATATATAGAGGAGGGAAATGGGGTCTTGAAGATTCTTCCTGAATAAATGCTTTACCTCATTATTTTCGTATTTATCATTGTTATCAATAATCATTACCATATTTTTAACAGGAACCTCATTTACCGGTTTCAGAATAAACTTTTTGATGTTCCGAAATTCTGCCGGAGGAATATTCAGAGCTATCGACAGAGTATCCATGAACTCCATCTCATTTCCTGTTATTTCTGCCCCGAATAAAATAAAATCCAGAAGTTGCACTATCACGTAAATCTTCTGCTTCAGGTCCAACTCGATATTTATCTTTTCGCAAATGCCCAGGATCCTGACAGAAATAAGAGAGGTCCGTTTCATGGCCCTGATACTTCCTCTGTGAATATCTTCCGAATAGTACTTTACAAGATATTCATCAAACATATTCATATACCTTCTCACCAGTTCACTGCTCAGCTGACGTGAAAGAAATAACTTAACGATATCCTTTTCTTTGTTTGAGATTTCTGAAACAGTTCGTACATCACTTATTAAAACAAATAGCTGAATAAGAGCTTTTAGAATTGGTTCACTCATCGATGTGCATTTATAAGAACGGTAATGAATAGAGTTACAATACAATGACAATTAAGAAACGCCAATTGTTCAATTCGGATATTCTCTTTAGCAAAAAGCCTTAATTTTTCTATATTTGCAGAAATTTACAAATCAAATGAGCAATCTGAATTTAAGTGAACAGGAGCAGATAAGAAGGGAATCTCTTGAAGAATTAAGAAAACTAGGCATAAACCCCTACCCTGCTGCTGAATATAAGACTACAGCTTTTGCACAGGATATTCTTAATAATTTTACTCCTGAGAAAAATAATTTCCAGGAGGTTTGTCTGGCTGGCAGGATAATGGGCCGGCGAATAATGGGGAATGCCTCATTTGCAGAGCTGATGGATTCTTCAGGAAGAATTCAGATATATGTGCGTCGTGATGACGTTTGCCCCGGGGAAGATAAGACTATGTATAACACTGTTTTCAAACGTCTTCTTGATATAGGTGATATTATAGGTGTAAAAGGCCATGTTTTTACAACTCAGATGGGCGAGATAACTGTACATGTTGATGAGTTTACCGTACTAAGTAAATCAGTGCGTCCACTACCGGTGGTAAAGGAAAAAGACGGAGTTTTGTTTGATGCCGTTACCGATCCTGAGATGCGTTATCGTCAGCGTTATGTTGATCTTATTGTTAATCCTCAGGTACGCGATGTGTTCAGAAAAAGGACTCAGATTATACAGTCTATGCGCGAACTTTTCAATTCAAGAGGTTACCTTGAGGTTGAAACTCCAATTCTTCAGCCAATTCCGGGAGGTGCAGCTGCAAGGCCTTTTATAACACATCACAACACACTCGATATGCCTCTGTATTTGAGAGTTGCTAATGAGCTTTACCTTAAGAGACTTATTGTTGGAGGGTTTGAAGGTGTATATGAATTTGCAAAGGATTTCCGTAACGAAGGAATGGACCGGACACATAATCCCGAATTCACAGTTATGGAGATCTACATTGCTTATAAAGACTATAACTGGATGATGAGCTTTACTGAAGAGATGATTAAGAAGGCTGCCCTGGATCTGCATGGGAAAACTGAGATTCCATACGGTGACAAGGTCATCAATCTTAATCCTCCGTTCAAAAGGATAAGCATGACTGATGCCATAAAGGAAAATACCGGAATCGATATTTCAGTTATGGATGAGGCCGGACTTAGAGCAGTTTGTGATAAACTGAATGTTCCTCATTCTCCGTCGATGGGAAAAGGGAAACTTATTGATGAGCTTTTCGGCGCAAAATGTGAACACAATTATATACAACCCACTTTCATAATTGATTATCCTACTGAAACATCCCCTCTTACAAAAATGCACCGAAGCAAACCCGGTGTTACAGAACGGTTTGAACTAATGATCAATGGAAAAGAGATAGCTAACGCTTATTCTGAATTAAATGATCCAATTGATCAGATGGAGAGGTTCCAGGATCAGCTGAAACTAACTGAAAAAGGCGACGACGAGGCTATGTTTATCGATCTCGATTTTGTCAGAGCACTCGAATATGGTATGCCTCCAACCTCTGGTATGGGAATAGGCATTGACAGGTTAACCATGCTGTTAACTAATCAGTCGTCAATTCAGGATGTGCTCCTTTTCCCACAGATGAAACCTGAGAGTCAAAAGTCGAAAACCGAAAGTCAGAAAGAGGAATACCTGGGAATTGGTGTTCCGGAAGAGTGGATAGAACCTTTAAAAAAACTAGGATATATTACAATTGCCAAACTTAAGGAGGTAGAGAAGCATACCAAGCTTCACCAGGATCTTTGCGGTTTTAATAAAAAGAATAAACTGGGACTGCAGAACCCAACGCAGGACGAGGTTAAAGCATGGCTAACCCTGAAATAAAACTTAATATTTTACTTTTCAGAATTACTTAATTAATGTTAGAATTGGAATGAATTACGTCAAGAAAGTACTTAAGTTATCAGGCACCGGATTTACCAATGGACAATATTACGAATCAATGAATCTTGCACTTAAAAGGTTGAATGATGAACACATGATGCTTCACTATCCTTTTTATGTAAGTGAATCCGATAGCTTTATGCAAGGGCAGAAGAATCTTACCGATTATTGCATTTCGAAACTTGAGCCTTTAAAAAATAAAGAGGTTCTGGATATTGGATGTGGTAATGGGGTTCAGGCACTTTACATAAACTGTGTTCATAATCCTCTAACAATTACAGGGATCGACTTAAGCGAACCAAACATCAGAATTGCCGAATATGAAAAAGAACGTGCAGGAGTTAAGAATGTCAATTTTATTGTAGATAACGCTCAAGACCTTATAAATATCCCTTCCAACTCAGTTGATGTACTTCTTAATATCGAGAGTGCATTTCATTATCCTGACAAAACAGCGTTTCTTAAAGAGGTTCATCGTGTATTGAGACCCGGAGGTCAATTTCTTGTGGCCGACCTTTTAACAAGGCGTAAGAAGAGTGAGGGTTTCATGAAAATCTGGGGGAAGAAGATGGTTCATCATTTCTGGAGTTTAAAACGTTATGATGAGGAGTTTGAGAAATCGGATCTGGAGATAACTCACAGAGAGGATATATCTCAACAGGTGATGAAGGGATGGAGCCTTTACAGGAATTGGCTTCCAAAAATCAAAAGAAAAGAATTTTTCTCTAATGTTGCTTTCAGAATATTCTATGTTATCAATGTACGGCTTAATATACATTTCTTACATGGCAGGCAGCAATATTTTATCTTTGTAGGCAATAAACCAGTTTAATAGATCTGCTAAAGATTAACCTGCTTTATTCATAAACCTTTGTGTAATCCTTGGCACGCCTTTGTGGTTAAATTTTTTTTACCATAAAAACTCAGAATTTTACCATTTCCCATAATCTGGCGGGTTTATTTTTGCAGAAAATAAATTACACAGATTATGAAGAAAATCGTATTATTGTCAATTGCTGTATTAGGCATCTCAATGGGCTGCAAAAAAACAGATACTGCTGTTCCAATTCAGTCTCAGGTTTATGAAGTAAATTCTACAGGTTCAACTACCTGGAAATACTTTAGTTTCGCCAAGAATGATACAATCACCGTTTCAAACCCTTCCACATCTACAGAGTGGGATCTTGCATTTCAGCGATACAGGGTCAAAACCAACGGAGGAAAATCAGGTACAGGCTTAGGAAGTGCAGCTAACTCATACCTAAAAGGTCAGGCAGGGTTCGATGCCCTGAAGCTGGTTTCAGACACTGCAACCTTCGTGACTGATAATGATATCCTGATTGCAGTTCAGCAAGGCTATGCAACTTATACTGTTAATCCGAAAATATATACCTGGTTTTCAATTGAACTTGCAACACAAGGGACACAAATTGTGCCAACAGACTATATATATGTAGTCAAAACAGGTACCGGAAAATATGCAAAAGTTTGGTTCAAAAGCTATTACAGCGCTGCTAATGCTTCAGGCTATGTTACAATTCAGTATAAATATCAGCCCGACGGATCAAAAAATCTGGAATAAATCTTATAATATGAGGGGCACCTGGAATTAAAAAGATCTTTTTAACCGCGGAGTTTGCAAAGTCGGCGCATTCGTTTCTTTCAAAATTCCATGAATCATCACGAAATAAATAGCAATGAAACTTAATCTTGTTCTTCTTCTTCTTTTAATACCATCTGCCATTTATTCTCAGTTGGCAAATATATCGGGGCATGTCACTATAAGCGATAAAAGTTCAGGCATCGGGGCAACCATTGTAATTCAGGGAACAACACTTGGAACAGTGACTGATAAAAACGGATTTTACCATATTGATAAAGTTAAACCCGGAACCTACATGCTAAGGGTTTCACTTCTCGGTTACGAAACTCAACAGGTATCAATTGCGATTCTGACAGGAAACAATAGTTCAGATTTTATTCTTGCTGAATCGAACATTAATTTAGATGAGGTGGTAGTAACAGGAACGAGATCAGAAAAAACTTTGAAAAATGTTCCTGTTCTTACGCAGGTCATAAGTGCCCGTAAAATGCTTGAACTCGGCATTACCAATGTAACTGATGCATTGCAGACGATGGTAGCTGGTCTTAATGTAAGTCATAATGGAACATTGGTAACAGTAACGCTTCAGGGAATGGACGCGAAATATGTGCTGTTTCTTATCGATGGAGAAAGAATTGCAGGTGCAGTAGACGGTGATGTAGATTATTCTATGTTAAATCTTCTGAATATCGATCATATTGAAATAATCAAAGGCGCTTCATCGTCACTATACGGATCCAATGCCATTGGAGGTGTTATTAATATTATAACAAAAAAGATTATTGATCCGTTTGATGCAAAAATCTATTCACGGTATTCAAAATATAATGAGCTTTATTCCGGTGGCACTATCGGATTGAAAAAAGGAATAATCGGATCAAGGACAAGTATAAATTTCAGTCGCACTGATGGGTATGATATAACTCCTCAGTCACCACATGACTGGACTCAGAATCCTTACACTTTATATCAAATAAGTCAGAAATTTGAGCTTACTCCTTCATCGAAATTATCTTTTACTCCATATTTCACGTATTATCAATTCGAACGTGGCAATGTCAGCGCACGCCCTGTCCACGATCTTTATACAGATCTGAGCGGAGGGTTGAAAGGGCAATACTATTTCGGTAAAAGCTCCATCGATTTTTCATATTACCGCGACCGCTATAACACCTATACAGTTCTTGAACAATTAGGCAATAAAAGAGATACTGCGTCTTTCGATTTTATACAGACATTCAGAACCCAGGGGAATTTTCATCTCACAGATAAGAATAACTTAGTTGCAGGGTTGGAATATAATACTGAACAATTATTTTCCACAAGAGTGGCAGGTGGTCTGAAATATGCTTCAGAAGCTGTGGCTTATTTGCAGGAAGATATTCATATCGGCGAAAGAGTGGAAGTTATAGCCGGATTGCGGGGGAGCAATCATAGTTCTTATGGATTTAATGCAGCTCCAAAAATCTCAGCAATGTTTAAACAGGGCTTCCTGAATTTCAGAGCATCCGCAGGTACAGGATTCCGGTCCCCTGATCTGAAACAGTTATACTTTTATTTCGACCATTTTGGCGAATTTATTGTACTGGGCAATCCGCGATTAAAACCTGAATCATCAAAATATGTTTCAGGATCGATGGAGTTTTCAAGGCCATGGAATAATACCTCAGTAACTGTATATAGAAACGTTTTATCAGATATGATTACTGAGCGGATAGTTAGTTTACCTGATGCTGTTGAGACTACATATCAGTATGAAAATGTTGCCAGTGCCTCGGTAAATGGTATCGATTTGTTATCGAAACAGAAAATATTTAAAGGAGTATGGCTGAGTGCCGGATATAGTTATGTTCATGCACTTGATAATGAGACAGGACTTCAATTGTATAATACAGCAAAACACTCCGGCAACATATCGGCAGATTATAATTTCCGGAAAAAGAATTATTCCTTCACTGCACAACTTTACTGTCAGATGATGGGCGAGAGGATATATCTTAATCCGGATGGAACACCAGGATATGACAGACCTTACAATAACTGGCGCTTTACAATATCGCAGGAATTTAAATGGTTACGGATATCAACCGGTCTTGATAATATATTCGGAGTAGTTATTCCTGATAATTATGATTTCATCTCTCCTGGCAGACGCTTATCTGTTGGTTTAAATGTTGATTTCGGAAAAATCAGATAAAAATATTTCTCGAATTTATCATGTTTTCAAATATTCATTTATTATTGATGTAATTTTGCCCCCGTTAAATAAAAGGAAGATTGCATCCAATTCAACAGAACGAGAAACCTCTTTATCACTTTAGTTTCCTGAAGGACATTAAAGTGTATGGAATTTATTACAATTCCCTGGCAAGATACCTGTGCCAATATCCTTTTCTTAGAAATGAACATTCTCATGATTTCTATTCAGTCATATTGTTTACCAAGGGAGAAGGCATTATCAGAATAAATAATGAAGCCTATCCTGTTCATCCTCAAACTCTTTGTCTTATTTCCCCAAACCAGACGCATTCGTTTGATGACCTCAGAGCTGTTGATGGGATTGTATTCACCTTTTGTCAGGATTTTTATGTTGAAGAATTCAGTTTTATACGTTTGCTGAATTTATTTTCCTATACCTCTTCAATTGATATGAAGGTCAGCAATTCCTGTATCAATCTGGCTGAATCAGAGTATCCGCGTTTATCAGATATAATGAAATCTGTGAGTTATGAATACGAGTCCTTTACTCCTGATAATAATTCGGCAGTAATAATCAGATCCCTTTTAAATATATTGCTTTTAAAACTTACTGAATTATACGAAGGGAAATCAGAGAAATCATTAAACTCAAATTGTAATCTTATCCATTCATTATCTAACCTTGTAGATTCATCTTATATACAGGAACAACAAGTAAGTTTTTACGCCTCAGCGCTAAATATTTCAGAAAAGCAGTTAAATGATATTTGCCATCGGCATTTCAATTGTGGTTTAAAGAAGATATTACAAGACCGCCTTATGCAGGAGAGCAGAAAATTACTTCTATCTACGGAATTATCTGTTGGTGAGATTGCGTATAAGTTGAACTTTGAGGATAATTCATATTTCAATAAGGTATTCAAAAAAGAAATAGGAATTACTCCTAAATCTTTCCGTGATATGCATAAAAAAATATTTGAAAACCGCCAGGATAAAATAAGTGGAGAGAGATTAGCAAGTTAATCTCAGGTATCACAATCATACTTACCTGAAATATTTCCATTATCTTTGAAGCGTTACGGTATTAATCTTTTACCATATGCTTAACCTCCTGAAACATCCTCTGCTGACACATAAACTTGCGCTTTTACGCCGTAAGGAAACCTGCACAAAAGATTTTCGTGAAACGCTCGGAGAGATTGCCGGCTTAATGGCATACGAGATAACCCGCGATCTTCCTGTGAGAGATATTTCAATAGAAACTCCCATAGGAATCTGTAATACACAGGAACTGGCTATGGATGTAGTATTGGTTCCGGTGTTAAGAGCCGGATTAGGAATGGTTGGCGGGATCTCCAATCTCCTGCCAAATGCAAGAATAGGTCACATTGGGATGTATCGGGATCATGTTACCCTCAAACCAATGACTTATTATTCCAAGTTCCCTGAAAACCTTCCTGATGCAATAGTTATGGTTCTCGATCCCATGCTTGCTACCGGAGGCAGTTCTACGGATGCAATTCAGGTTCTGAAGAATCACGGAGCTAAGATCATCAAACTGGTTTGTATTGTAGGAGCTCCTGAAGGGGTTGAACGAATAATGAAAGATCATCCTGATGTACAGATCTACCTGGCAGGAATGGATGAAAAACTCAATGAACACGGATATATTGTTCCCGGTTTAGGCGATGCGGGTGACAGGCTGTTCGGAACAAAATAAAATATTTAATTATTCGCTCATACGTCTCAACTTTAAGTCTTTGTGCCTTTACATCTTCGTACCTAAACAAATATTATATTACAACTGTTTACTCTGGGTATGCCAACCGATAACATTATTGAAGTCAAAGATGTCTGGAAATCATTCAAAACAGTCCAGGCAGTAAAAGGTGTCAATCTTCAGATACCCAAAGGTCAGTTTGTTGCTCTTCTGGGTCCAAACGGAGCCGGGAAAACCACTATGGTAGAGATGATTGAAGGAATTCAGAAGCCGGACAAAGGGGAAATTACAATTATGGGAAAAAAGTGGAAAGGAAATGAGGATGAACTCCACCGCCTTATTGGTCTTTCACTTCAGGAAACAAGATTTATAGATAAACTAAGGGTTACCGAGACTTTACAACTTTTTGCAGGCTTTTTTAACCTTGGAATGGACCGGGTAAATGAAATAATTGATATTATTGGTCTTTCTGAAAAAAGAAAATCATATGTCGTTAATCTTTCCGGCGGACAAAGGCAGAGACTGGCAATCGGAATCGCTCTTATAAATAAACCCACTATTCTTCTGCTTGATGAACCAACTACAGGACTCGATCCGAATGCCAGGAGAGAGATCTGGGAAATTCTGCATGGGCTGAAGGAAAAATCAGGAACGTCAATGATACTGACCACTCATTATATGGAAGAAGCAGAGAATCTTTGCGACTATATAATAATTATGGATAACGGAGTAATCCTGAAAGAGGGGACCCTTGAACAACTTCTTGAAGATGTCCCATACAGAGTGGAACACAGGTATAAAACCCTTGATGATCTTTTTGTTTCACTAACAGGGAGGAAGATTAATGAATAGCTGGTTCAGATTAAATCAGCTGTGGCAGCTGATCTTAGCCCTGTTCAGGGAAATAATCCGTGAACCCGGAGTGCTTTTCTGGGGAATACTTTTCCCTATCCTGATGTCGGTCGGCCTCGGATTAGCTTTTACAAAAAAAGCCGACGTAATTCGAAAAGTTGCAATCATAAATAGTAATGAACGATCTATAACGGTATCTGATACAAATACTATAGAAAATTTTCTCCTGAAGAGTTGCGAAAAAAACAATTCCCCTGATAAGAAATCCTGGCAGTGGAAATACATGAAAAAAGATGAAAAGCTAGGGAATTCAATTTTCCTTTTCTACAATATGGAATGGGATGATGCAATGAAGCTTCTTAAAAGAGGTACAATAAATCTTCTTATTTCAGGACAGAATAACTCTGTTGAATACCATTTCGATCCTATGAATTCCGATGCTGAATTAACCTTCCTGAAGCTCAGCAGCATTATTGGAAAAGGTGAAATAATCACTGCTCAGAGCAATTCAGAAATTAAACCTCTCACAGTTACAGGTACAAGATATATCGATTTCCTGGTACCGGGGCTGATAGGCATGGGTGTCATGATGTCGAGTATGTGGGGGATCAGTTATGGGATAATTGAGAAGAGGTCAAAGAAATTACTACGCAGACTGGTTGCGACACCAATGAGAAAATCTCATTTTCTTATTGCACTTATAACTGTAAGGATAACAATGAATTTCATCGAGTCATCGGTGCTGCTTCTGTTCGCTCTCTTTGCTTTTAAAATGACAATTCAGGGGGATATTTCTGCACTTATTTTAACTTTCCTGGCCGGGAATATTGCATTCGCAGGGATAGCGGTCTTTGCCTCATCACATACATCAAATACTGAAGTTGGTAATGGCATTATAAATTTTGTAGTCTTCCCGATGATGATCCTTTCAGGAATTTTCTTTAGTTACCAGAATTTCCCTGACTGGAGCCTGCCGGTAATCAGAAATCTTCCTCTGACAATGCTTACCGACGGCATCAGAAGTATTTTCAATGAAGGGGCGGGATATCAGGAGCTGGCAATCCCTATACTCATCCTTATCTTCATTGGGGTTGTGTTCTTTTCGGTAGGGCTAAAAATATTTAAGTGGCACTAATTGGCTATTGAAAAAGAAATCCATGCAACAATTTAATTTTTGTTATGTCTTTATTTCGGATTTGAGTAGAAACCTAAATAAAGAAGAAAGATGAAAAACCTGAGAATTCTGACAATAGCCATTGCAATACTGAGTATTTCAGCCTGTACACATGCACAATGGAGGAAGACTGTACATGGGAACGGAAACGTTGTTACAAAAGAAAGAAAAGCTGAAAACTTTACCGGAATAAATTGCAGCACCGGAATTGATGTTTACTTGAAACAGGGTAATACTGAGTCGATATCAGTTGAAGCTGATGAAAATCTTCATGAATATATTCTTACTGAAGTCAGAGGAGGTGTTCTTCATGTTTATACAGAGGCAAATATTCGTGAGGCTGAGAAAAAAAGAGTTTATGTAACAATGAAAGATATCTCATCTTTAAGGACCAGCAGTGCAGGTGATATTAAAAGTGAATCTCCGATTAAATGCAACAAACTTGAATTATCTGCCAGCAGTGCAGGGGATATCAAACTCGATGTAACTGCAAAGGAAATTAATGTTGATATAAGCAGTTCAGGCGACATAACACTAACCGGAACCGCCGATATTCTGGAGGCTGATCTTAGCAGTGCCGGGGACCTTAAAGCTTATGATCTGACAGCAAGGGAAGCAAATATTTCAGCATCAAGTGCAGGGGATGCTGACGTTAATGTTTTAGAAAAAATTACAGCCAGATCATCAAGTGCAGGGGATATTAACTACCGCGGAAATCCAAAATATATCGATGCACATTCATCAAGTGCAGGAGGAGTTCATAAAAGATAGTTTCAACTCAATATATCTTCCCATCATTATTAAAAGCCGCCGGTTCATCTCCGACGGCTTTTTTATTTAACTTTGTAAAGCAGTTCCATCACAGGTAAAAATGATAATCTGAACATAATTCTTTTGTAAAATGAAGGAAAATTTAACCATCAATTTGAAAAATGCAAGCGGTTTTATCTCTGGAGAAGAGGTATTAGCGCTTGCCCAACAATCAGTCAGACATCTCGATTCGCTAAATGCAGGTACCGGACCCGGAAATGATTTCCTGGGATGGCTCTCACTTCCCGACGATATCCTCCCGCAGCTTGACAGAATAGAGAAGATTGCAAAAAACCTCAGAGCCGCCACCGATACGACTGTTGTAATCGGAATTGGAGGATCATATCTGGGGGCCAGAGCAGTCATTGAAGCTCTTTCTCATTCCTTTTCACCACTGCTTAAAACAAAACATCACGATATTATTTATGCCGGACAGAATATCTGTGAAGATTATATGGCAGATTTGCTTCAGTTACTTGATGGAAAAAACTATTCAATTATTGCTATTTCAAAATCAGGAACAACAACCGAGCCTGCTATTGCCTTCAGGATGCTAAAAGACCACCTCGAGAGAAAGATAGGGAAACCCCTGGCCGCAGACCGGATAATAGCTATCACCGATGCAAAAAAAGGCGCTCTCAGATCTATGGCTGAAACAAATGGTTATGAAACTTTTATAATCCCTGATAATATCGGAGGACGTTATTCAGTGCTTACCCCTGTCGGCCTTCTTCCAATTGCTGTCAGCGGAATTGATATCAGAATGCTGGTTAAGGGAGCTAAAGCAATGGAGGAAATAACCAGAATGAATAAAAAAGCAGCTACAAATCCCTCTCTGTTATATGCTGCTGCAAGGAATCTTCTACTTCAGAACGGCAAATCAATTGAGATTATGGTAGGCTTTACTCCTAAGCTCCATTTCATGTCTGAATGGTGGAAACAATTATTTGGTGAGAGTGAAGGAAAAGACGGGAAAGGAATTTTTCCTGCTTCTGTTGACATGACAACCGATCTTCATTCAATGGGTCAGTATATTCAGGATGGTCAGAGAATACTTTTTGAAACAATTGTATCAGTTAAGACACCAGCTAAATGCCTGACAATTCCACTTGAGAAAGATGATTCAGATCAGCTTAATTATCTTGCCGGGAAAAGGCTTTCTGAGGTCAATCATAATGCTGAATTGGGAACCACTCTCGCTCATAATGATGGCAATGTTCCAATTTTAACCGTTAACATTCCTTTGCTTGATGAGTATAATATCGGCCAGTTGATATATTTCTTCGAAATGGCCTGTGCAATCAGCGGTTACATTCTTGATGTCAATCCGTTCGATCAGCCTGGCGTTGAAGCATACAAAGCAAATATGTTTGCGTTACTGAATAAACCCGGATTCGAAGAGGCCGGAAAAAAATTAAGAAAAAGATTATAGAAAATGTGGAACCAGGGCTGGCTATAAAGTTCTTTTTTTACAGCCTCTTGATTGGTGGATTTAAAATCAAACAAATACAGACTAAAATTCAATACAAACCTATATGAAAAACCTTAAAACTTTCTTTTATCTGACAATTGCCATTTCTGTATTATTATCGCTTGGCAGTTGTAAAAAATGGAGCGAATCGGGAACCGGTTCTCTCAGAATCGTAGATAACAAAGATGGACAAACGCTTGGCTATGACACAACCTCCAGAGTTAAACTACTCACTGTTAATGGCCTGGCTTTTAAAGACCTTAACAAGAACGGGAAACTCGATATTTATGAAGACTGGCGTAGGACTGCTGAAGAACGCGCTAAAGATCTTGCCTCAAAACTGTCAATCGAGCAGATTGCAGGACTGATGCTCTATAGTGCACATCAGGCAATTCCATCAGGAAATACCAGGTTTGGTGCAAGTACTTATAATGGTAAAGCATACAAGGAAAGCGGTGCGAAACCCTCTGATCTGAGCGATCAGCAAATCACTTTCCTCACAAAAGATAATCTGCGTCATGTTCTGATAACTTCTGTTGAAAGTCCTGAGGTTGCTGCTGTTTGGAATAACAAGGTGCAGGCATTATGCGAAGGAATAGGTTTTGGTATTCCGGCAAACAACAGTTCCGATCCCAGACATCGTTCTGCTTCGGATGTGGAATATAATGTTGGCTCTGCAGGACAAATCTCAATGTGGCCAGGTTCTCTTGGAATGGCTGCAACATTCGACCCTGCTGTTGTTAAATTATTCGGACAGGTGGCAGCAAAAGAGTATCGTGCTTTAGGTATCTCAACAGCGTTATCACCTCAGATAGACCTGGCAACCGAACCACGCTGGGGCAGAGTTAATGGGACTTTTGGTGAGAATCCAAAACTTACGGCAGACATGGCCCGCGCTTATGTTGACGGGTTCCAGACTTCATTAGGTGACAAAGCAATAGCGGGCGGATGGGGATATACCAGCGTAAATACAATGATAAAACACTGGCCTGGCGGCGGTCCTGAAGAAGGTGGGCGTGATGCACATTATTCCTTTGGGAAATATGCAGTATACCCGGGGAATAACCTCGCTGATCACCTTATCCCATTTACCGAAGGTGCACTTAAGCTTGAAGGGGAAACGAAAATGGCTTCCGCAGTAATGCCTTACTATACAATATCAACAGGTATTGACAAGACAAACAATGAGAATGTTGGGAACAGCTACAATAAGTATCTTATCAATGATCTTCTAAGGGGGAAGTATGGATTTGAAGGAGTTGTCTGTACTGACTGGGGAGTGACAAAGGATGAAACAGCTGTTGATGGCTTTGGTACTACCTGCTGGGGAGTTGAAACCTTATCGATAGCTGAAAGACATTACAAAATTATTATGGCAGGTGTTGACCAGTTTGGAGGCAACAATGATGCTGGTCCTGTTGTTGAAGCCTACAAAATGGGTGTAAAAGAACACGGGGAAGAATTTATGAAAGCCAGGATGCAACAATCTGCAACCCGTTTATTAAGAAATATTTTCCGTGTCGGCCTCTTTGAGAATCCATATCTTAATGTTGAAGAGACCAAAAAAATTGTAGGAAATACCGATTTCATGAAAGCAGGGTATGAAGCCCAGCTAAAATCAATTGTAATGCTTAAAAACAAGAATAAAGCACTTCCGGTTGAAAAACAGAAAACCGTATATATTCCAAAGAGAGTGAATGCAGCAGGCAGAGACTTCTTTGGCGGTGTTACACCTGAATCAGTATCAGATCCGATTAATATAAATCTTGTTAAGAAATATTTCAAAGTGACTGATAATCCAGCTGAAGCTGATTTTGCTCTTGTAGTTATAAGAAGCCCCAATTCAGGAAGTGGTTATGATGCCTCAGAAGTAAAAAAAGGAGGAAATGGCTATGTGCCAATAAGTCTTCAATATGGCCCTTACAAAGCTTTGGACGCCAGGGAACAAAGTATTGCCGGAGGTGATCCTCTTGAGAAATTCACTAACCGCACTTATAAGAATAAAACTATTACTGCATCGAATGCCTCTGATCTTAAAATGGTACTTGATGTCAGAAAAGTAATGAAAGAGAAACCAGTGATAGTATCAATTTCAATGTCGAAACCTATGGTATTCAGTGAGTTCGAAAAAGAAGTAAATGCGATTCTTGTTACTTTCGAAGTGCAGGATCAGGCAATCCTCTATATACTTACAGGTGCTGCTGAACCTTCAGGGTTATTGCCTCTTCAGATGCCAATTGATATGAAGACTGTTGAGTTACAAAAAGAAGATGTTCCGTTCGATATGATCTGTCATAAAGATTCTGAAGGAAATACATACGATTTCGGCTTTGGGATGAACTGGAACGGTATAATAAAGGATGCGAGAGTCGAAAAATACAAACATTTATAACTACCAAAAAATTGAAATCCATTAACCGCAAAGTTCGCAAAGCAGAGCTAAGTTCTCACAGTTAAATACCATTCAGTTTGTTGCTCTGCAACCTTCGCGCAAGATCTTTGCGTTCTTTTTTATTGTCAAGCACAATTAATAATACGAAATTCTCCATCAGGGATTGAATCCTTGATGGAGAATTTTATATTTTATATGGCCGATGCAAGCGTCGAAGCAAGGCAGAGGGGTCTTATTTTTTCAGTTTAAACTTCTTCACAAACTCCTCAATGACCTGAGTCAGATTTGGTTCACCAATCTCCTGAAGATCATAATAAACCCTGGTATTCGGTTTCTTTATTTTTATGATCCTGTTCAGATCGATTGGTGTTGCTATTATTACACTGTCACAATCGGTATTGTTGATTGTAGTTTCGAGATCTTTTAACTGCTGTTTTCCATATCCCATTGCAGGAAGAAGTGTACCGATATTCGGATATTGTTTGAAGGTATCGCTCAATCTTCCAACTGTAAAAGGACGAGGGTCTACAAGTTCTTTAGCACCGAATTTACGTGCAGCTACAACTCCTGCACCTATTTTCATTTCTCCGTGTGTCAGGGTCGGGCCGTCCTCTACAACAAGAACTCTTTTTCCTCTTATTAAGGACAGATCATCGACTTTTATTGGTGAAGCGCCATCAACAACGATTGCTTTCGGATTTACTTTCTCAATACTTTCCCTGACAATCTGAATTGCCTCAGGAGCTGCACTGTCCATTTTGTTTATTACAACAATATCAGCAATACGCAAAGTAACTTCGCCGGGGTAATATTTTAATTCATGTCCTGCGCGATGAGGGTCAGTAACAGTTATCATAAGGTCGGGCTTATAGAATGGAAAATCATTATTCCCCCCATCCCAAAGTATTACATCGCAGCCTGAAGGATCTTTTTCAGCTGCACGTACAATTGCTTCATAATCAACACCTGCATAAATAACATTTCCACGTACAACATGAGGTTCGTACTCTTCCATTTCCTCAACGGTGCATTTATGTTTTTCAAGATCTTTAACAACGGCAAATCGCTGTACTTTCTGTGCATTAAGATCGCCATAAGGCATCGGATGCCTGATTGCAACAACTTTCAGTCCTTTTTCCATAAGAAGTTCAATAACCCTTCTGGATGTCTGGCTCTTGCCGCAACCTGTTCTGATTGCACCTACAGCAATAACTGGTTTTGTGCTTTTTACCATTGTATCAGCTGGACCGAGAAGCACAAAATTTGCACCTGCAGCATTTACAATTGCACTTACCGACATTACTTTCTGATAGGTAACATCACTGTATGAGAAAACACAATCGTTAACCTTATATTTTTTAATCAGTTCAGGAAGGTTTTCTTCAGGAAAAATCGGAATTCCGTCCGGATACAGCTTGCCTGCAAGCTCTTTTGGATATTTTCTCCCGTCAATGTCGGGAATTTGTGCTGCTGTGAATGCTACAACATTAAAAGATGCGTTATCTCTGTAACAGGTATTGAAATTATGAAAATCGCGACCCGCAGCACCAATTATGATGACATTTTTTTTAGTCATAAATCCTCCTTGCTTTTGAAATTTAGTTAATTCTAAAGAATTTTCATTTTTAAATGAATGAACAAATGTATAATTTGCATAACGAAATTCCGAGCATTTTATGGTATTTTTTAATCTGCCTTTTTTACGCTTTAATTTCCTGATTAACAATCTTTTAATACGGTTTTTTATATGATCTGAAAACATGTTAAAGAAAATGTTTTCCTCAAGATAAGGTATATGGCAAATTCTTTGTATTATTATGACATGTTATGAATGTGTTAGCTCACATATATCTTTCCGGTGATTCCGATAAAATAATCATTGGTAATTACATAGGCGATTATGTGAAAGGGAAGGACTATCTAAAATACCCCGATCTTATCAGAAAAGGCATTATCCTGCATCGTCATATTGATGGATTTACCGATAGTCATCCTGTTGTACACCGCAGTAAGATATTCTTCACAAGGAAATATCATAAATATGCTGGTGTGATCACAGACATTATCTATGATCACTTTCTAACAAAGGAGTGGGACTTTTTTTCAAGGAGACCCCTTGAAAGCGTTACCTATAATTTTTACCGTGCACTAGTTAATAATTATGAAATCATGCCTGAAAATGTAAGGGAAATGATGCCATTTTTCATAATTAACAACTGGATAGAATCATACCAGACAAAAAACGGAATACGCCATGTATTGAATACCCTGAGTAAACGTTCAACTCTTCCTAACGAAACAAGATTCGCCATGCAGGCTCTCAATAAAAACTATTATTCACTTCAGGATGATTTTATGGAATTTTTTCCTCAACTGATTGATTATGTAGAAAAGGATTTCGGCATACAAATCTCTCACCGGATGTCGATACCATTTTAATTACACCAGGTATTCCGTGCGGCTGGCATCAAGACGCAGAAAAATAAACAGAAGTATAGTGAATCCCCACAATGAGCTTCCGCCATAACTAAAGAATGGCAATGGGATTCCAATCACTGGGACTATACCAATTGCCATACCAATATTTATAAAGAAATGAATAAAGATTATTGAAACAACGGAATATCCGTATATCCGTGAAAAGACTGACCGTTGCCTTTCTGCAAGGAAGATCAGCCTGAATAGCAGAATCAGATACATCCCGATTACCACAAAAGAACCCAAAAAACCCCATTCCTCACCAATTGTGCAAAAGATAAAATCGGAACTCTGCTTGGGAACAAATTTAAACTTGGTCTGAGTGCCCTGCAAAAAACCCTTACCCGTTAACCCCCCTGATCCAATCGAGATTATTGATTGATTAACATTATAACCTGTTCCATGATTGTCTGATTTAATACCAAGAAGAATATTCACCCTGTCCTTCTGATGAGCCGGTATTATATGATTAAATGTATAGTCTACTGAGTTTACAAACAGGATGCTTCCTATAAGAAACAAATATACTATTAGAACAGCTCCTGCTTTTTTTGCATAAATATAATATGCATATGCTAAACCTGACAGTATAAGGGATATAAAGATAACATTCTCATTACCAATGACTTTAAATACATATAGATCCAGGATATACATTATTGCCGCAATAACAATAAAAATCCCTGATCCAATAAGACATAGCTTCCATTTTCGTGTCGCAAACCATACAAGGAGAACTGCAATAATTATAAGCGCGAAAGTAAGGTAGAGGTTATTTACGATGAGAGTGAGGAAGAATAGAACTATCATCAGCAAACCCGATACAAAAATATACGGACTCATTCCTTCCCTGAAAAGAACAATATACAATGAAAAATAAACAATTGTTGAACCCATGTCGGGCTGCAAAGCTGTAAGGAGAGCAGGAAATATAATTATAGCTGAAGCAGGAAGTATCACATTCAGTTTTGTCAGATCCTGCCTTTTAGTATTTAAGTAGCTGGCAAGAGCCAAAGCAGTTCCAAACTTAGCTAATTCAGAGGGCTGAAGACTTAATCCTCCAAATTCGAACCACGATCTTGCACCATTAATCTCTGTCCCGAATATCAAAACCAGAATAAGAAGAAAACAGAGAAATCCATATATAAACCAGGAAAAAAAGAAGTAGAACCTGTTATCGATAATAACTACAAAAATTGCCAGAACAAGTGATGCTGCGATCCACACAAACTGCTTTCCGTAACGCTGTGTCAGATCGAGTATTCCTGACCTTTCTTCGTTATAAACAGCAGCATAGATATTGAACCATCCCAAAATGACCAGCAACAGGAACAGCACAATAGAGATTTTATCAATCCCTTTCAATAAATTTACACTCCGTTTCACTTACTCATCAGATCAAGGTTAAGCATGCTTTGTTCCCTTTCTTTGTTTGTTATCTCTCCTTTAAGATATTTTTCTATCATCAGACTTGCAATAGGAGCAGCATATGTTGCTCCAAATCCTGCGTTTTCAACATATACGGCAATTGCTATCTTAGGATTATCCTTCGGCGCAAATGCTACGAATATTGAGTGGTCTTTACCGTGTGAATTCTGAGCTGTCCCGGTTTTACCGCATACAATGATATCCTTCATGGCAGCAACAGATCCTGTTCCTTCCCTTACTGCCGCCTCCATTCCGCGAACTACCATTTCAAAATTTGCCGTATCGATACTTACATTATGCTTCATCGTAAATCTTTGATCAATAGCATGTTCAGCACCTACAGATTTTATGATATGAGGCGTATAATAATATCCCCTATTGGCAATAGCAGCGGTCATATTAGCCATTTGCAGCGGGGTGGTGCCAATCTCCCCTTGTCCTATACCCATGGAAAGCACTGTAAGGGCCTTCCATTTATTTTTACCATAAAATCTGTCGAAATATGTAGTAGCCGGGATAAATCCTGACAATTCATTTACGAAATCAGTTCCAAGCTTGCTGCCAAAACCAAACTCATTCACATATTCTTTCCACTTTTCAAAGGCTGATGAAACTGTAAGATATTTAGGATTTTCAAGTATCCTTCTGTATGTCTGACAAAAATAACCATTGCACGAGATCTTAATTGCTTCCTCCAGGTTTATGGGTGATGCATGAGAATGGCATGCCCATGAAAGATATCCACTATTACAACCCAGGAGTGTGGCGGGTGATATTACCTGTTCTTGTAAAGCAATCAAACCATTTACCGGTTTAAAAGTAGAACCAGGAGGATATGAGGCCATAAGGGCCCTGTTAAACAAAGGTTTAACTGTATCTGCCGATAAATTTGCGTAGTTATCGGTTCTTATCCTTCCCACCAGCAACCCCGGATCGTAGTTTGGAGAAGAGACCAGAGCAAGGACTTCCCCGGTTTTGGGCTCAATGGCAACTATACTTCCCCTTTTATTCTTCATCAGAAGTTCTCCATATTCCTGGAGGTCCAGATCAATTCCTGACATTAT
>JANXXP010000108.1 GCA_025350595.1 Bacteroidota bacterium
GAGTTGAAAATCGAACAAGAAAATCCTCCCCGGAATAATGCAAAAAACAAGGTCCTGAATCATTGAACAGATCAACAACTCAGAAGAGTGGTATCAAAATGTTCTGTTTGCTGGTATTGTTTGTATACGTCGTTATAACCAGAATACAGATTCTTATCATTACCTCATCAGTTTTTGACAAATTAAGTATCAATTTCATTAACCAGAATGCAGATTTTAATTATTACCTCATCAGTTTTTGACAAATAAAATTCGTATCTTTCCAGTATCTATCTGACACATTTATTTCAGAAATAATGACCTAACAAGAGATATAATGAAAAATAAATTATCATTTGCCTTAACTATTGTAGCAGGTCTTCTAATTGTTGTAGTAATAGTTAAAAACTTTATAAAGAAAGATCTCAAAAAGAATGACCCTATGGCTTATGACCTTACTTATGGCAAAAGTTCTAATTCTGAGACTAAAAATATTCCTATCAAACCAGAAGTTAAACCTGATTCGACTAACTATTGGAGAGCAACCAATTTCCCTCCAGGTATTATAGTTATGTTTAGAACGGATACCTTAGGAGAAGGATCTCTTTTTATGGGTGCCCCTGGTGAGAAAACAAAAGAAGTCTGTCCTATAAACTGGAAAAAGACAGGTGAGTTAGTTTTAATTTCATACTCATATGAAGGACTTAGCGAAACTCAAGTGTTTACCTATTATAATAATAATACGCTAATCACTATTAAAGGAGATATGAAACTGGTAAGAGTTCAAAAAAAATAGAATAATGAATAAAATATATGTTCAAACAAAAACTCCAGAAGATTGGAAAGCATTACTGGCAGAACCAAATAAGCAATGGAAAGACAACTTTTCAGCTAAGGAACTAGCATGCTGTTGGGAAAAAGCCGATGGATTTCCGGAAAGTGTTAAAAAGACTTTTAATAATTCAGGAATATCAATTTTTGAGAAAGCTGAGTTATTATTTGCATTCCCGGAATATAAAGTTCCATTACCAGGCGGAGTAAGATCATCTCAGAATGACATTTATGTAATCGCAAAAGGAGATGGTAATTTAATTTCAATAATGGTCGAAGGCAAAGCTGAAGAGTCTTTTGACAAAACAATTTCCGAATGGAATAACGAAGCTTCCCTTAATTCTGGCAAACCAGAAAGACTTCTTTATTTGCTAAACAAATTAAGTTTAACAAATAATCAAGTTCAGAAAATTCGTTACCAACTTCTACATAGAGCCGTTTCAGCAATTATTGAGGCGGAAAAGTTAGGAACAAAAAACGCATTAATACTGATTCATTCATTTAGTAAATCAGATAATCACTTTACAGACTTTGACCAATTTGTTAAATTATTTGGTTTGTCCGCAGTGAAGAACTCTATTGTTGGTCCATATCAAACTAATGGGATAAATGTTTTTTTTGGTTGGGTTTGCGGAAGAACGCAGCAGAATCCAGTATAATTTTTTAATACATCCTTTTTCTACTTTGTAAGTTCTTTTTAATCAAATCTCAATTAAGATATTTTATTGTATTTTTAATTAACAATTTTATTATAAGGTTATGGAAGCGATAGCAGTAGTTTTATTTATACTTTTCTCCTATTGGATAGGGGTCTTAGGTAGAAAAAGAAGAATTGGATTCGGCTTAGCTTTTCTTCTTTCAATATGTTTAAGTCCAGTAATTGGGTTAATTGTTGTATTATTCTCTAAAAAGAAAATAGAATTTAATGAAAGTCATAAGTTTTTTGTTTACAGAGAACTTGCTAAAAAGGCTGAGTTTAAGGGACAGACTGACCAAGCAATTGACAATTATATGGATAGTCTTTATCACTTAGAAAATGATTATCAAAACATTGACAAGCATCTGGAAGAAAGTCGGCAAAAGTATATTAAAGAAATAACTGAAAATTTGGAAGCATTGAAAAAGATTAAATCAGAACAAGATACTTCCAAACTACAAAATCCGTACAATCTTACCACCCCCTAACTGGAGCAGTCTGACCACCCTAATTTCAATTCTGGTTAATCCTGGTGAGTTATTTACCCTTGATTATAACCTACTACCATTTGACATAAATACCTCACCAGAATTGATTAAAATAGGTGAGATTTATTAAACATAATAGCGATTAAAAACACACTAAAAATAGGTTTGTTATATTATTAATAATCAATCTGTTATGAGAAAAGATGCAAGATTATGATATATATATACTATATATTATTATATATTCTTGTCCCATTCAATTCATTTTCAATACATTACCTTCCCCCTTTTGATTTTTAATTCTTTCTTTTTCTTTTTTCTTTTTTCTCCGGTCGATGAGGCGGATCCGTTTTCATTTTCTTTGATGGTTTTTCTACCTGAATAAAGGGGTTTATATATCCCTTTTTGTTTTTGTTTTTGTTTTTAATCCTAAAATCTTTTTTCTTCTGACTTTTATTGGGTCTTTATTCATTTCTCTCATTTCAATATAATCATCAAACTCTTTATTTATGTCTGACTGGTTCATATTCAATATTGGATATTTCAGTGATATTGACCCCCAAAACGGCCATGTTGACCCCCTTGTAGGTTTTATCTCAAAGAACTGATGGTAACTGACAATATTACCGCTTTTTTCTCATACTTGGACCCTTCAATTCGATTCTGTATGCAGA
>JANXXP010000120.1 GCA_025350595.1 Bacteroidota bacterium
AGTTGTCTGAGGAAGGGGAGTATTAAAGTTCTCAAGGATAAAATTGCAGGTGGATGGGCTGGTAAAATGATTGGTGTTACCTATGGTGCACCAACAGAATTCAGAGCTATGGGGAAGACTTTTTCAGACTCAATAAAATGGAAACCTTCAGATGTTAAGGGGAGTATGTGGCAGGATGATATTTATGTGCAGTTAACTTTCATGATGACTATGGATAAATTCGGTATCGATGCTCCTGCCAAAAAGTTTCAGGAGATGTTTGCAAAAGCCGGTTATCCTTTGTGGCATGCAAATGTCCAGGCCAGAAAAAATTATTACGATTCAATTTTTGCCCCTCAGTCAGGAATGCCTGAAAATAACTTCCATGCAGATGACATTGATTTCCAGATTGAAGCTGATTACCTTGGATTTATGTCTCCGGGAATGCCTCAGACAGCCGCTAAAATAGCAGAGAAGATAGGTCATATTATGAATTATGGTGATGGTGTATATGGGGGAATCTTTGTGGGCGCTCTCTATTCCCAGTCTTTTTTCAGCAGTGATATTCCGGGAATTATTGATTATGCTCTCAAATCAATACCAGCCGAAAGTGATTATTCAAAAATTGTTAAAGATGTGATCCTTCTCCACAATCATTATCCAACTGACTGGCAGGCTGCCTGGAAAGAACTTGAAGCCAAATGGGATAATGTTGATATCTGTGGGGCAGGTTCAACATTTAATATTGATGCTAAATTGAATGGCGCTTATATTGTTTTGGGATTGCTTTATGGTGATGGTGATCCGATGAAAACTATGGAGATAACAACCAGATGTGGACAGGATTCTGATTGTAATCCATCGAACGCAATGGCTGTTCTGGGTGTGATAAAAGGTTTTAAAGCCCTTCCTTCAGAATTCACAAAGGGAGTTATTGAGTATAAAGATTCATTGTTTATAAATACCAATTACTCATTTACTAAAGCAGTTGATAATACCTATAATTATGCTTTGGGATTTATTGCAAAGGACTCAGGAATTGTATCAGGTAACACGATTAAAATAAAGATTCAGCAGCCTGTAGCACCTCAGCTTGAAGTTGCATTCCCAAATGTTGTATTCGATAAAAAAGTAACTGTATTTGAAAAGAATTCCTGGAAATCTAAAGGTAAATGGGAGACAATAACAAGGGGATCAAAGACCACCAGCGAAACGATAAACGTTTCACAATCTGCAGAAAAGAAGGGTGATCTGACTGAGTTTTCATTTTCGGGTTCAGGAGTTTCATTAACTGGTGTTTGGAATAAAGTTGGGGGGAAGGCGGATATTTACATTGATAATGTTTTTGACCGGACAATTGATACTTATTTCAATTATAACAAACAGGAATACGGAACGACAAGTATCTGGCATAAATTCGGTCTTGTTCAGGGTAATCATAAAGTAAGGATTGAAGTAAAAGGTGAAAAACGTCAGGAATCAGAAGGGACAAAAATTAACCTAACCGATGCACTTGTTTTCATAACAGCGCCAAAGAAGAATGAGAATTTTAAATTCTCGTTTGAATAGTTATTTTTACTGCATATAAAATGATATTATGGCTGAAGAAAACCATCTCCTTCAAAAACGTGTAAATCTTTTCGACGGTATCGGAATTGTTGCCGGGGCAATGATTGGCTCAGGTATATTTATCGTCAGCGCCGATATTGCCAGGAGTGTTGGTTCCCCGGGATGGCTTCTTGTGGTTTGGCTGATTACCGGTCTGATTACAATAATTGGAGCGTTGAGTTATGGAGAGCTTGCCGCTATGATGCCAAGTGTTGGAGGTCAGTACGTTTATCTGCGGGAATCTTATCACCCATTAATCGGTTTCCTTTTTGGCTGGACTACATTTCTGGTGATACAGTGTGGTTCAATAGCTGCAGTTGCAGTTGGGTTTGCAAAATTCAGCGGTGTAATATTCCCCTGGATATCTGAAAATAATATTCTCTATCAGGTTGGAGCTTTAAAAATTAACTCCACACAATTTGTCGGTATGGTGTTGATAATGTTCCTCACTTGGCTAAACACAAGAGGAATTGTCACAGGGAAAACTGTCCAGAATATTTTTTCATCTACAAAAGTAATTGCCCTTCTGGGCTTTATTATTGTTGGTCTTTTAGTAACAAAGGGTATTAGTTCATTGGAAATAAATAAGGCTGTCTTCTGGCAAGCGAGTAAAATAGGGGCAGGCAACCAAATTGTCCCGATCGCCGGATTTGCACTGGTTGCAGCAATTGGAACTGCAATGGTTGGCTCTCTGTTTTCTGCTGACGCCTGGTATAACATTACATATATTTCCGGTGAAGTTATCAATCCCAGGAGAAATGTTCCCTTAAGTTTATTATTCGGAACGTTATTGGTATCCGGACTATACCTTCTGGCTAATTTCGTCTTTATCAAAATTTTACCCCTGCATGGCTCTCCGGATGGAACAGATGTTCTGGCCAGGGGAATTCAGTTTGCATCCGATGACAGGGTCGCAACTTCAGCTATGAGTGTTGTTGTCGGCGATTATGCTGCCGTAGTAATGGCTGTATTTATTATGATCAGTACATTCGGATGCAATCATATAATGGTGCTTGCCGGTCCAAGGGTTTATTATGCAATGGCAAAAGACGGATTGTTCTTCAAAAAAGTTGCAAGCCTCAATAAAAAAGGAGTCCCTGCATTTGCATTAATTCTTCAGGGAGTATGGTCAATACTTCTTTGTTTGTCAGGAACATACGGCAATCTTCTTGATTATGTGATTTTTGCTGTTCTGTTATTCTTCACTTTAACTATTCTGGCTATATTTATTCTGAGGAGGAAACGTCCCGATATTGACAGGCCATATAAAGCTTTTGGGTATCCTTTCATCCCGGCAATTTACATTCTGACTACACTGACAATAATGGTAATTCTCTTAATTTATAAACCGAATTACACATTCCCAGGATTAGGAATTGTATTATTGGGAATCCCTGTATTCTACCTTTGGAGAAAATTCAATAAAAGCACTATCCCTCAATCTTTAGAAGAGGAATAATTATCTTTTTTAAACGCAGAGTTTTCCTTTGCGTACTCTGCGGTTAAAATATGGTCTTAAAAAATGAATTGTTTATCTTAGCATTTTAAATAAGTGTAATAATAACACCAAATAAACCTGATTACCTATGAGAGCATTACTTTTATTTGTAACAATTCCCATAATCATTCTCTCCGGATGCACACCCCAAAACGCATCAAAAACGGGAATTGAATACGGAGTTATCCAGAATCCTTCGGCAGAAATAACCGATGGTTCAGTAGTAAAGGGCTGGAGTTTTGATGCCAGGGCCAGAAATGTCATACATTTTTATGATAATGTTGCGCAAAGCGGAACAAAAAGTCTATTCATCAATGCTGACAGGTTTGCTGTTGGAAAATGGTCGTCAAAAGTTCTTCTTAAACCCTGGTCGAAATACAGGTTCACAGGCTGGATTAAAACTGAAAACCTCGTATCGCAAGGTGGTAAAGGGGCCGGTTTCAGGATGGATGGGCTAAATGTTGAGGCCAAAGGGTTCACCGGTACAAATGGCTGGACTCTGGTAAACTATGAGTTTGAAACTGGCAATAATGATTGCGTAACAATTGCCTGTGTCCTCGATATTGATAAAACTGCAAAAGGCAGAGCTTGGTTCGATAATATGAATATAGAGTTCATTTCTTCAGAAAAAATATCCACGGATCTCAAAATCAATACCGCTAAAAAAGCTGAACCTATGCCTGTTTATATCTATGGTCAATTTATAGAACATCTCGGGCGCTGCATCTATGGTGGTATTTGGGCAGAGATGCTGGAAGACCGTAAGTTCTGGTATGTTCCGGGAACAAGAGAATCAGCATGGAAGATTTCAGGTACACAGGAGCTTCTTACAATGGAAAATAAGGATGTATTTACTGGAAATCAGACTCCGGTTCTTTCGTGTGATGGTGAGAAGAAGGCAATTCTGTTCCAGGAAAATCTCGGGCTGAAAGAAAATCTCGATTATGACGGGAGGATAGTTCTAAAGGCTACCGGGGGAGTTCAAAAAGTCATTGTATCACTCAGATGGGACGATAAAAATGAAATGGTTGAAATATCCGGACTGACAAACAAATATTCGACTTATCCATTAAAATTTAAATCAACCGTTCTGGTGCATGATGCAGTAATCTCAATAGAACCTGTAGGCAAAGGTAAAGTTTGGGTGGGAACAGTATCTCTTATGCCATCCGATAATATTGAAGGATTCAGATCAGACGTTTTGGCACTTCTCAGGGAACTCAATTCTCCCGTATACCGTTGGCCTGGTGGTAATTTTGTAAGTGGATATAACTGGAGAGACGGAATTGGGGACCGCGATAAACGTCCCCCAAGAAAAAATCCGGCCTGGCAGGGTGTTGAGGCAAATGATGTTGGTATTCACGAATTTATGAGACTCTGCGAACTTATTAAAACTGAACCATATATTGCAGTCAATGCCGGACTTGGAAGCTCCGATGAAGCAATGGCAGAGGTTCAGTACACAAATGGTGATGAAAATACTCAGATGGGCAAGCTTCGTACAGCAAACGGACACGGGAACCCCTGGAAAGTTAAGTTCTGGTCGATTGGCAACGAGATGTACGGGAACTGGCAGCTTGGACACATGTCAACCGAACAGTTTGTGGCAAAAAACAATGATTTTTCTCAAAGAATGCGTTCAGTCGATCCTGCAATAAAGCTTATATCCGTCGGAGATCTGGGAGACTGGGATAAGATGGTACTTACAAATTGCTCCGATAAAATGGATTATATAAGTGAGCATTTCTACAAACAGGATTACCATGGGGGTGGTCTGATGACACACGTAAACCAGATTCCGGATGCTATAAGGGAGAAGGCTGCAGCACACAGAGAATATCGTAATACAATTCCTGCACTTAAAGGAAAAGATATCAGAATTTGCATGGATGAATGGAACTATTGGTATGGTCCAACAGTTTATGGAGAACTTGGAACGAGGTATTTCTTTAGAGATGCAATGGGAATTGCAGCCGGATTGAATGAGTACTCAAAAAACTCGGATATAATTTATATGGCAAACTATGCACAGACTGTAAATGTAATAGGATGCATAAAAACAAATACAACGAATTCCGTTTTTGACGCAACAGGCCAGGTATTAAAACTTTACCGTAAGAAATTTGGCTTTATCCCGGTTGAAATCTCAGGTGAGATACGTCCTCTTAATATAGGTGCAACTTTAACTTCAGCAGGTGATACCCTTACACTCTCGGTTGTTAATCCAACCTGGGAAGCAGTGGAGTTTCCTCTGTCTGTTACAGGAGCAAATACTACAGGAAATATTGAAATCTGGAAAGTCACAGCACCAGATGATATGTCAACCAATGAGCCTGGAAGAGAGCCAGTTGTAAAAATATCAGGTCCGGAGACTTCTGCAATTGGAAGCAAACTCAGAGTCGGACCTGCAAGTATTTCTATCTTCAGAATTCCAATTAAAAACTGAATGAAGAAGGGGAGAGTGGAAGAAAGGGAGAAGAGGTGAATTCTTAGAGAACTTTGCGAAATCTTTGCGGGCTTTGCGGTTAATGGATTTAATTTTTCAACATGTTTCCTGAAGATTTCAGAAATAGGATTCTTTATCAGAAATATATTAATGCGGAAGCTCTACTGAAGGCATTGGCAGAACCTTCACCTGTAAGTATAAGGCTAAACCCGGCAAAGTGGACTAAAAAGCCTCTGAATGCCGATCCGGTTCCCTGGTGCAGTAATGGATATTATCTTGAAACAAGACCATCTTATACACTTGATCCGCTGTTCCATTCTGGATGTTATTACCCACAGGAAGCATCAGGCATGTTCCTTGAACAGGCTTTGAAGCAGTCATTGCCATGTATTGAAAATATCAAAGTACTTGATCTTTGCGGTGCCCCGGGCGGCAAGAGCACTCATCTTTCTGAGATGCTCGGAAAGGACAGTTTACTGGTTGCAAATGAGGTCATCAGATCGAGATCGGTTATACTTTCAGAAACAATCACAAAATGGGGTTCGGGTAATACCCTTGTAACACAGAATGATCCGGCTGCATTCGGAAGATTACCTGGTTTTTTTGATTTGATCCTTGTCGATGCTCCATGTTCGGGGGAAGGGATGTTTCGCACATCAGTCGCCATTGATGAATGGTCTGCTGAGAACGCTGCTCATTGCTCGGAGCGCCAGAAACGTATTCTTATGGATATCTGGCCTGCTTTGAAAGAGAATGGAATACTTATTTTTAGCACTTGTACCTTTAATCCGGGAGAGAACGAAGAAAATATTAAGTGGCTCACAGAAAAACATCTGGCAGAAAGTGTTAATCTGAATATTGCCGGCTATAATGGAATTGCTGAGATTGATTACCAGGGTATTAAAGGATATGGCTTTTATCCCGATAAGGTCATAGGAGAAGGTTTGTTTATCTCAGTAATAAGGAAAACCGGGAAACAGGAATCAGGTCATTTTAAGAGTCAGAAAAAACAGGAGCTCCGACCAGGAAAGAATCATCTTGCAATAGCAAATGAATGGACAGGAATTCCCAATGACAGACTCTTAAAATGGAACGATGAAGTATTTGCAGTCCCTTGTGAAATGGAGGAATACCTGCAACTTTTTCAAAATCTGAAGGTTGTTCAGCCTGGGACAAAGCTTTTTACAATAAAAAGCAACGATTATCTTCCTTCTCACGAGATTGCTTTGTCAAATAGCTTAAGAAATGCAGCATTTCCCAGGGTCGAAATTAGTTTTTCAGAAGCCCTTTCATATTTGAGACGGGATACTTTTACACTTCAAAATGCATCAAAGGGATGGAATATTGTTACTTACAAGGAGATTAATCTTGGATTCGTTAAAAACCTTGGTAATAGGCTAAATAACTACTTTCCTGTAGAATGGAGAATAAGAATGAATATCCCTGCACCTGGAAGTGAAAATATTATATGTTGGTCAGATTGAGATATTATGTAAAAGGGTTTCACTAAGGTCACAAAGAAAGCTAATTGAAGTTGTTACTTATATTCAATGATTAAGACATCTCGTGAATTTCAGGTATTTGCGAAACCAGTAGGATCGTCATGTAATCTTAACTGCAGTTATTGTTATTATCTGGATAAAAAGAATTTGTATCCTGATCTGGATCATTTCCTCATGACTGACGAGATCCTTGAAAACTATATAATTCAGCATATTGAAGCATCAACAGAGGATCTCATAACTTTTTCCTGGCATGGGGGCGAACCGCTTTTAGCCGGTATTTTGTTTTATGAAAAAGTTCTGACATTTCAGAAGAAAAATGTACCTGCAGGGTCGACTATTGTAAATGGGATTCAGACAAACGGAACTCTTCTCAACGATAAGTGGTGCCGGTTTCTGGCTGACGAAAAGTTCGTTGTCGGAATAAGTATAGATGGTCCTGATAATCTTCATAATATTAACCGTAAAACAAGAGATAATCATTCTACTTTTACTTCTGTAATTAAAGGATATAAGCTCCTTAAAAGCTATGGGGTACTTCCGGAGATACTGTGTGTTGTGAACTCTGAAAATGTGAAGTTTCCAGTAGAGATATATAACTTTTTTAAGCACCTGGGAACTGAATATATGACCTTCCTGCCTTTAGTTGAAAAAGATCAGGGTTCTCCAACAGGAGTCAGCAAAAGCTCGGTCCCTTCAAAAGAGTTTGGCATGTTCCTGAGCACAATTTTTAACGAATGGGTTGAAAACGATATTGGAAGAATAAAAGTTCAGATTTTCGAAGAGGCTGCCAGAACAGCTTTTAATCAAAATCATACGCTTTGTATTTTCAAAGTTAACTGTGGAGGAGTGCCTGTTGTTGAACATAACGGTGATTTCTATTCCTGCGATCATTATGTTGACAATGAACATCTCCTGGGAAACCTTACAGATAATTCCCTGTCCTTCTTCCTGGACTGTGAAAAGCAGATAGCATTCGGAGAGGTAAAATCGAATACCCTGCCTGAATATTGTTTGGAATGTGAGGTAAAAAGTATGTGTAACGGGGAATGCCCGAAGAACCGGTTTATTTTCACTCCCGATGGCGAACCCGGATTAAACTATCTCTGTACTGGATACAAATATTTCTTCAATCATTGCCGTCCATTCGTTGAGGCTATCGCTGAAGCCTGGAGAAAGCAGATTGGTAATTAAATAACCCACATCCAGCAGGTCTGAAAATTATCTTTTTTAACGCAGAGTTCGCAAAGAAGGAGCAAAGAACCGCAGAGTTATTGTTCTTATAAAACTACTCTGCTGCCCTCCGCGTTTTTTCTTTGCGGCCCTCTGCTGTTAAATATTTTATTTTAGTTTTTCTTTAAAAAAGCCAATTGTCCTTCCCCATTCAAGCTTTGCAGCTTTCTCATTATAACGTTCAGCATTTGAATCGTTATTAAAAGCATGCTGGGCACCATCATAAATGAATATCTGGTATTCTTTTTTATACTTCTTCAACGCCTCCTCGAATGCTGGGATTCCTGCATTAATTCTGGTATCCTCTCCTGCATAATGAGCCATGATGGGTGCTTTTATCTTTTCTACATCTTCAGCTTTTGGCTGCATGCCGTAATATGGTACTGCAGCATTAAGATCAGGTGAGTTCACAGCTACCTGGTTGGTCATTCCACCACCCCAGCAAAACCCGGTGCACCCTACTTTGCCTGTTGACATAGGATTAGTCTTCAGGTATTTCACAGCTGCCACAAAATTCTTAATCGTCTGCCCATTATCAAGCTTTTTGAATAAATCACCGACATTGGTGATATCTTCAGGTGTTCCTCCAACCGGTGAAAGTGCATCAGGTGCCAATGCCAGAAATCCTTCTCTTGCCATTCTCCTTGTTACTTCCTGAATGTGAGGGACAAGTCCTCTGTTCTCGTGTATCACAATGACAGCAGGGAATTTTTTGCCTCCTTTTGGTCGGGCCAAAAATCCTCTCATATCTCCTGTCTCACCAGGGTATTTAATAAATTCGGTAACAAGATCAGAATTATCCTGAAAGGAGGTCGAAGCTTTCAGACTATTATCCTCCAGAACAGGAAGAAGGGCCAATGCAGCTGCAGTACTTCCGGCAACCATAGCCAGCTTCCTGATAAAGTCGCGCCGATTTGTTCCTCCTTGTCTGTATTCATCGTACAGAGTTGTGATTTCATTATCCATAATTGACAGGTTTTAATGGGTTAATTAACTGTTAGGGTTGAGGATTGATTTATATTTTTACTTTTGTTAAAAGCTTAAAAAGATAACCCATCAATATACAAAATCTACCAATGCAATACAAAAATATTTCAGGGGTTGTTCTGGCAGGAGGCGCAAACAGTCGATTCAATGGCAGTACAAAATCAAAAATTGTTATTGAGGGTAAATCTATTATTTCAAGGATAATTGACACTTTAACGGAGATTTTCGATGAGATAATTATTGTAACCAATACTCCGGAGGAATATGAAGAATTTCAGAAACACAAAATTATAAGCGACGTGTTTGAAAAGAAGGGCCCCCTTGGAGGCATCCATGCTGCCTTTAAAGCCACTTCAAAAGAAAGTATTTTTGTATTTGCAGGAGATATGCCTTTCCTGAATAAAAGACTCATAATAAAACAGATAGAGTACTATAGAAAACACAAATATGATATTTTAATCCCCGTGATAAATGAATATATCGAACCTCTCCATGGGATATATGATATCTCGGTTAAAATAACTCTTGAAGAGTATCTTAAAACAGACCAGAATAAAGCAGTAAGGGAATTCTTCAAACTGCTAAAGGTTGGCTGTATCAAGCTAGAAAATTCGGAAGAAACCAGGAAAGCCTTCACAAATATTAATTCACCTTCCGATATTGTTTTTTATTAACTTTATATCCTATAAAAATTCAAAAGTTATGAAGAGAATTTCATTTTATATCCTTTTAATTGCCCTTTCGTTCTCAGCTTGTAAGAAATACAGCAAGTACGAAGGGGTAGCTTTTACCGAAAAGGAACCTCGCGACTGGGAAAACCCTGAAGTATTCAATATAAACAGGGTGGATCCACATGCATCTCTTATAAGTTTTAATGATGAGAAAAGTGCTTTGGAGGCAATAAAAGCAAATTCTCCAAACTATATATCTCTTGACGGGATGTGGAAATTCAATTGGGTTAAATCACCCGATCAGAGGCCCTTCTGGTTCTTTAAGGATGATTATGACACCCGTGGATGGAAGGATATTGAGGTCCCATCAAACTGGCAAATGAAAGGTTATGATGTTCCGATTTATGTCAATATCAATTATCCTTATAAGAAGGATCCACCAAGAATTCAGCATGACTTTAATCCCGTAGGCTCATACAAAAGGAGTTTCAAAGTTTCACCTGAATGGAATGAGAAAGAAGTTTTTATACATTTTGGCGCAGTAAGTTCGGCATTTTATGTTTGGGTAAATGAACAGCTTGTTGGTTATAGTGAGGATAGTAAAACACCTGCTGAGTTTAATATTACAAAATATCTTAAAGCCGGAACTAATTCACTTTCTGTTGAGGTTTACCGTTGGTGTGATGGCAGTTATCTCGAGGATCAGGATTTCTTCAGATTGAGCGGTATACAACGTTCCGTGTTTCTTCATGCCCGTCCAAAAACATATATTTCTGATTTCTTCTCAGTTGGGGATCTTCAAAATGATTATAAAGACGGTCTTCTGAAACTTAAGGTTGATTTAAAAACTGTCGAGGATTCAAGGGGAGATTTAAGTGTTTCAGCTTCACTTTTCGATAACAAAAATGAATTATTCAGGGAAGTAAAAGATGTCAAAATTGCAGATAAGGTTTCATATGTAGAATTTGAAAAAAGTTTCCCTGGAATAAAAAAATGGACAGCAGAAACTCCTTCACTTTATTCACTGGTAATAAGTCTTAAGGGTAAAGATGGCAAGATTCTGGAAAGTGTCAGTTCAAAAATAGGATTCCGGAAGGTTGAAATACTTAATTCACAGTTACTTGTAAATGGAGTGGCAATAAGGATTAAAGGAACAAACATGCATGAACATGACGATATTAACGGGCATGTCATAAGTGAAGAAACAGTTCTGAAGGATATAAGGGTAATGAAAAGCAATAACATAAATGCTGTCCGGACTTCTCATTATCCTCAGCAGGAACTGTGGTATGAAATGTGTGATAAATATGGTTTGTATCTTGTAGATGAGGCTGATATAGAGTCACATGGAATTGGTTACGATAAAGACGTCACCCTTGCTGATAAACCTGAGTGGGCCGGAGCTCATCTTGACAGAACAATCAGAATGGTGGAGCGGGATAAGAATCACCCTTCAGTGATAATATGGTCGCTAGGTAATGAGGCTGGCGACGGACACAACATGCTAAATGATTATAAATGGATAAAAGCGAGGGATAATTCACGTATGGTTCAGTATGAACGTGCGGAACATGAGACCAATACTCCTGAAAGGCATACTGATATCTGGTGCCCGATGTATCCCCCGAAAGAGTATCTGGAAGCCTATGCCAAGGATCCTAAAAACGACAGACCATTGATTATGTGTGAGTATGCGCATGCCATGGGAAACTCAACAGGTAATCTTCAGGATTATTGGGATGTTATTGAGAAGTATCCTAAACTTCAGGGGGCTTTCGTTTGGGACTGGGTTGACCAGGGTATGCTTAAAGTGAATGAAAATGGGGAAAAATACTGGGCTTACGGCGGAGATTTCGGAGAGGAAGGAATCCCAAGCGATGGTAATTTCTGTATTAATGGTCTGACCTGGCCTGACAGAACTGGCAAGCCTGGTTTGGCAGAAGTAAATAAAGTTTATCAATACATTGGCTTCGAGCCATTTGATCTTATTAACGGAATGGTCAGGGTAGTTAATAAATACGATTTTATTAACCTTTCTGAGTTCATTTTTGAATGGGAAATTGTTTCTGATGGCGTAACATTGCAGTCAGGAAAAATCCCAATACCCGCTGTCAGTCCCAAAGGCTCGATTCTGGTTCAGATACCTTTTAAAAAGATCAATCCTGCTGCCGGTGCAGAATACTTCCTGAATTTCAGGGCATCTAAAGGAGTTGAATGGAATATTGTTCCTGAAAATCATGTCTATGCTTCAGCCCAGTTTAAACTTCCTTTTGAAGGGAAACCTGTTGCAGGCAAAACCGACGAACTGGCTCTTCTGCAGACTAAAACTATTGATAAAAAGATGGAGGTAAGCGGGAAAGATTTGAAACTGGTATTTAACCTTGAAACAGGCAGGATGGAGTCATACTCTTATAAAGGGAAACAGCTGATTAAGAAGGGTCCTGAACCCGATTTCTGGAGAGCTCCAACTGATAATGATTATGGTTGGGATATGGATCAGAAACTGGGTGTCTGGAAAAAAGCCGGTGAAAGGACAATTGTCACAAAAGCTACTATAACTCAGCCGGTTCCGGGAAAGGTTGTTCTCAGTTTTACCTTTGATATTCCTGGTTTAGATGGTAAGAAAATTGCTGGTTATGCCAGCTCTTACACTGTATTCGGATCGGGAGATATTATAATTAAAAACCAGTTCTCAAAATTATCGGAAAAAGTCCCTGAGATACCCAGGATGGGAATGCAGATTCAGCTTCCCGCAGAATTTACTAATCTAAAATGGCTTGGACGCGGACCCCATGAGAACTATGTTGACAGGAAAACTTCTGCTTATGTCGGTCTTTATGAGAGTACTGTTGCTGATCAGTATACTCCGTATATCCGGCCATCTGAGAACGGATACAAAACTGACACACGGTGGCTCACACTTACCGATGATAATGGGACCGGTATTATGGTATCAGGGAATCCATTGTTTTGTTTCTCATCACTTAACAATATTCATGATGATTTTGAATCACCCGGCAAACTATCACAATACAGGAAAGATGCAAAAACTGCCAATACTCATACGGTTGATATTAAACCCCGCGATCTGGTTAATCTGAATGTAGATCTTGGTCAGATGGGAGTGGGAGGTGATAACTCCTGGGGAGCCCTTGTTCATGAGGAATACAGGCTTCTTGATATGAAGTATGAATATTCCTTTAGGATCAGACCTGTTGTTAAGGACGATAATATTCTGAAACTGGCAAAAGAGAAATTTTAGGTTTTTTGCCCACTTTGGGGTTATCCGATTTTTTTTTACCACAGAGTCCGCGGAGTAGACGCAGAGGACCGCAGAGATTTATCTATGATTGGATTTCTCTGCGGCCCTCTGCCTTTTATGGATTTTGACTAATAGACAACCCAAATGGGATGAGTCGGGTAAAATCACGGTTATTTATTCAGATCTCCTCATAGAAATAAGCCATCTTCTCATCTGCATCATCCCAGGTATAGATCTTTTTCTTTCTATTCAGGTAATAAAAATTAAGCAATGCGAAATCTCCTGCACACATTGTCGTATGTGCAAAAAGAAAGATAGACATGCTCCATTTCCATAATCCTGGCAGATAGAAGACCAGAAACAGGAAAATCATACTTATTAATATAAAAGGAATCAGAGCCACAATTTTGAATTGAAGTGACTTTGTGACATGATATCTTTTTTGCAAATTTACCTTTTATCGGATACAATGCAGGAGTGCGAATCTTCTCTTCGTCTACCTTTCTCCATTTCTCCCATTCTCTACGTCTCCCCCTCATTCCTCTAAAAATAGCCTTTATCACTTTCACCTTTTCTGGCCCATAATTTGATACCTTTGCAAAAAGATTCTTTTGTGCGACCGGTATCTGTCATACTGCTGATTTTTCTATCTGCTCCTGTAATGTCAGGTCAGTCAGACTCATTGAGGCATAAGAATGATTCTTTACCTGATAAATTTTATCTTTTGCAGAAAGTAAAGCGAGATGGAATAACCATGCCTGAAGTTGAAATAAAAGAGGTCACAATTATGGCGCCTCCAAAAACTGAAAAGAAAAGCGATCTTCGGAAATATGACAGGCTGGTTTATAATATCAAAAGGGTATATCCTTATGCAATAATGGTTAGACTAAGACTGAGCCAGGTAAATGATGAATTAAATAATATTACTGATGAAAAGAAGCGGAAAGAATATATTAAGAATGTCGAGAAAGATGTTTTTGCAGAATATGAAGGTGATATTTCACAAATGACAATAACACAAGGTCGACTACTTATAAAGCTGATTGACAGGGAAACACAGAATACATCGTATGCCTTGATAAAGCAATACAGAGGAAAGTTATCAGCTGCTTTCTGGCAGGGTATCGCCCGACTATTCGGTACACACCTTAAAGATGAATATGATGCTTATGGTGATGATGCCCTTATCGAACTAATTATCAGAGAAGTAGATGCCGGAAGACTTTAGCCATGAATCCAGAATCTCATCCTTCACTCCTAACACCTCACCCCTCACACACCTTCTCCTTTAAATATTATACCTATTGTACAATAGATAATTTTCATGTCAAACCACAACGATCTGTTTTCCAGATAATAAAGGTCATATTTAAGGCGTTCAATCATCTGATCAACATTGGAAGCATAACCATACTTCACCTGTCCCCATGAAGTTATACCTGGTTTAAGATTTTGAAGCAGCTTATATTGAGGTTCTCTTAACACTATCTGATCAATAAAAAATTGTTGTTCAGGTCTTGGACCTACAATCGACATTTCACCCTTAAGAACATTTATAAAATTCGGGATCTCATCGAGTTTATGTTTTCTCATGAACCTCCCGATCACTGTGATTCTTTTATCATTTTTACCTGAAAGGAGTTGAATCCCATCCCCGGTTCCGAAATACATTGACCTGAATTTATATATAGGAAATGAAACCCCGGATCTTCCAACTCGTTGTTGTGAGTATACTACCGGCCCCCTTCCTGAAAACTTAATTAGCAGTGCAAGTATCAGGTTTACAGGAATTAGCAAAATCAGACAAATTATTGTTATGATACATTCAATAATCATTTTAACAGTGAGTTGAGATTTGCGAGTCCCTGTCTTCATGGTATAAATATACAAAAAGAAATGAGTCAGTTATATTGGGATGGCTGTCTGACAATTTTTATATTTTTGCAGTGAGAAATTTTTATACTCACTGATATCAGATGACAGATACTTTCGAAGCTAAAGGAAAACGCAAAAAACTAGTCGAAGAACTGCGACTAAAAGGAATCATTGATGAAGATGTATTAAGGGCAATTGATATCGTCCCCCGGCATCTTTTTATGGATCCTGCATTCCTGAGCCATGCCTATGTTGATAAGGCTTTTCCTCTTACATCAGGACAGACAATTTCACAACCTTACACGGTGGCAGTTCAGTCGTCACTGCTTAAAGTAAAAAAAAGAGATAAAATTCTTGAAATAGGTACAGGATCGGGGTATCAGGCTGCTATTCTTGCGGCGATGGGCGCTAAGGTCTATACAATCGAAAGACACAGGGAGCTCTTTGTAAAAGCTCAGAGAACACTTACCTCATTGGGATACTCAGCTGATTTTTTCTATGGCGATGGATATGAGGGAAAACCACAATATGGCCCTTATGATGGGATAATCATAACTGCAGCTGCTCAGGAAATTCCGGTGGCACTTCTTCAGCAGCTAAAAACAGGAGGGAGGCTCGTAATTCCTATTGGGAGTAGTAGTTCCCAGGTAATGACAGTTGTTATAAGGACTGGAGAAGAAAGCTTCGAGCATACAGAGCATGGTAATTTCATCTTTGTACCTATGTTGAAGGGAACGGTAAACGGTTAATCAAGACAAAAGTTGGAAGACAGAAGACCGAAGTTAATAGTTCTCGTTAGCCACCTATTTTGGGGGATGAGGGTTTGAAAGTGGAAGATATAAAAGAGCAATAATTCATTTATTTATATGGAAATTTATAAACTGGTTTTTTCACCTATTGATGTCAATACTTATATTCTTGCAGATAAATCAGGCGATTGTGCAATAATTGACTGTGGTTGTTACGATGAAGTTGAGTTTGCGGAACTGGTTGCACTTTTGGAATCAAAAAACCTCAAACCGGTTCTGCTGCTTAACACTCATTGTCATCTCGATCATATCTTTGGAAACGGATTCATTCTTGAAAAGTATGGACTAAAAACTTTCTTCTGTGAACTTGATGAACCGAATAGAAAGGATGCGGTTCAACACGCTATTCTTTTTGGTTTGACAATGGAAGAACCACCTCAACCGGCAGGATTTTTAAAAGACAATCAGGTGATCTCTTTTGGTAACACGGACCTTGTGGCACTACTGGTCCCCGGACATACTGCTGGGAGTCTGGCTTTTTACAGTGAAAAAAATGATTGTGTCTTTACAGGTGATGCTCTGTTTGCAGGAAGTATTGGAAGGTCTGATTTGCCAGGGGGTAATTACGAAACACTTATAAAAAGTATTAAAACCAAATTATTTGTTCTTCCCCCCTCTACAGTAGTATACTCAGGACATGGACAAGAAACTTCAATTGAACGGGAAATGAGATCAAATCCCTTTTTTGCATGATATTAGTCCTGAAAATATTACAGGGAATTTCTTATCATTAGCCCTTCAAAATTTAAGTAATACTGATTATTTTTATAGGTCAAATAAATTCTTTTATATGTCAGAAGATAAATTTGTTACACGTCATAATGGTCCCCGCGATCATGAATTACCTCATATGCTTAAGACGATTGGTGTCAATTCGCTTGATCAGTTAATTGAAAAAACTGTACCTAAATTGATAATGCTCGAAAAACCACTCAGGTTACCTGAAGCTATGAGTGAATTCGAATACCTGAACCATATAAAATCACTTGGGCAGAAAAATAAAATGTTCCGTTCATTCATCGGTCAGGGTTATTATGGGGTTGCGCCCCTTTCTGTTATTATAAGGAATGTCCTTGAAAATCCATCATGGTACACTTCATACACTCCTTATCAGGCTGAAATTTCTCAGGGGAGGCTGGAAGCGCTTCTTAATTATCAGACGATGATTATGGAACTTACTGGAATGGAAATAGCCAACGCTTCTTTGCTCGATGAATCAACAGCTGCCGCCGAAGCAATGTTAATGATGTTTAATGCCCGGTCAAGAGCTTCTGTTAAAGCCGGGGCTAATAAATTCTTTGTTGATGAGGACATCTTTTTGCAGACTCTTGATGTGATAAAAACCCGTTCAAGACCGCTTGGAATAGAATTGGTATTTGGGAAATATACCGGGGCCCGTTTTGATGAATCTTTCTTTGGAGCTCTTGTTCAATACCCTGCTGCTTCTGGCCAGATAAGGGATTATAAATCATTTACCGATATGGCCCATAATGCAGGATTACTCGTAGGGGTAGCTGCAGATCTGATGAGTCTTGCTCTGCTCACTCCTCCGGGAGAATGGGGAGCTGATATAGTTGTAGGTTCGAACCAGAGGATGGGACTTCCTATGAGTTTTGGCGGGCCTCATGCAGGCTACTTTGCAACGAAAGATGAACTCAAGAGAAGCATGCCGGGTCGAATCATAGGAGTATCTGTTGATGCACAGGGCAATAGTGCTTTACGGATGGCATTGCAGACCAGGGAACAACACATAAAAAGGGAGAGAGCCACATCAAATATATGTACGGCTCAGGCTCTTCTTGCTACAATGTCAGGGATGTATGCCCAATACCATGGTCCTGAAGGATTAAAGAGCATCTCAAAACAAATCCATAATGCCGCATGTACAATAAGTTTATCAATTAAAGAATTGGGATACAAGCAGGTAAATTCTACATTCTTTGACACATTGAAAATAGACCTTGGAGGTGCTATTTCGTCTGAGACTATACAAAAACTGGCTCTTGAGGCTGGAATGAATTTCTTCTATCCCGATGATAGTTATGTGATTATCAGCACAGATGAGATTACAACTTTTAAAGAAATTAATACTATAGTGGAAATTTTCGCAAAAGCTGCGGGCAAGAAATACGATCGTATAAGTTCTTTTTGTAACTGTAAAGTTCTTGACGATAAATTTATAAGAAAATCTTCGTTTTTAAAAGAAGGTACTTTTACCAGGTATCATAGTGAAACTGAGATGATGCGGTACATTAAAATGCTTGAGAGGAAAGATTTTTCACTTACTCACTGCATGATCTCTCTGGGCTCGTGTACAATGAAACTAAACCCGGCAAGTTCAATGTTTGCAATGAGCTGGCCCGAATTTGGAAATATTCATCCTTTCGTGCCAAAAGATCAGGCTCTTGGATATTATCAGGTTATGGATGAACTTGGAGAAGCTCTTAAGGAAATTACCGGTTTTTCAGCAATATCCTTTCAGCCTAACTCCGGTGCAGCAGGTGAGTATGCCGGACTGATGATAATTCGTGAGTATCATCTTACAAGGGGCGACTCGCACAGAAACATAGCTCTTATTCCTTCTTCAGCACATGGGACCAATCCTGCAAGTGCCGCTATGGCCGGAATGCACATTATTGTAGTTGAATGCGATGATAAAGGAAATATCAGTGTGGAAGATCTAAGGAAAAAGGCAGAAGAACACAAAACTGACCTTGCCTGTTTTATGATCACTTATCCCTCTACTCATGGTGTATTTGAAGCAGCAGTTATTGAAATGTCTGCGATCATTCACGCCAATGGTGGTCTGGTTTATATGGATGGAGCTAATATGAATGCCCAGGTAGGACTGACCAACCCGGGACATATCGGAGCTGATGTTTGTCATCTTAACCTTCATAAGACATTTGCAATACCTCATGGAGGGGGAGGCCCGGGAGTAGGTCCTATACTCTGCAATGATAAACTCGCAGAATTTCTCCCATCCCATCCTCTGGTGAAAACCGGTGGGAGTCATGGTACCACTGCTGTTGCAGGTGCACCTTTTGGCAGCGGACATGTACTTATAATTTCCCATGCCTATGTAATGATGATGGGTTCCTACGGTTTAACCCTTGCAACAAAATATGCAATTCTTAACGCAAATTATATAGCTGCCTCTTTGAGAGGGTGGTTCAAAACTCTTTATACCGGAACTGAAGGATTTGTCGCACATGAGATGATTCTCGATTGCCGTAATTTCAAAGCTGAAGCTGGTATTACCGAGGGCGATATTGCCAAGAGACTGATGGACTATGGATTCCATGCTCCTACACTTTCTTTCCCTGTTCACGGGACTCTTATGGTTGAGCCAACTGAGTCGGAATCACTTCAGGAACTTGATAAATTTATAAGTGCCCTGAAATCAATCTGGAATGAGATGCAGGAAATAAAGGAGGGTAAAGCTGATAAGGAGGACAACGTTCTGCATAATGCACCTCATACTGTTAAAGTCCTGACAGCAGATGAATGGACGCATAAGTACGATCGTCAGAAGGCTGCTTTTCCTCTTAAATGGGTGATTGAAAATAAGTTCTGGCCCTCGGTCGGGAGAATCGATGATGGTTTTGGTGATCGTAATCTGGTTTGCACCTGCGATCCGGTTGATTCCTACCGTACTAAATCGCTGAAGGAGTAAAAAATTCATTAAATTCAGGTCTTCAAAAACCTGATTTAACCTAGTTTTTAATTATGAGAAATTCTTCATGGAATGACCTGGTTGCTCTGATTGACGGCAAAAAACTCAATTATCAGCCCGTAGGATTTATTATTGATAGTCCATGGTTACCAGGATGGTATGGGATATCTAATATTGATTACTATGCTTCAGATGAGTATTGGATGAAAGCAAATCTGAAAGCAATAAATACTTTTCCTGACGTTTGGTTTCTCCCTTCATTCTGGTCAGAATATGGAATGTGCACAGAGCCCTCAGCGTTTGGTTCGCGGATGATTTTTCTGGAGAAGAGTCTTCCTCATGCTGAAAAAATTCTTACAGGTATAGAAGGCGCCGATTCACTCCCCCAGCCAAATGTAAAGACTGACGGATTATTGCCATTCATGATAAACAGGCTGAAAAATAGTCAGAAAGCAATCAATGAAGCGGATCATCAGATCAGGTTTGCAATTGCCCGCGGGCCGCTAAATATTGCAAGTTTCATGATGGGGACCTCTGAATTCATGATGGCTCTTGCAATGGATCCGGAGGGTTCACACCGGCTTCTCAAAAAGATCACCGATTTTATTTGCGACTGGCTGTCATGGCAGAAAGAATGCTTTCCATCTATTGACGGTGTTTTGATACTCGATGACTTAATTGGTTTTGTTGGTGAATATGAATTCCAGGAATATGTTCTTCCGTATTTTAAAAGAATCTTTGATTGTACAGGTGTAAAGGTCCGCTTCCTTCATAACGATGCCGAGGGTTTAATTACGGCTAAGAACCTCAAAGAAATGGGTGTGAATATGTTTAACTTTTCATTTAATCACTCAATGGGTGAGATCAGGGAACTTGCGGGTCCTGAAGTAGTGCTGGTTGGCAATGTTCCTCCAAGAGATGTAATGGCTGCCGGTACTCCTGAACAGGTTGATGCTGCATTAAAAAAATGTTTCAGTGAGATTAAAGACTTTAACAGGATTATCTGGTCTGTTGGAGGAGGAATGCCTCAGGATGTCAGGAGTGTCAACATCAGTGCATTTATTGATTCAGTTAAAAAGTATTCTAAATAAAAGGCAATGAAGAAAATATTTCTCAGAATCTGGAATGATTTTGCATACCCTCCTGTTGTGAAAAATGTGAGTAAATGATATACTGGGGGTGTTGAAAAAGTCCTTTGCGGTTAGTGGATTTTAAATTTTTCAACAATCAAAATAAGTTATAATAAAACTGAAATATTATTAAAATGAAAAAAACTATTGTATTTCTTCTTTCTGCCTTTATCCTCACTTCCTGCGGATCAGGAGGTTCAAAAGAATCAGCTAAAACAAATGCACCTATGGAAAAAACTTATCCGGTAAAATTAATTACTGTCGATCCGGGCCATTTCCATGCTGCCCTGGTTCAGAAATCGATGTACGATCAGGTTTCACCCGATGTTCATGTTTATGCTCCTGAAAGTCCTGACTATAAGCAGCATCTTGGAAGGATTACCTCTTATAACTCGAGAACTGTAAATCCTACATCGTGGAATGAGATAGTTTATACCGGCCCTGATTTTTTCGAGAAGATGATTTCTGAAAAAGCCGGTAATGTTGTTGTCCTTTCGGGGAATAATAAGAAAAAAGCAGAATATATTACCAAATCAATAAATGCCGGACTCAATGTTCTGGCCGATAAGCCAATGATAATTTCTCCTGATGATTTTCCTGCTTTGCAGGCAGCATTCGTTACTGCAAAAGAAAAAGGGGTATTGTTGTACGACATTATGACAGAACGGCATGAAGTGACCACCATTCTTCAGAAACTCCTGTCTCAAAAACCTGAAATATTTGGTACTCTGACTTCAGGAACAAAAGATGAACCGGCTGTTACTAAAATTAGTGTTCATCATTTCTCAAAGATAGTTTCAGGTACTCCACTTCAGCGTCCTGCATGGTTTTTTGATGTACAGCAGCAAGGGGAAGGAATTGTCGATGTAACAACACATCTTGTCGATCTTGTACAGTGGGAGTGTTTCCCTGAACAGATTTTAAGCACAGCTGATATAAATATGATTTCAGCTAAGAGATGGCCAACATTTATATCAAAGGATGAATTTAAGGGGGTAACAGGTTTTGATAATTTTCCCGATTACCTTCAGAAAGATGTGAAAGACGGGAAATTGAATGTTTTCTCAAATGGCGAAATGGTATATCAGATAAAAGGAGTTTTTGCAAAAGTGTCTGTTGAATGGAAATTCCAGGCACCTCCAGGAGGCGGAGATACACATTATTCAGTGATGCACGGAACGAAGTGCGATCTGATAATTAAGCAGGGAGCGGATGAGAAATTTCTTCCTACACTCTATATCGAAAATGTAAAGGGAATGGCAGTGAATGATTTCACATCTAAACTAAAGGAAGTAATAAGTGCACTGCCTTATGATAGTATTCAGATTGAATCAGTTAACAAAACCACTCTTAAGATAAATGTTCCTGCGAAGTACAGAATAACTCACGAAGAACATTTTGGTCAGGTTACAGCTGATTTCCTGAAATATTTAAAGGGGGGCAAGTTGCCGGAATGGGAAGTACCGAATATGATAACGAAATACTTCACTACTACGAGTGCACTTAAATTAGCAAAAGAAAAATAGAAAGACATAAGTCACAAG
>JANXXP010000152.1 GCA_025350595.1 Bacteroidota bacterium
GCAAGCCATCAGGTAGTAATAATAAAGGAAGCACAGTCTTTAAAAAAAATTGAGGACCTGGCAATCTATCTTGAGAAACCTCTCTTATCAACAATTCTGGTATTCAGCTACAAGTATAAAACCCTTGACAAAAGAACAAAACTTTACAAACTGCTTGAAACCCACGGGGTATATTTTGAATCTGCAAAGGTTCGTGACTATCTCATTCCTGCATGGATCGAGAGATATCTCATGACAAAAGGCATTAAGACAGATCCGAGTGCAAGCGCTATGCTGACAGAGTATCTTGGAACTGATTTGCATAAGATTGTAAATGAGCTTGATAAACTTATAATCACTCTCCCTGCAGATAAACCTATGATTACAACCTCATTAATCGAAAAGAATATTGGTATCAGCAAGGACTATAATAATTTTGAACTGATGAAAGCAATCGGGGAAAAGAATATCCTGAAAGCTAACATGATAATTACCTATTTTGCAAATAATCCAAAGGACAACCCTATTACTCTTACCATTGCATCACTCTTCGGATTCTTTTCCAAACTTCTTACCTACCACTACCTGACCGACAAGTCAAAAAACAATGTTGCTGCAGTTCTGAAGGTTAATCCATTTTTTGTACGTGATTATGAGATCTCAGCTGCGAAATATAATGTGTCAAAAACTGTTCAGATTATCAGCCTCTTGCGCACATTCGACATGAAATCAAAAGGATTCGGAGATGTTGGTACAGAGCCGGGAGATTTGATGAAGGAGATGGTCTTTAAAATACTGCATCTTTGAATTTTAAAACCACGGGGTTCTAAGCTAGTTCATATCCGGGGAATCGGGGAATTCGGCCCACATCCTGTATTTATTCTTTAAGCTGCGTAATACCTTCTTCCAGGTATCATTACCTCTGTTATTCATTATAATATCAGACTTTACTGTAGCAATGACCCATGAATTTTCTTTAAGCTCACGCTCGAGCTGGCCGGCCGACCAACCTGAGTAACCCAGAAAGAATCTGATCTGTGATTGTTTAATTTTTCCGGATTTTATCAAAGACCGTATAACATCAATATCTCCTCCCCAGTAAATATTTCCTTCCACTAGAACACTTTTTGGAATAAGATCACCCAGATTATGCAGATAATGAATAGTATCGGGAGCCACAGGTCCTCCCATATTGAGATTATCATGCCAGTCATCAAATCCTTCAATAGATCCGCCAACTGTCAAATCAATTTTCTTATTAAGGATAAATCCAACAGATCCCTCTGCGGTATGATCTGTAAGATATACAATACTTCTGTTGAAGAAGGTATCCGGAAGAAAAGGTTCAGAGATAAGAATCTTACCTTTCTCAGGGATTTTATCTTCAGGCAATATTGCAAATAAATCAAGTTCCGGCTGCATCTGATGAAATAATATGAACCTTACATTTATATTACAAAAATAATTAAGTAAAACATTAACTTCAATATAATTTTATCATATTTTTGCCCAAATCGTTAAATAATATTATGCAAAGAAGTACATTACGTATAATTGGTAATAAAGCTGTCCTTAATATCCGTGAAAGGATGTGCGAAACTGCCGAAGAATTGCTGGCCAGCGATAAATTCCGTTTGGTTCTTGATCGTTGTATTGAAAATCTCAGGACAAAAAATTCACCTATTCTTGAAATCTTTGGAGACAGGAATGTTGATGAAGAATCGGTAAATAATCTGTTGAAAACGCTTTTACTTCTTGTAAAATATGAGAATAATGTTGTTCCCCATATATTTGACAAGTCGGCGAGTTTTCTTAAAGATCTTGATAAACTAACCAGTTTTGTAGAGTATCTGTATGACTACTGGCGTCATTTTGATCGCTTTATTATTAATGATTCTGAAGGTGACCGTCTTGATAAGAGGCCATATCGGACATTTAATGAAACGATCGAACAGCTAACCCATCTTATCAGAACTGTTTACAGGCACATCCAGGAAAATATAACCGGAAGTCATCCTAATGTTTACAGACAGGTTCCGGCAGGTGCTGAGATGGCAGTTATCTCATTACCAAAAGAGATAGCATATGGCGTTGAAAAATATAATAAGCTCAATACGATACCTGTAATCAGGCAAATGTTGATTTATCCTCCTTTGGTAATTCAGCAGCCTATGAATAAAAGAACAGGGCACTTTAAACTAATACAAAAGAATCCGCTCGACCTGATTGAACTGACACCCGGTGAGTGGATTTGTTACCCGGCAAAAGTTGGCAAGTTGCTTATTATGGTTTATTTCCATATCGAGTTCTTTGAACTTGGATTCTCTATGTGTAACCTCTTTGAGCTTGCCAATGATAAAGACCTGGAGAAGAAACCTGATGCTCTCTTTATTTACGGAGCTCCCGGTGATGTCCTTGACGGACTTTCACAATACTCCACAGTATTTTTTGATGATAAGGAAAATGGCATTTTTGTTGGCGGAATTCCCAACAGGCCTGAATTCGGATACTTTGGCTATCTGAAAAAAATGATCCTGACTCTTCATAATTCAATAGTCATGAAATTGGGGAATATGCCTTTTCATGGAGCTATGATCAAGATACTTCTGCAAGGGAATAAGCAGGCTACAATCCTTATGATGGGCGATACCGGTGCAGGTAAATCAGAAACACTTGAGGCATTTCGGGTACTTGGTGAAAAACATATCCGTGAAATGACTATAATAGCTGATGATATGGGCTCTATTGAACTTACCAAAGATGGCTGTCCATTGGGTTTTGGTACTGAAATAGGAGCGTTTCTGCGCCTTGATGATTTGCAGCCCGGCTACGCATTCGGACATCTCGACAGGTCAATTATTATGAACCCAAGTCAGGTTAATGCCCGGATTGTTTTCCCTGTTACAAAATTTGAGACTTTGATTACAGGACATAAAATCGATTATATACTTTATGCCAATAATTACGAAGAGATAGATAATGAACATCCGGTAATTGAGAAATTCGATACTGCTGAATGGGCGCTCGATATATTCCGGGAAGGTGCTGTAATGAGCAAAGGGACAACAACATCGAGCGGACTTGTACACTCATATTTCGCATATATTTTTGGTCCGCCGGAGTATAAGGATATTCATGAAGCTATTGCTGCCAGATTCTTTTCGGCCTTCTTTAAAAACAAGATTTTTGTCGGGCAAATGCGAACAAGACTTGGGATTCCGGGTTACGAATCAAGCGGTCCAAGGGAAGCGGCAACTGAGTTACTCAGGATAATAGGAGTTACAGAATAGAAAAACTTCTCTACCTAAGTGCCCCCCTTTAGGTGGGTTGGGGGGCAAACAATAGGGAGCTTAACAAATTTTAAGGTTAAAACTTTTCAGGTACTGCCTCCAGCATAATACCATAAATCATATCGAAAATATCTTCTGCACTAGGCTTGGAGAAGTAATCGCCATCAGTAGTATAGGCTGGACGATGCTCCTTTGCTGTAAGAGTTTTTGGAGGACTGTCAAGATATTGCCAGCCCCCTTGTTTTTCAAGAACTTCCTGCATCATATAAGCGGTTGTTCCACCGGGTACGTCTTCATCGAGAAATAGAACCCTGTTTGTTTTTTTAAGTGATTGTAGTATTACTTTATTCCTGTCGAAAGGAACAAGAGTCTGAACATCTATCAGCTCAACTGAAATATCATGTGAGGCCAGCTGTTTTACTGCTTCTAGAGCAACCTTGACGGTCGAACCATATGTTATTACAGTAAGATCGGTTCCGGTACTTAGTATCTCCGGGATTCCAAGCTGCAAGCGGAATTCGCCTATATTGTCAGGCATTCTTTCTTTTAATCTGTATCCGTTAAGAGGTTCTATGACAATTGCCGGATCATTCCCTTCAAGAAGGGTATTATAAAAGCCTGCTGCTCTTGTCATATCTCTTGGTGCACACACATAAACTCCTCTTACTGAATTGATAAGCATACTCATTGGAGAACCTGAATGCCAGATACCTTCAAGACGGTGACCACGTGTGCTTATGATCAAAGGGGCAACCATCCGTCCTGCAGTTCTGTAGTGAGTTGTAGCGAGATCATCGCTTAAAAGCTGAAGGGCATACATAAGATAATCGAGATACTGAATTTCAGCAATTGGCCTCATTCCACGCAGTGCCAATCCAATACCCTGTCCGAGAATTGTAGCCTCACGTATACCCGTATCGGTAATACGCAATTCCCCGAATTTTTTCTGCATTCCTTCCAGCGATTGGTTAACTCCTCCTATACCACCAACATCTTCTCCAAACGTTACCAGGAGAGGATATTTTGAAAAGAGTTTATCATAGTTGTCTCTCAAAATCTGCCTGCCCGGGACTTCTTGTGAATTTTCAGAATATACAGGAGGGATCGGTTTTACATTAAGAACTGAAGTTGGGGTTTCATTATAAAGAAAAGAATCGTAACTGTATCTTGCATCTTCATAATTTCTCTTTAACCAACCCTGAAGTTCCTCTTTAAGGTTATCAGACTTAAGACATGATCCGCAGACATTTCTTAATATTTTTCGGGCAGTAACAAAATTGTCTTTTCTTATCGGAGCAAGAATCTTAGTAAGGTCTTCAGTGAAATTTTCAACCGTATCCTCTTTTGCCTCATCGGTGCATCTGCATGTTCGGTCATTTATGATTTTAACAAGAGCATCGCGTTCAATCTTTATAGGATTCTGAAACATCTCCCACCCTTTAAGTCTTGATGCTTTTGCCTCCTCTTCGGCTTCAGCAGCAAGTTTATCCAGGTCCTCTGAGGTAGCAATACCCGACTTCAGTATCCATTCCCTCATTTTTGTAATAGGATCAAATTCCTCTTCCCACTTCAAACGTTCTTCACTTTTGTATCTCTCATGCGATCCTGAAGTAGAGTGTCCCTGCGGTTGTGTAACTTCGTCAATATGGAATAAAACAGGAGTATGTTCTTCCCTGCAGATGGCTATTCCTTTTTCGTATAGGTCTACTAACCCCGGATAATCCCATCCTTTTCCTTTTAGTATTCTTATTCCCGGTTTCCCTTTTTCACTTTCGAATCCTTTAAGAACATCTGAGATACTTCCCTTTGTAGTTTGGTATTTTTTAGGGACAGATATTCCATAGCCATCATCATATACAGAAATTGCCATTGGTACCTGCAGAACCCCGGCAGCATTTATTGTCTCCCAGAAGTGTCCCTCAGATGTACTTGCATCACCTATAGATCCAAAGGCAACTTCATTTCCCTTTAATGACAGGGTTGAAAACTGGTGCAGATCTTTATTCTGTCTGAATAATTTTGATGCATAAGCCAGACCAAGCAATCGGGGCATCTGACCTGCTGTAGGAGAAATGTCTGAAGAAGAATTCTTTTGCTTTGTAAGGTCGCGCCACGATCCATCAGGGTTAATATTCGGTATGGAAAAGTGATTATTAAAGACCCTGCCCCCGCTACCATGGTTTATATCTCTGTTGGTATTCCCATACAGTTGATGAAAAAATTCGAGTGAGTCATAAAGCCCCATCGCCATCATCCAGGTCTGATCTCTGTAATAACCCGATCGCCAGTCACCATTTTTAAACTGTTTGGCAAGAGCGATCTGAATTATTTCTTTCCCTGCACCGAAAATACCAAATTTGGCTTTTCCGGTGAGAACCTCCTTGCGGCCAATGATACTTAAATTCCTGCTAAGGTTAGCAAGTCTGAAATCTGCAAGGATTTCCTTTCTATTAATATTGATGTTCGCTGGCTTTGAATTTTGCTTCATAAGGATACAAATTATTGTCAATTAATTTTGACTCTTAGATCATTAAACAAACCAGATCAGGTGTTGTTTAAATAATAATGAAAAAAAGGCATACGGAATGCGGAAAGCGTTATGCGGTAAGAGGTTCTGATTACAGATTACTGATTACCTGCCACCGATTACCTCTTTCTCACTCAATGCCAGTTTCAGAGATATAATCTGCAAGCTTATCGGACATCCATGTTTTAAAATTTCCGCTTTGATCGGAATAAACCATGTACGCTTCGAACTCAGGATGGTTAGCCAGGAATTCTATTGTTTTATCTTTACCCATTACCATACAGGCGGTGGCAATACCATCAGCCATTGCACAATCATCAGCCAATATTGAAATACTTAACACAGTATTTTTAGCGGGATAGCCTGTTTTTGGATCAATCTCATGAGAGTATTTCACCCCATCTTCAATATAAAACTTCCTGTAATTACCTGAAGTAGCAAGAGCTTTATCGCTGATTTTAATGATAGCTTCAAGAGTTTCTCCGGGAGAAAGATTATTATCCACGGGTTTATCAATTCCTATCCTCCAGAGTGCTCCGGCTTTTGTTCCTTTACCTCTTACCTCTCCTCCGATTTCAATAAGGTAATTCTTAATTCCAAGCTTGTCAAAAAAGCGACAGATAACGTCAACTGAATATCCCTGTGCTATTGCATTAACATCTAAAAACATATGAGGATCTGTCTTCACAATACGACCATTGACCAGCGATACTTTATTCATTCCCACCAGCTTCAACAGACTGTCTCGTTTCGACTCTTTAAAGTTCTTATGACCATCCGGACCAAAGCCCCAGGCTTTTACCAAAGGACCTACGGTAATATCAAACGCGCCGTCAGTCATTTCAGAGATCAATGCAGACTTGTTGAAGACTTCAGTAAAATATAAATCAGGAAGAACATCTTCATTCCGGTTAATCCTCGAAATAATTGACGAATCTTTATAAATCGATAACGACATATCAAAATCCTGCAGGATCTTTTCAACTTTTAATCTCAGCTCATCGGGATTAATCTTTTTTTTATTTTCATATACAATACTATATGTTGATCCCTGTGCAAGTCCTGTGAAATTTGCGAATACCGGCTCCTTCTCCTTACAGGCTGATGAAAATAAAAGAAGAAGTAAAAAATAATACAACAACAATCTGTTATTCATGACATTACATGATTTTGGTTTTAAGATTAAAGAATAGTACAATTTTACATAAAATTTGGCTCCATTC
>JANXXP010000164.1 GCA_025350595.1 Bacteroidota bacterium
AACCAGAAGATAGTTCTTTTAAGTGTAAAAGATGATTTCACAACTGAAGTTCTCAGGACTCATATTGACAATGTTCAAAAAAAATTAAATGCAATCGTGGTTGCAGTCATCCCTCCGGTTGATGCATATAAACGGTTGAGACTGATAGAAAAAAGAGTGCCGTTCATTATCCCGGGGAAACAGATGTATATGCCCGATCTTTTAATTTCTTTAAAAGAATATGGAAATACCAGAGTGGATAATCAGCAACCTGCAACCATGCAGCCAGCTGCACAACTAATACTGTTGTATCATTTACAGGTTGAGACTCTGGAAGGATTGAACCTGGGGATGATAGCAGAAAGACTTCGTTATAACCCTATGACAGTTACTCGGGCAGCGTTTTACTTTCATAACACAGGTTTGTGTAAAATTGAAGGGACAAAAGAAAAGTTTCTAAATTTCGAGAAAACCAAACGTGAATTATGGGATATTGCTGAACCTAAGATGACAAATCCAATAAACAAGACACAGTTTTATACAGGTTATACTTTGGATCAGAACCTTAAGAAAGCAAATATTAGTGCACTTGCTTATTATACAGAACTTAATGATGAACAAGTAGAGTTTTTTGCTATGCCCCCAGGTTATGGAAGGTTTATAGGAGGGGTGAATCTTAAACCGATTGATCCGATGGAAGGGAATGTATGTATTGAGGAGTGGAAATACGATCCTGCCTTGCTGACTAAGACAGAATATATTGATTCTCTCTCACTTTATTTGTGTTTCAGAGAGAACAAAAATGAACGAATTGAAATGGCACTTGAAAAACTAATAGAAAAATTCCCATGGTAAGAGGTATTAAGATTTTTTCTGAATATTTTAGGGATTATACTGATAATTATGTAATTATTGGCGGCACTGCTTGTGATATTATTATTGAAGAGGCAGGTCTTGTTCCAAGAGTGACAAAAGATATCGATATCATATTAATTGTTGAAGCTCTGAGTTCTGATTTCGTAAAACAGTTCTGGAAATTTATTCAGGATGGAAACTATGAACGGAAAGAGAAAAGCTCTGATGAAAGGAAGTATTATCGTTTTACAAAACCAGAAAAATCAGACTTCCCATATCAGATTGAACTATTTTCACGCAAATCAGATTTAATTGATCTTGAAGAACCAGCATATCTTACACCTATCCCGGTAGATGATGATCTTTCGAGTTTATCTGCAATTTTACTAAGTGATGATTATTACAATTATATGATTGAAATGAGCACTCTTGAAAATGGAATACATTTTGCCAATACTGAAGCACTTATATGTCTGAAGGCTAAAGCCTTTTTGGAAATATCAGACCGTATTGCCAATGGGAGTAAGGAGGATGTAAAACAGTTGCGGAAACACAAAACTGATGTTTTCAGATTGGCGGTGACTCTTACAGAAACTGACAATTTTGAATTGCCTGAAAAGATTAAGCAACATTTACAGACCTTCGTAAATAACATAGCTGAAGATCTTCCGGACAAAGCAATATTTAAAGAAATGGGGTTAGGGAATATTGATGTAGAAAAAGTATTTCGCCAGTTGATTAAGAATTTTAACCTGATAACACATAGTTGATTTTTAAACCAAAATCGGGAACTCTAATGAAAGAAAACATAACCACAAAGCCTTTTTATAATTCTTCTATTCCTATTGATTGGACTGCTTCTGAATTTGGGAAAGTTTTTAATTTTCTTAGTACATTCTCATTTTCCAGAGAGCAATTGACTGATGAAAATACAGTTGATGAAATTCAGTATATTCATTATGGTGATATTCATTCTAAATTCGAAAATGAAGTTTTAGATTTTGAGACGGAAAAAAGGATTCCATATATAAAAGAAGGGTTCATAAGCAAAGATGATGCAGAAGCTGAAGATTTTCCACTATTACAAGATGGTGATTTAATTATAGCTGACGCTTCAGAAGATTATAAAGGAATATGTAATTGCATAGAGTTAAAGAATATAAAGGGGAAAAAGGTAGTAAGCGGGTTGCACACTTTTGCAGTTAGAGGGAATCTAGAAAAAATTACTTTTGGATTTAGAACTTATGCTTTAAATAATCAGCAGGTAATAAGAGAACTCTGGAGAATTGCAACTGGCATTTCTGTCTATGGTGTTTCTAAAACAAATCTTTCAAAAGTAAAACTTCCGCTTCCTCCTCTTCCCGAACAAAAAGCCATAGCCCATATCCTTGGTCTGATGGACTCAGCTATAAACACCAACAACCAGCTTATCGCTAAAAAAGAATTGCAAAAAAAATGGCTGATGCAGAATTTGTTGACAGGGAAGAAGAGGTTGAATAAGTTCGAGAACGAAAAATGGGAGGAGACTTCATTGGGAGATTTGTTTGAAAGAGTAACAAGGAAAAATTCCGAACAGAATACAAATGTAGTTACCATTTCAGCACAAAGAGGATTTGTTAGACAAACCGACTTTTTTAACAAATCAATTGCCAGTGAAATAGTAGACAATTACTTTTTGGTTGAAAAAGGTGAATTCTGTTATAATAAGAGCTACTCAAATGGTTATCCGTGGGGCGCAACAAAACGGTTGAAAGATTTTGATAAAGCAGTTGTTACAACTCTTTACATCTGTTTTGGCTTAAAGGATTCACAGAAGAACTCAGGAGATTTCTTCGAACAATATTTTGAAGCAAATCTCTTAGATAAAGGTCTTACAAAAATTGCACATGAAGGAGGAAGAGCACATGGATTACTTAATGTGACTCCATCCGATTTTTTCTCATTAGAGATCAAAACTCCAACTCTAGTTGAACAAACCTCTATTGCTAAGGTATTGCAGACAGCCGACAAAGAAATTAAACTGCTTAAAACCAAAGCAGAAAAACTGAGGGAGCAGAAAAAAGGGTTAATGCAAGTGTTACTGACAGGAAAGAAAAGATTATTGAATACATAATGTAGGGACACGACGTACGGCCAATCAAATGTGATGGCCAGACAAT
>JANXXP010000169.1 GCA_025350595.1 Bacteroidota bacterium
AAACAAAATTGTTAATAACCCCTGATTTTTACAAACTGATTAGTAACTCATATTTAATTTCTGGTATAAAATTTGATTCTTAATTATTTCTACTATGTCATAAAGTAAAGAACTATGAGTAAAAATCTTTTTCTTTTATTGATCTTGATCAATATTATTTATTCCTCTATTCAAGCTCAGAGCTACAGTCCTCAGCAAATTGAACTTGCTGAAAGATTGCAAGCACTAGCTTTTAAGGCTACCCCAGAGTTAGCATATATCCAAACTAGTAAGGATATCTATGAAACCGGGGAAGATCTCTGGTTTAAAGTATATCTACTCAATTCGCAAACCTTAATTCCTTCCTTGTTAAGTAAGACACTATACCTGCAATTAATTAATGAAGAAGGTAAAAAAGCAATTTGGCAAGAAAAATATGAAATTCAAAATGGTTTTGCTAACGGAAGGATATACCTCGAAACTGATCTTCCTGAAGGTGAATATCTGCTTGAAGCCTTTACTTCTAATTCATTTTTTGATGACTCATCTGAATTTAAAGCTGTACGAAGGATTAAAATCAAAACGGATATCACTTCTCTTTCCATAACCCCAAAACTGAATAGACCTTATTATTCTCCAAATGATTCAATAAAAATTATTTTCAATCCATCTTTAAAACCAAGAGATTCATCAAGTGTTGAAATAACAGTAATTCTATATAAAGGAAACAAAAAGATTGCATCTACCCAGACAAGAACAGATAAGAATGGAAATGCAATAATAGCATTCAATCCACAAAGATTAGTAAAGGATTTAAAGGCGGCAATAAACATAAAATATAAGGATCGATCAGAGTCTTTGGACTTGACAATTCCTTCTAATAATAATCCGATACAGTTTACAACTTTTCCTGAAGGAGGAAATCTTATACTAGGTTTACAAAATAAACTTGCCTTCAAAGCAGTAAATGCCTTAGGAAATCCTATTGAAGTGGCTGGTACTTTATTTGAAGATTCCATACCTCTCTTAAACTTTAAAAGTTTTCACGCTGGAATGGGAAGTCTGGAATTTAGACCCCTATTAAATAAAAAGTATACAATTAGGCTTAATAATCAAGTAAGTGATAGTATATTCTCTTTGCCAGAAATTTATCCAAGTGGAATTGTACTTAAATTAATCGAAAGAGATAAAGAATTTCTTTATTTTAAAGTTATTCAAAGCAGGGAACTTGGTCCTGAAGAAATTTATCTTAGGGTACAATGCCGTGGAGTTGTTTACGGAATGACTACTGCAAGACTAGATAAAGAATTAAGGATAAAAGTCCCTCTCTCAGGACTTCCTCAGGGAATAACTGAAATAACTCTATTTAATAGCAGTCTTATTCCAGTAGCAGAAAGACTAGTTTATGTCAATAAGGATCGAAAACTTATTATAACTACACAATTATCGAAAGTTATATTACCTACACGAGGAAAAGCTATCTTGAAAATATCAGTAAGAGATGAACAAGGCCTACCTGTGATGTCAAATCTCGGAGTTAGTGTTTTTGATAAAATATATCAAAACCTTAGTGACTCAAATAACATTCTTGTCCATTATTATCTTTCTTCTCAATTAATGGGAAAAATATATAATCCATCATTTTATTTTAGCAAAAGGAAAGATGCTGATGATGCCTTAGATATATTAATGTTGACCCAAGGTTGGAGAAAGTATTTATGGAGTGAGTCTTATTTAGAGAATTTTCGTTATGGGAATCAACAATTGATTGATGGAATTAGAGGTCAGATCATAACTACTAAAAGAATAGGAAAAAAAATTCAGGAAGATGGATTTGCAATTGCTTTTTCTGTAGAAAACCAAAGTGTTTTAATTCCAACAGATTCGGCTGGGATTTTTACAGTTTCGACTGAATCGATGAAAAGATGGGAAAATAATTATATCTATTTTAAACCAATATCATCTCAAAATTCTATTGCTTATGTCAAAATATATGATCCTTTTGAATCTATTAATCGGTTAATTAATTTAAAAGAAATTTCATATCCATTTCCGGTTTTTTCAGAAGAGATTGAAGTACCTCTTGAAATATACACTAATAAGGCTAATACATATAAAATAAAGTCAGTTACAATAAAAGGTAAGTCATCTAACGCAAATCGAGGAAAGTACCTTGGTGAACTTGATAGTTTGAAGAAACTTTTTAATTCAGATGATGACTGGGTTTGTAGAAACAATGTTTTGAATTGTCCTAATCATGGACCTAACGAGATGGGGACCACAAAGCCGGTAAATGGGAGAAGGTATATGACATATTCGGAAGGAACATGGCATCAAGTAGCATATAGATATACACATCCAATAACGGCCTCTTCCGAAGAAGAACTACTAGAACTAAATAAATTGTCAAAAATAAAGGCTTATTATGGAGATAGAACGTTCTACAAACCAAATTACGATAAAGATACAATTGAAGCTAATGTACCTGATTTCAGAAATACACTTTTATGGGAGCCTTCTATTTTTACTGATGAAAAAGGAGAAGCGACTCTTAGTTTCTTTTGCTCCGATATTTACACAGATTTCATAGGAAGAATTGAAGGAGTTGGAGGCAATGGATTACTAGGTTCACAAAACTTTAATTTTAAAGTAAGAAAATTATCTCTTAAACCTTAAACATGCCTACACCTGAATTTGATGATATTATCTTTGAAAAGCTTAATAAGGAGTATGGTGCATATTTCTTAAGAAAAGGATACAATCGCGTAGTCGCATTATCAATCATTCTGGCAGTTTCATTTGGTAGTATCATTGTTTCAATTCCCTTCTTTAATAAACCTGAAAAAAGAACCAGGTTAGTCTCTGCCAATCTGTTTATTACAATGGAAAATTTAAAACCTCCGGGACCAACAGGTAATCCAAAAATGCCTCCTCCTCCTTCTGTACCACAATTAAAATTATCCGGATTAAAAATTGCAGAACTGGTTTATGTTGCACCTAATGTTGTTGACTCAATTCCTCTAATTGAAAAGCCAAATGCAATAAAACTTGACTCCACAAATTCAGCTTTAGGGAATATTGGTGATAATAAGAGTTCAGATCATGTTAATGTATATGGGACAGGAACTTACACAGGAGGTGTTGAAGGTGGTACAGGTGGTGGTGATGGAATCTATTCCGCCGTTGATATTATGCCAACATTCAAAGGTGGGGATATAAATAAATTCCGTGAATGGGTCCAGAAGAAAACCAAATATCCTGAAGAAGCCACTATTAATGGGGTACAAGGTAAAGTATATATAACTTTTGTTGTGGAGTCGGATGGTACTATTTCAACTGTTAAAGTGGCTAAAGGTGTTGACCCATTGATAGACAACGAAGCAGTTAAAGCAGTTAAGTCATCACCAAAATGGTCTCCTGGCAAACTCAAGGGAATGTCTGTAAGAGTTTCTTACCTAATAATGTTGGACTTCCAGTTATAGTAGATAGCAACCAGTAAGATTGGCACCTGAATAACTCAGCCTACCAACGCGCTCAAGCCAACCTTTTGCAGCCGTCCCGCAATCATCTATCAGCTGCCAGATGTTTTGCTAGTCCAAATCAGTTATCTTGACAACAATTCAAAACTAAAATTGCCTGATAATGACTTTAATAAATTTAACTATCTGAAAAGAAGTTTCTAAACTATACAGTTTTGTTAAATGGAGTGAAAACAGCCTGAAAGAATTAACATCAACTTCCCTGTATGAGGACTCATTAAAATATGTTGCTTTTTGCAAATGGGGAGCACTGAAAAGAAATCGGCTGTCCTGAAATGGTTTAATAAAGGGACTTGTATTGATTAAATCAGAAGTTGGCATGCATACATCAAAGGAGGTATCCAAAAACAGAATACATCTGAGAACTCATCAAGGGCACATTTCAATCGACCCTGATGAGATTATATATTGTAAAGCCGAAGGATGTTATACGAGAATTACTACTCATAATTGCAGAGAAATACTTGTTTCAAAACCCCTAAAGACGTTCATGAAGTTTATTCCAAAGGTTGGTTTTTTGAGATGCCATTATTCTTTTCTGCTAAATATCAGTTGGGTGAAATCTTTTGACAGTAGGAATAAAACAGTTCTTGTCAAAGAAAATTTCTTGCCGGTTTCAAGACGAAACGCTACGGAAGTTTTCACCATTTTATCATTATCAGGAATTCCAGATGTTCATAGTAAAACTAAGACCTAAATATTTGAATGTCGTTAATACTTACATTATAATCACTTGTTAATCAAAAAAATTGACATATGATTGTGGAATCAAACAGATACAAACATCATAACAAATACAGGATTGACATTGTTTTTATATTGTATAATGAGTTTTCCTGGCTATAACAAAGGTATTACACTCTATCAGATTAATGGTTTTAGCCATCCATAATGAATCCAGAAAAAAATAAATTTAACCAGTTCCTAATAATTAATACCGAATATTTAGAATACTAACCAATTAAGAAGAATTGTATTAAACTTCAAATTCAGGCTATTGCAAACAAAGTATTCTATCTATAATTTTATTGGGAATAAATATTTGCTTAATTGTTTAAACTGTTACTAATCAGTTTGTAAAAATCAGGGGTTATTA
>JANXXP010000203.1 GCA_025350595.1 Bacteroidota bacterium
TCAACAAATAATAGATGGGTGCGCTAATCATGAAAGGAAGGCGCAACAAATACTTTATGATAAGTATTCGCACTTCCTTCTTGGTGTCTGCATGAGGTATGCAACAGATAAGACAGAGGCGGAAGATATTTTGCAGGATAGTTTTTTGAAGATATTTTCAAATATTAAAGATTTTTCTGGTACAGGTTCTTTTATAGGTTGGTTAAGAAAGGTTGCGGTCAATACCGCTATAACTCATTATCATAAAAATCTGAAATACAGGTATCATATTGATATTGAGGAGTATGTGTCGGTTGAGGCTGGAGTAACAAGTTTTGAGGAAGATTTTTTTACTTCCGAGGAGTTATACAGGGTTCTTAATGAGTTACCAACAGGTTACAGAATGGTGTTTAACCTTTACGCAGTTGAAGGATATAAACATAAGGAGATAGCTGAAATTCTGGGAGTTGATACAAATACTTCAAAATCTCAGTACAGCAGGGCGAAAGCGGTAATCAGGGAAAAGCTTGAGAAACTTGGGAAGTTGAGAAGCAGTTATCCGGGTAGTGTTTGATGTATTGATATATAGATTATTAATAAAGTGAAAATTAAAAATGATGATATGAGTGTCAGGGAATTATTCAGGCAAAAGCTTGGAAACGCTGAGATTGCCCCTGATCCTTCTTTGGGTTTAAAGTTGATGAGAATACAGGCCCGTCGGGAATTTATTCGTTTTAATCCTGGCAGGTTTAATATATATTATCTGGGAGGTATTTTGGTCGCCGGGATCACTGCCGGAATAATTTTATCACCGGTGTCAAAAAAACAAGATCAGCTTACATCACCTATTGAATATGCGTCCACAGGAAATACAGCTTCCCCGGAAAATAAACAAGTTTCCGTGGAACAGACCGGAATTCAAAAATCGAATTCTATAAGCCAAAGTAATTCTGAATCAACAAAGGAAAAGTCAGCCTTATCTGTAAAAGGGCCATTAGAGAACAAACCTCCGAAGAGAAGCGAATCTGAAGCAAAGAAAAACTTCGAGTTTACCAGCATCAATGACACTATTACAAAAAAGGTATTGTTAAATGCACAATCAGCTGAAATGAATAAACTTGCAGGAGGCTTTAAGTCTGTTAATGCCTCATTTGAAACATCTGCTTCTGAGGGTTGTGCTCCTTTAAAACTGCACTTTAACAATAAATCAGGTTCTCTGGATTCGTGTAGGTGGATATTTGGTGATGGAGGTTATTCAAATGAAAAAAATCCGGATTGGATCTTTGATGTTGAAGGGGAATATAAAGTTGTTCTGACTGTTTTTGGTCCGGATGGATCACAAGCAACATCAGCTGCAGTTATTACTGTATTTCCAAAACCGCTTGCCCGGTTTGAAATAGCACCTGAAAAGCCGGTGCTTCCAAAGGACGAGATAAGATTTTTTAATTACTCCACAAACGGAGTTCATTTTAACTGGGATTTTGGTGACGGAAATAAATCAGAACTTTTTGAACCAAAGCACCGGTATGACAAATTCAGCTCTTACAACTTGAAACTTAAGGTAACTTCTGACCTTGGCTGTTCAGATTCTATGATTGTTATGAATGCCTTTTCAGGATCGGAGTATTTTATTGATTTCCCAAATGCTTTCCTGGCAAGTAACCAGGGACCGACCGGAGGGTTTTATTCGGCCAAGAGCGATGAATCATCGCAGGTATTTCATCCGGTTTTTTCCGGTGTAACAGACTATCAGTTAAAGATATTCAGTAAATTAGGTATTGCAGTATTTGAAACATCTGATATTAATATTGGATGGGATGGCTATTTTAAAGGCCAGCTTTGTGATCCGGGCGTTTACATCTGGAAAGTTCGCGGCAACTTCAGAAGCGGTGAACCTTTCATTAAAATGGGAAATGTAACTCTTATCAGAAACTGAAATTTATAGTATAAATTACTGGTAAAAGCTCATTTTTCCATTCATCAAATAATTTAGCCTGTTCGTCTACGTATTCAAGCTGTTTATTAAAATTTTGACTTCGCATCGCTATGCTGGCAATAAATTTCTAATAATTATAATGTATTTTGACTCTAATTCACTATTTTCGTCGGTGTAAACATAAAGGGATCGATCATAGTGAAGCGGATTATATTTTTACTTGTATCGTCATTTATACTTGTTTCGGATATTTTTGGTCAGGATCCTACATTCTCCCAATTTTATGCAAATCCGCTTTATCTGTCCCCCTCATTTGCCGGAGCAACTGAAGAATACAGGGTGATAATGAATGTCAGAGATCAGTGGCCTGCACTTCCTGGTACATTTATGACTTACAGTATGTCATTCGATAAAGCTCTTCCGGCTTTTAATTCAGGGATTGGATTTCTTGCAACTTATGACGTAGCTGGTTCGGGAGATCTTAGCACAACTAATCTGGGCCTGCTTTACTCATACGACTTCAATATAAATAAGCGATGGCACATACGCCCGGGAGTAAATTTTAAATTTTATTATTTAGGACTTAATATCGGGAAACTGATTTTTAACAGTCAGCTGACAGGTTCGGGGGTTACTCAATCTATAACACCCCCTCCTTTTAATAAGGTTGCTGACGTGGATTTTGCTTCATCAGCTTTGTTGTTTGATGACAGGACATGGGCCGGATTCACTTTAGACCATCTGTTTACACCAAAAACCTCTTTTTACGGTGATGGAGGAAATGCAGTTGTTCCTATTAAGTTTAATTTGTACGGAGGAACACAGATTATCAAAACTACAAGGCTTAGACAGAAAATGCAGGAGGTACTTTCCGTTGCAATTAACTTTCAGAAACAGGGGAAATTCTACCAGACTGATCTTGGACTGTACTATTATAAAGATCCCCTGATATTTGGTTTGTGGTACCGTGGTATACCTTTGGTTACATCTCAGGCCGGGGATGCCATAATTGGACTGGTTGGCATAAAAACAAATCAGCTTCAGATTGAATATAGTTACGATTTCACGATCTCCAATCTTATAAGCTCAACAGGGGGCGCTCATGAGATTTCCCTGGTTTATAAATTCAATAACTTATCCTTTGGAGAACAACGAAAACGGATAAGGGCTCTTCCATGTCCGGAGTTCTAATGTACGGCACAACATAGAAAAGGCTCAACGGTTCAAAGGCTCATGGACTCAAAGGAAAAAAAAGCTAAATTTCCCTAACAAAAACCGTTGTCTTGTTGCGCTAATGTGCCCTTGCACCTTTAAGTCATTTAAATACTCTTCCGGGTTAAAATTCTAGTATCAGGTTACTGAAATTTATTAATTTGTTTATATTTGCGCCTTAATAATGTTTAACAAATATTTGATTTACAATGAAGAAATTATCTGTAATTCTGTTTGGTGTTCTGTTCCTGGCGGTAATAGGCCTTTATTTCCTTCATTTTTCAGGGAGTAAAAGTATTAAAAACAATAATTCCGGTTCAGCTTCATCTGTTCCTGCCGGAGCGATTGCCTATGTTAACATCGATTCAGTGATATTTAAATTTAATATGTTTTCTGACAGGAGAGATGAATTGATGAGTAAACAGAAAAGCGCGGAAGCTGAACTTAATTCCAAAGGGAATCAATATCAGAAAGACGGGAAAGATTATCAGGATAAAGTTAATAAAGGTTTGGTAACAAGGGCGGTTGCTGCACAGATGGAACAGGCACTTGGACAACAGCAACAGGAATTAATCTCTCTTCGTGATAAGCTCCAGTCAAATCTGATGGAGGAAGAACAGGTAATGAACCGTCAGATACTTGAATACATCACAAAATTTCTATCGGATCACAAATCGGAGTACAACTATCAGTATATCCTTGGAAAGAGCTTTGGCTCTGTTGTACTTTACAGTGATTCCGGATTGGATATTTCTCAGAAAGTCCTTGATGCTCTGAATAAAAAGTACAAGGAAGAAAAGAAATAAAAGCAAATGGGTTTCGCCTCAACCTGGCTTGAAGAGCGGGCGTTATTTCCCGAAATAATCAAAGAGGCACCTGATGAACATACAGGTATTATTGTTGTCGTACCTGCCTATAATGAGCCAGGTATCTGCAAGTTACTTGATTCATTGATATTATGCACTGAACCTGAATGTAAGGTTGAGGTGATAATTGTAGTAAATGCTCCGGAAAATGCTGAAAAGGAAAGTTTAGAGAACAATAAACTCACCATTCAAAATATCGATAGCTGGAAGAAAGAGAATACAAACTGTTTCTTCCGGCTTTTTGCTTTTATCGTGGAGCTCCCGGTTAGCGATTGGGGTGTCGGACTTGCCAGAAAAACAGGAATGGATGAAGCTGTTCGACGGTTCAATCAATTTAATAAACCTGATGGGATTATCTTAAACCTGGATGCTGACTGCATTGTTGAAAGCAATTATTTTGTATCAATATGCACCGGATTATTATACAAAAAAGATCGCACTGCCTGCTCAATTTATTTTGAACACCCTTTATCAGGTAATGATTTTGAAGGTAAAATCTATAAGTATATTTCTTTATACGAATTACATCTTCGCTATTACTTTCAGGGACTTGCATTTTCAGGATTTCCTTATGTTTTTCATACTGTAGGTTCGGCCATTGCGGTCAAAGCGCTTTCATATATTAAAGCAGGAGGAATGAACAGACGGCAGGCTGGCGAGGACTTTTATTTTATCCAGAAACTTGTTCCATCGGGAGGGTATTTTAATCTTACATCAACAACTGTTTACCCTTCACCAAGAGCTTCTTCAAGAGTCCCTTTTGGCACAGGTGCATCAATAGGTAAACTTACCCGGGAAAGCAGCGATACATTGCTGACTTATAATTTGCTGGCATTTCAGGAACTAAGATACTTTTTTGGAATGGCAGAAAAGTTTTATCAATGCTCCACTGAAGAAATGTCAGAATATTACAATTCATTTCCTCCGGGTATAAAATCATTTCTTGATGAAGATGAATGGAAAGGAAAGATGACTGAGATTAAGAATAATACTTCAAACTCATCCTCATATAAAAAAAGATTTTTCGGATGGTTTAATATGTTCAAGGTAGTGAAATACCTGAATCATGTTTCTTTGGAAATATTTGAGAAAGCACCTGTCGTATCTTCTGCTTCTGATCTTCTTGAAATTATCGGATTTAAAGTGAATTCTACAGATCCTGTTGACATTTTGCTTTTTTACAGAGCAATGGAAAAAAACAATTAATTATTTCTTCTTGTAATTTGCCTGTCCTCCTGAGGTGTAAGAATAATATACAGATCTTCATCAGGTTTCTTCATCCGGTATTGCTCTCTTGCAAATTTCTCGAGGTTATGATTATCTGTTTTCAATTCATGGAGCTTCTGCCTGTCCGATTCGATACGCTTGATATAATACTCCCTGTCGATCTTTAAATTGTGCAGAGCCATCATATCCTTGTATCTGGAAATAAGATTATTGGAATCGAATAACAAAATCCAGATGAGAAAAATAATAATAGTCAGTACGTATTTATTCCGGAATACTCTGGGAATTTTTTCTATAAAATGAAACCTGATGATCATGGTACAAACCTACAGTTTTTTTTTTAACCTCCGCTCATAAGGTAGATCATCTGTACATTGTCTCCTGAGTGAATAATTGTTGTATCGTACTTATCCTTTGAAATCAGGACGTCATTTATTTTAATAATTCTCATCCTGAATGAAAATTTCTTCAGGGCAAGCATCCCGCTCACTGAGATTGTCGCAGTGCTAAATTCCTCCTCACGATTATTAAGTAGTATTTTCATCACCAATTTACTTTCCTGGTCCTGGCTTTACTTTTGTAAGTTCAATATACCACATAAGCGGGGAATAACCAGGAACCAGCGTAAATAGTCCTTCTTTTCCATACGCAAGACTTGAAGGTGTCAGCAATCTTGCGAAACCTCCTTCTTTCATATATCTTAATCCTTCATCAACTCCGGCAACAATTAAACCAGATCCTATAATATATAACATAGGAGCTTTGGCTGTGCTGGTAGAATCGAACGCTACTCCGTTCAGAAATCTCCCTGTGTAATTAAAGTATACAGTATCGTTGACAACAGGTGATCGTCCTGTTCCCTCTTTTACCTGATAAAAATACAGCCCGCTTGGTTTCAGTACATAAGCAGTGTCTTTCTTTATGTAATCGGCTATTGCAGCCTGTTCTGTCTTTTGCCATGGTCCATCTTTAAGACAGCTTGAGGTAATAATAATCAGGATTAATACCAGCGGATACAACAATTTTAACATCTTCATTCTATTTAAATTTGAACTTCGAAAGATACTGAGGATTTAGCGACTTGGAAACGTTTAGGCAGAAGAAATTATTGCTCAGGCTCATAAAATACATCTTAACAAATCAGGAATGTGTGTTAAATTGTGGCAATAGTTTGCCGAAACCAAAAATCAATATCCGATATGCACCCCATGGCATATTGATTAATATCATATTATAGCTCATCTTATTAATATACCTTTGAATAGATTTAAAAATCTTAAAACTAATAAGCTAAATACCTGTAAAATGGACATTAAGTCGATAAAGGAACAGCATAAACTCCTGAAAAAATGGGACTATAACTGGACTCCGCTGGATAAGGGTTATACTGACAAGACTCTTTATATTAATGTAGGCACCACAGAGATAAAAGAGAAAAATGTTCCCTCCGAAATGAAAGAAAAGTTTATCGGAGGAAAAGGATATGGTCTCCGACTTCTCTGGAATGCAACCAAACCCAATACAAAATGGGACGATAAGGAAAATGAGATAATCATATCTTCTGGTCCTATTGGAGGAATTACTCAATATTCAGGTTCCGGGAAGTCGCTGGTTGTGACTATTTCACCGCAAACGGACTCAGTAATGGACAGTAATGTGGGTGGTTTTTTCGGACCATTTCTCAAGTTTTCAGGCTTCGATGCCATTGAAATTCAGGGAAAAGCAGAAAAGGATGTAATTGTTTTTATTGACGGAATAAATCATACAGTTGAAATATTTGAAGCTCCGGCAGAAGAGATAAACAGTCATCTTCTGGTTGAACAGCTCACTGAAATATTTGCTGATAATGATAATGAAAAGAAATCTATAGGAGTTGTTTCAACAGGTTCGGCCGCCCAACATTCACTGATTGGGATGCTGAATTTCAGTTTTTATGATCCAAAACGTAAGAAGGTTCGTCTGAAACAGGCCGGCAGGGGAGGTATAGGTACAGTGTTCCGCAATAAGAAAATTAAAGCGCTTGTATGTAAGATCCCCGGAGTTAAAGGGAACCTTAATAATGTTGTTGATCTCGATGCCATTATGGAAAGAGGTAAAAGATTCAACAGGGAGATGAAAGAACTTGACGATAAACAATGTCAGATGAGGCAGACAGGAACTGCTCACCTCATGGAGATAATGAATGATCATGATCTCCCTGTAATGAACTATAAATTTGGAAGTCATCCTGATGCATATAAAATCAACTCATCAGTGTGGAAGAGTCATTTTACCCAAAACCATCCTGATGGATGCTGGATAGGTTGTAACATGTCGTGTACAAAAGGCATTGATAATTATGTTGTTAAAACAGGCCCATATAAAGGTCAGGTAGTGATTGTTGATGGTCCTGAGTATGAGAATGCAGCCGGACTTGGTTCAAACTGCGGAATTTTCGACCCTGAATATATTATTGAAACAAATTTCTATTGCGATACATACGGAATCTGCACTATAACATGGAGTACGCTTACTGCTTTCATTATGGAGTGCTTCCAGAATGGCATTCTTAACAAAGAAAGAACCGGAGGGCTCGATCTTAATTTTGGCAACTCCGAAGCAGCTATTGAAATGCTTCATCAGCTTGGCCGTGGAGAAGGATTTGGCAAAATTGCCGGAATGGGAGTTCGTAAAATGAAAGAGCTCTTCATTAATAGCGGATGGGGTGAAGCCGGATTCCTTAATGATATTGGGATGGAAAACAAGGGACTTGAATATTCCCAATACATGTCTAAAGAATCTCTTGCACAGCAGGGCGGTTTTGCTCTGACAAATAAGGGTCCGCAGCATGATGAAGCATGGCTTATATTCATGGATATGGTCAATAATCACATCCCTACGTTTGAAAATAAGGCGGAGGCTCTACATTATTTCCCGATGTTTCGTACCTGGTTTGGTCTGGTTGGACTTTGCAAGCTTCCATGGAACGACGTTGAACCGGAGAATAATGCCCAGACTGATGAACCAGCTAAGGTACCTGAGCATGTTGATAATTATGTGACTATATACAAAGCAGTTACGGGTCGTGAGTTTGATAAAAAACGTTTGGTTGAAGACTCCGAACGGGTATATAATTTTCAAAGGGTATTTAATCTCAGACGTGGCTATGGTAAACGCATAAATGACAATCAGCCATACAGAGCTGCCGGGCCGGTTACAAAGGAAGAATATGAGTCGCGCTCAGAGCGATATGATAAACAGCTTAAGGAGAAAATTGGGTTTGATCCTAAAGGCAAAACAACAGAGGAAAAAATGAAGGCGCTCCGAAAATATCGTGAGGATCAGTATGAATCGCTCAGAGATGCAGTTTATAAACGTCGTGGCTGGAATAATAATGGTGTCCCTAAAATTGAGTTTCTGAAAAAAATTGGGATGGATCTGCCTGAGGTTATTGATGTAGTGAAAGACTTTCAATAATAATCTAAATAAACAAATTACCTTGAATTGTGTTTCTGTTTAGTTTTACTTTCTATTCCAGGGAACATCAAATATGCAGACATATATCTCATTTCTCAGGGGAGTTAACATGACTGGTCATAACTCGTTAAAAATGGCCGAACTTTCTTCCTTATATGTCAATCTTGGCTATCCCGATGCCTTGACATATATTCAAAGCGGTAACGTAATTTTCAGTTCTGCAGAAAAATCAACTGAGTTTGAGATTGCCTTAGAAATAGAGAAAGCTATCCTTGAAAAATTTAGTTACATTGTTCCGGTAATGATCAGATCTTCAAAGGAGTTGAGGAATTTATTTTCAATAAATCCTTACCTCTCTGAGAAGAATTTTGAACCTTCAAAAATGGCTGTTATTTTTCTTCATGAGAAAGTTACTGATGAACAGATGCTAAAGGTAAAAGGAGTTGATTATCCCCCTGATAAATTTAAAATAGTCGGTAAGGAAATATTCATTTTCTGCCCAAATGGTTTCGGCAGGACCAAATTATATACCAATTTTTTCGAAAAGAAAATGGGTATTACAGGAACAGCCAGGAACTGGAAAACAATTACCACCATGTTGGAACTGGTTGAAAAACGGGGGTAAAAACGGTATATAATGTCTCTCAAATTATGTCGTCGTTTTTGTAAAACCGATATGCAAAACATTTACATTTGCCTTTATATATTAAAAGACCAATACATTATCTGACAGAAAATGAGACTGATTTTCTTCCTATCCATTCTTACAGGATTATTACTTTCCGGTTGCGGAAATTCACATCACCCTAAACCAAAACAAATCATAGTTTTTCATGCAGGAAGCCTGTCGGTTCCTTTAGCACAGATCAAAGCTGAATATGAGAAGAAAAACCCGGGGATAGAGATCTTACTTGAATCAGCAGGAAGTCTGGTATGTGCAAGAAAGGTTACCGAACTTAAGAAGCCATGCGACATTGTTGCGTCAGCTGACTATTTTGTAATAAATGAACTTTTAATACCGGATTACACAAAATGGAGTATTAGATTTGCTACAAATGAAATTGTTATCGCTTATAATGAAAAATCGAGACACTCATCGGAGATAAATGCAAATAACTGGATCGATATTCTTCAAAGAGATGAAGTTATATATTCTCGATCCGATCCAAATGCTGATCCTTGCGGATACAGAACAGTATTTACTTTTTTGCTGGCAGAAAAGTATTACAAGAGAGAAGGACTCGCTGCTAAGATGATTTCTAAAAATAAGGATTATATCAGACCAAAGGAAGTCGATCTGGTGGCCCTTATTGAATCGAATGCCATTGATTATATGTTTCAGTATAAATCAGTTGCGCTTCAACATGGTTTAAAATTCATTGAACTACCTGTCGAAATAAATTTATCAGATCCTGCAAAAACTGATAATTATAAAACTGTGTCTTATGATGTAACAGGAAGTAAACCGGGATCAAAAATGAAAGTTACAGGCGACTATATAAATTATAGTATGACAGTTCTTGACAAAGCTCCGGAGAAAGATGCAGCAATAGATTTTCTCTGTTTTATAGTAAGTCCTGAAGGACTGGAAATTTTCAGAAAGAATGGCCAGAAACCTATCGTCCCATTTTCTACTGAGCAGCCTGATATGATTCCTTCAAAACTATTAAAATATCTTCCTGAACATAAAGTGAATTAATTTTAATATGAACCGAAACGGACCTTTCAACTGGATTCTTCTGATATTATCATCGCTGGTTCTTCTTTTTCTGGTTGCACCTCTGTTAGGTTTGTTCTTAAAAACCGGAGTAGGAGAGTTTTTTGAGACTGCGAAGGATAAAGAAGTACAGGCTAGTATATGGCTTACAGTATGGGTCGCTTTCACTGCGACTTTTTTCTTTGCGGTTGGCGCAATACCTTTTGCCTGGCTTCTGGCACGTAAAACTTTTCCACTCAAAAGCGTTGTTCAGGGAATAATTGATCTTCCGGTTGTATTACCTCATACGGCTGCAGGAATTGCTCTCCTTGGATTTATTTCTAGAGATGGCTTGCTTGGAAAAGCAGCTGCTTCTATTGGCTTAAATCTCGTGAACAACCCTGCAGGTATTGCAATTGCAATGGCATTTGTCAGCCTTCCTTTTCTTATTAATTCTGCCCGCGATGGTTTTACAAATGTACCTGAGCGGCTTGAAAAGGCTGCCCTTAATCTGGGAGCTTCAAGGTCAAGAGTATTCTTTACTATTTCACTTCCACTCGCATGGAGAAGTATCATTACCGGGTTTGTAATGATGTTTGCCAGGGGTATGAGTGAATTCGGAGCGGTAGTGATAATTGCATATCATCCGATGGTCGCTCCGGTATTGATCTATGACAGATTCAGCTCATTCGGATTAAAATATGCGCGTCCCGCTGCAGTATTATTCATATTTGTGGCACTTGTGGTATTCACAATATTGAGACTTCTTTCTGATACCGGAAAAACTGTAGTTACAAAAAACGAATATGCTGATTCTTAAAAATATATCAAAGAAACTTGGGCAATTCCTGTTGAATGATATTAATCTTGAAATATCAGATGGGACTTACTATGTTCTTCTCGGCAGATCAGGATCAGGCAAGACTCAATTGCTGGAACTAATTGCCGGACTAAACCAACCGGATTCCGGTGAGTTATGGTTGGACAACGAAAATATTACCCGAAAAAGGATTCAGCAAAGAAACATAGGTCTTGTGTTTCAGGACTATGCAATTTTCCCGAATATGAATGTTTTTGAGAATATTGCTTATTCAATAAGTTCAAGTAAAATTGATAGAAACCAAGTGAAAGAGAGAGTCACGAAAGCTGCATCTGACTTTAATATTTCTCATTTGCTTGGCAGAGATACCAAGCATCTTTCAGGTGGAGAACTCCAGAGAGTTGCTCTGGCCCGTACTTTGATAAAGTCACCCAGATTATTGCTTCTTGATGAGCCAATGGCCTCTATTGATGCCAGCCTGAAAGATGATATAAAAAGACTGCTTCGCCGGCTCAATAAGCAGGGACTCACAATAATTCATGTTACACACGATTACAGGGAAGCGGTAAGCCTGGCAAGCAGGGTAGGTGTGATACATAATGGAAGAATTATCCAGGAAGGTAGCCCTGATGATGTTTTCAGAAAACCGGTAAATAAATTTGTGGCCAGATATTCAGGAATCAGGAACTTTTTCAGGGTCGGATTTAAGAACGAGAACGGAAAATGGTGTGCGGTGAGTAATGAAAAAATTATTTTCAACCTTTCTGAGAGCTCTTATCCTGAAGAAGGTCTATTGTTATTAAGGAGTGATGATATTAAGATATCGTGCGAAATGCCTTCATTCAACCCGGGTAATTGTTACAAAGGCATTGTAAAAGAGGTACTTCCATCGGAGTACGGAGTTGAAATAACCGTGGATGCCGGAGTGATTTTCTATGTGGACTTATCATCCGATACTTATAAGCAACAACCGGTAGTAGAGTCATCAGAAGTTTGGCTATCTTTTCCTGAAGAAGCGGGGATAGCATTGCAGGGAGTGAATTGAAGACAAAAGTAAAATGTTAAAAGACAAAAGTATATGGAGATAATATCATTTGAGGAAGCTTATGATATCGTTCTGAGAAATGTCTTAGAAACTGGTACAGAGAGTGTTTCTTTTATAGAGTCACTGGGTCGGATACTTGCTGAAGATATTGCGAGCGACATGGATATGCCTCCTTTCAATAAATCAACAGTTGATGGATTTGCCTGCAGGAAAGAAGATCTTGGACATGATCTGGAGATACTTGAAACAATTGCTGCAGGGATGCAGCCTTCAAAAGAAATTTCAGATAAACAATGCTCCAGGATCATGACCGGTGCTCCTCTTCCTGAAGGTGCTGATTTGGTTTTTATGGTAGAGGATTCAGTTATTCTTCCGTCGGGGAAGGTGAGCTATAACGGATCATTCACCAAGGAAAACATAGCTTATAAAGGAGAGGATATAAAACAGGGCGATCTGGTTCTTAGAAAGGGAAAACTAATAAAACCGCAGGACGTCGCCGTTATGGCGTCTGTTGGTTTTACATCGGTTCGGGTAAGCAGGAAGCCTCTTGTTGCTGTAATAAGTTCGGGTGATGAACTGGTGGAACCATTCATTAAACCGGGAGTAAGTCAGATCAGGAATTCAAACGCTTACCAGCTTTTGGCACAGCTGCTTCGTGCAGGAGCTCTGGGGAAATACTATGGAATTGCAAAAGATGATAAAGAGGCAACATACCAACTTGTAAAACAGGCAATTGCAGAATGTGACATTGTTTTGTTAACGGGTGGCGTTTCCATGGGTGATTTCGACTTTATTCCAGCCGTATTGGAAAGAGCCGGGGTCAAAATCCTTTTTTCCAGAATTAATATACAACCGGGAAAACCGACAACTTTTGGTATTCATCCTAATGCTTTTGTCTTCGGTTTGCCCGGGAATCCTGTATCTACTTTTACTCAATTCGAATTGCTTGTAAGGCCCCTTATCTGTAAAATGATGGGATATGACCTTAAGCCATTCTCTGTTAATATTCCAATGAAAGTGTCTTTTTCCAGAAGATTGGCAGATCGACAGGCTTTTATACCGGTGATTATAACAAGCGATGGATTGGTATCACCGGTTGAGTATCATGGTTCAGCGCACATTTCATCTCTTTCACTTGCAGATGGAATAATATCCCTTGAGTCGGGTAAAAAAAGCATTGAAAAAGGAGAAATAGTAAATGTTAGACAAATTTGACAGAAATATAAATTATCTGCGTATTTCAGTTACCGACAGGTGTAATCTGAGATGTACCTATTGCATGCCTGAAGAGGGAATTCAATTGCTCCGGCATGCTGATATTCTGACCTTTGATGAGATAACTCACTTTACCAGAGTGGCTGTGGAAAATGGTGTGACAAAGGTAAGGATTACAGGAGGAGAACCACTTGTCAGAAAGGGAGTTACTGCGCTGGTAAGAATGATATCTGATATAGAGGGGATAGAAGATCTGTCTATGACAACAAACGGTGTTCTTCTGAAACAATTTGCACAGGAGCTTAAGTCTTCAGGTCTTCACAGAGTTAATATCAGCCTTGATACAGTTGATCCAATAAAGTTTGCAGAAATAACAAGATGCGGAAATATTAATGATGTATTTGAAGGTATAAAAGCCGCAAAAGAGGCAGGACTTCTTCCTGTTAAGATAAATTGTGTGGTAAAGGAATCAAAGGAGGAGGAAGAAGCGATCGCAGTGACACGATTTTGTAAAGTGAATGATCTTGAAATAAGGTATATACGCCAGATGGACCTGGTAAAAGGACATTTTTCCAGGGTGATTGGCGGAACAGGTGGCGAATGTCATTTATGTAACAGATTAAGACTGACAGCGAACGGAAAACTAAAACCCTGCCTTTTTGATAATATTGAATTTGATATCAGGGAACTTGGTTTTGAGAAAGCGCTAAAAATGGCAATAGAAACAAAACCGGAATGCGGTTCAATAAACGATACCGGGGCATTTTATAATATAGGAGGGTAAACTTATGAATAAACTGACGCATACCGACAGTAAAGGGAAAGCAGTTATGGTTGATGTAGAAGCGAAGGAGATCCAATTGCGAATCGCTAAAGCAAGCGGCCACATCAAACTTGCAGCAGAAACAATTCAGCTGATAAAAGATAATCTTCTGAAAAAGGGAGATGTTCTGACTGTAGCTCAGATTGCAGGAATCAGTGCCGGGAAGCAAACATCGTCTTTAATCCCGTTATGCCATAATATTGTTCTTGAGAAGGTTAAAGTTGAGGCAGTAGTTGACAGTAACGGTGTGCAGGTTGACAGTGAGGTGCGATGTACAGGAAAAACAGGTGTGGAAATGGAGGCATTAACTGCAGTCAGCGTTGCTCTTCTTACAGTTTATGATATGTGTAAAGCAGTTGATAAGAAGATGATAATAGATAATATTTGTCTGACAGAAAAAATTAAGATATGAATCTTCCCGAAAAACTTGAAATACTTATCATTACTCTTAGCGACCGGGCATATAAAGGTGAGTATGAAGATTTGAGCGGCCCAAGAGTGAGTGAACTTGTACAGGAATATTTTGAACCACTTCATATTAGTTGTCTGGTTACAGAAGTTTTGATTCCTGATGAGGCAGAAGAATTAAAGAGTATTCTTACTCTCTCAGGAAGCAACTTCAACATTATTTTCACCACGGGAGGTACAGGTATTGGTCCAAGAGATATTACTGTAGATGTAGTTAAACCATTACTTACCAAAGAAATTCCGGGTATAATGGAATTTATCAGGGTAAAATATGGAACTGATAAGCCTAATACCTTGTTAAGCAGGGGTGTAGCCGGACTAATTGGCAACTCACTTATTTACACACTTCCGGGTTCTGTCAGAGCTGTAAATGAATATATGGAGGAGATCCTGAAAACCCTGAACCATACTATTTATATGCAGTACGGAATTGACGCTCACGATAAGCATTAGTCTGTTTTTTAAGACTGCATGACTGTTAGACTGCTTGACCGCAAGACATTTTTTTGTATTCCCCTTGATTTTTACTACTTTTAAGAGTCAAATACAATCATGGAATGCAAGTTAGTCCTTTAACCCTTCGTAACTCTGTCAATAAGGCTTATCTGAGAGTCAAACCCGATCGTTCCCAGATCGAGAATTTTAAGAAGAATATTCTGAGTCTGTATGATCAGATCGATGAATCGGAATCGGAAGAGTTTCATAAAAATATCATCTCGGAGTTTCTTAAAAATACCTGGTATTCACCTAACTATTATACATTAAACCATTTCAATACAAAAAAAGTTTCGCAAACGTCACATTCTGTCACA
>JANXXP010000204.1 GCA_025350595.1 Bacteroidota bacterium
GAGATTGTTATTAATACATTCAGGAAGTCTGAAATATCTGAAAATCAAACTGTCATCTTCAAAATAGAAATTAAATCCATCAACTACATCTTTATTTAATGCTATTTGGGGGAATCTGTAATTAAGTGTCCTGCTGGTATCAGTATATATCACCTCGTCCAGATATGTATCGTATTGTAAAGTCAGATTGTTATATTGTCTTGTTCTGGTAAAAAGAGTCGCGGTAAGTAATTTATTGGGAAATAAAAGTGGTTTAGCTTTACTTCGTCTATAATAAGATTCGTACTCTTTCCCATTAATAATTTCTTTTGGGGCTTCAATTTTTGCTGCGTATATACTTTTAATATACTCCATCTGACTGTCAATTATGGAGCTGCTATTTAATCTATCGGAACTCTTTATAGATTTAATATTTAACAGATCGCCATTTTGTCCTGCGACAGTTATTGAACTCAAATAAAGAACAATAGTAAGGAAAGGCCCTGCTATATAAGAAATGTGCTGGTATTTCATGACCCGAAATAACAAATTTTTATAACTTAAAGCACCAGTTAGCTCTATTTTTTTTGAGTATCTTTAAAATAAGATAATTAATAGAATGAATTAATATTATTTTTGCTTCCCTATCTATTACTGTTTGAAATGAATAAAAAAACAAAAACGGTTTCATGTTAAAGGTGGAGCACAAATCTGTCATTATTTTAGTTGTTGTCTTTACACTCTCTACCTGTATTGACCCCTATAGTCCGAAATTAAAGGGATACGCTTCTTTATTGGTTGTTGATGGCATGATTACAGATGAAAATGCCTCATATACAGTTAAGCTGTCGAGAACGATACAGGATCAGAATGCAATACCACTTAAGGTTTCGGATGCAACTGTCTATATAACCGGTGAAAACGGCAACAGGAATTATTTAATTAACAAAGGGGAGGGAGTTTATAAAACAGACAGTACCGGGTTTAGGGGTATAATCGGGGAAACGTACACCTTACATATAACTACACCTGAGGGCACGGAATATGAGTCAGAGCCATGTCTGATGCAATCAGTCCCAGACATTGATAATGTATATTTCGTTAAGGATGAGGATGTAATTAATAATGGGACTGAACGCCAGGAAGGGGTAAGGATTTATCTGGATTCAAAAAAAGGAGATAAAAACAATTATTATCGATGGGAGTTTGAAGAGACGTGGAAATTTAAAGTACCGACCCCGAAGAAGTTTGATTATATTGATTCGAGTACAATTATTCCGGTTAGATATCCTAAAGAATTCTGTTGGAAAAACAGAAAGTCAGATGAAATATTAATACGCGAAGTTTATTCCGGGCAGGAAGAGCGGATTGAAAAGGAACCTATATTGTTCATCGCCACAAATAAATCCGACCGTTTATTGATACAGTACAGCATTCTTGTCAGACAGTTTTCAATTTCAAAAAAGGAATACGATTTTTGGAATAATCTGAAACAGGTAAATGAGAAGGGTGGAGATATATTTGCCAAACAACCATTTACTGTTGTCAGTAATATCCGCAATGTTAATGATCCTAAAGAACGGGTTTTGGGTTATTTCCAGGTCTCTGCAGGTAAACAAAAAAGAATAAATATTAATTTCAGAGATATAATTGGAATGAATCTGCCTTATTTCCATTATAAATGTATAAGAATAGAAAAGGGACCAGATGATTACCCGGTTACACCCCCGTATAATCCTCCAGTAACCCTTGATGAAATATATGCAACGTATTGTATAAATTCAGATTATTATTTTATTGAACCCAGATATAACCCAGGTACGCATGCGCTTGAAAAGCTGGTATTTGCCAGACCTGAATGTGCAAATTGTGAGTTGACCGGCACAATTACAAAACCTGATTTCTGGGTGGACTTAAACTAATGTGAATAATCGGAATAATATGTATAACACGATTTTTAGCAGACGAATTACTCTGAATATCAGAATCCTGATACTTCTTTGTTTGCTTTCTGGCCATCAACTATTTTCTCAACAATTAAGTTATAAAGCCGGAGATTCTGATATACGAAACTTTACAGAGGAGCTTTTTGTTCGGACTGATCGCGACATATATATTGCCGGGGAAGAGGTGTTGTTTAAAGTATACAAATTGAATGGACTGACTAATACTCCTTCTGGCTTAAGCAAGGTTGTTTATCTGGAATTACTCGATAAAAACAACCTCCCACTAAAACAATTGAAAGTAAAAGCTGATTATAATTCCTGTTCTTCGAGCTTTATTCTTCCGGATAATATAAGTTCTGGTAACTATCTGATAAGAGCTTATACGAACTGGATGAAGAATTTTACTACTGATAAATTTTTTTACAAAACAATTTCTGTAATTAATCCATTTGAGAGCATAGATCATCTT
>JANXXP010000251.1 GCA_025350595.1 Bacteroidota bacterium
ATACATATATACTTCTCCAAAAGTGAAAAAATAACGTACTCAAAAATAATTATTTTATCAGTACGTTAATTTTCAGGAAAAAGAGAAGTATATAAGTATGGGTGAGTAATTCAGGATATTGGTTTTAAAATAAATAATGGATATACATAGATATTAAGTGAAATATAAGCTCGTACCTGATTGCTAATCTTTTCTCTGTTTCCAAAACTTAATTTTTGCTTTATTGCAACTTTCTGTCAAATACTAAACCACATAACTCCAGTTTTTTCACTACTTTCACCTTTGCTAAATTTATGCTCTTTTGCAACTGCCGCCTTTAATAAAAACCATGAATTCAATAAACATTAATACATCGAATAGGAAATATTGCATTTTTCATAATGGTTTATATACGATCCATATACATTTTATATACAATCCATATACGTTTCATATACAATCCATATACGTTTTATATTGCTCTAATATACCTCGCATATTGCTCTCATATACCTCGCAAAATGGTAAAAAGGGAGTGTAAAAAATTATGTGTAAATGGTTAAAAGAGAAATTATTAAATTGAGAAAGAAAGAAAGGGAATCCTTCCCCCCGAGGGGGGAAGGCGAACAAAAAACAAAACATCTTTCTTTCGGTTAATTTATGGTTTCATATTTTTAAAACTTTTTATTAACCATAACACAGAAGGAGATATTTCAAATGAAAATATCTGATGAAGTTCTTCAACAATTCAAAGAAGAACTGGAAAAAGCCAAGACCTATCAGGATCTAATGGGAACTGATGGTGCCATCAAAAAACTTATCAAGAATGCCATTGAAGGAATGCTGGATTCTGAACTCACTGACGAGCTTGGATATGAGAAGTATTCACCAACAGGAAAAAACACCGGTAATAGCCGTAATGGTAAACACAAGAAAACTCTAAAGAATGAAAATGGTGAAATAGAGATTTCTGTACCCAGAGACAGGAATGGCAGTTTTGACCCCATGATTGTTAAAAGGTACGAAAGAACAATAGGACCCATTGAGGATAAAATTATTTCCATGTACGCTAAAGGTATGACTACAAGAGATATTCAATCTCACATTGAAGAGATATATGGAATAGATATAAGTCCAACTTTGGTTTCAAATATAACTGATAAAATTGTTCATATTATCACACAATGGCAGAATAGACCTTTAGAAGACATTTATGCTGTTGTTTTCTTTGATGCCATACATTACAAAGTCAGAGAAGAGGGTAAAGTAATATCTAAAGCTGCTTATACGTGTTTGGGTATTGATTTAAATGGTAATAAAGATTTACTTGGACTTTGGATTAGTCCTGCCGAAGGTGCCAATTTCTGGCTTGGAGTTATTACTGAACTACGTAATCGTGGTGTTAAGGATATTCTAATTGCTTGTATAGATGGCCTAAAAGGATTTCCTGAAGCTATTAATACTGTTTATCCTGGAACAGAGATCCAACTTTGTGTTGTTCACGTTGTACGCAATACACTAAAATATGTTGCCACAAAAGATAAAACGGCTTTTATGACTGACCTTAAGAATGTTTATAAAGCATCGACTGAAGAGTTGGCAATGGAAAATTTAGAACATATGAAAGAAGTCTGGGGTAAAAAATATATTTTACCCTTTAAAATATGGGATCAGAACTGGAATAATATTGCAACATTCTTTAAGTATCCTGAGGAGATTAGATATGTTATTTATACAACTAATGCTGTTGAAGCTTTACATAGACAATTTAGAAAAGTTACAAAAGCTAAATCACTTTTTCCGAATGATGATGCGCTGATTAAAATGTTATATCTGGCTTATAAAGATTTGTCTAAAAAGTGGAAGATGCCTGTTAAAAAATGGGCTTTTATTATTGCACATTTATCTGTGATTTTTAAAGACAGAATTACTAAATTAATATTGTAATGTTTTTTTATATTTACACAAAATATTTTACACCCTCGATGAAAACAATTCCTTGTATAAGCTTTCGTATTTTTTTAAATCAATTACATTTCCTTTATTAGTATATGCAGTATCAACCCCGTTCAAAGATGTTCTATCTTTCACAGGATCAGCATTTGCAATGAACAGACTTAATAAATAAATGCTATTAGTTTTAAACGATTTAACACTGTACGATTTATCAAATATTGTAAGATTTAGGTATGAATTTTGATGGTTTATATTTGATATGATCCCTTTGAAATAATTTATCCAGTTACTTTTAATAACTCTTTTATCTTTTACTAATAGTGATACTTTTTTACCGATTAATTCTTCAGCATCAAAACCCTGCAGGATTATTAATGATGCATCGATATCTATTAATTTTAGGTCAATTGGTTTTTCTTTATTATCAAAAAGAATTTCAAAATAAGCAAAACCACAACCGATATTTTCAAGTAATGATTCTAAGTTAAATGTTAAATTCCCCATAAACTTGAATTAAATTAAATAATATTT
>JANXXP010000266.1 GCA_025350595.1 Bacteroidota bacterium
ACAACGCCAACATATAACCCAAAAACCATCTAAACGGTCTGAAATGAGGCTTCAAATGGAACACGAATAACGGTGGTAAGTGCATAGAATAAGGCCAGGTAACCGGTTGTAGTGCAACACTAGACTTCATGTTTGGCACTACATGCCACATGAAGTCCTCTTTATTATGTGTAGGGAAATTTTAAAACTGTCTGGATGTACGAGAACTTTGCCGTCCAGTTCTCAATCTCGTTGAGAGGCAGGGTAGGGCTGACAGGCTCTTTTGCAACTTTAGGTTTAAGGTTGGAAGGAGCGAGTTGCAAATGTGCCTGACTGCAAAGCGCAGGGTTAAGTAATTTATCAATCCTTGTTTTTTATAATTACTATTCGTGCTTGAGACAATCCACAGGATTTTTTGTTGCGGTATTCCATGTGTGCCAACTGACTGTTAGTAATGATATAATAATAGTGATTACTCCGGCAAATGCAAATATCCACCAACTGAGATTAATCCTGTAAGCAAAATTCTGAAGCCACTTGTGCATTGAATAAATTATTATCGGGCAGGCAATTATAAAGGATACTAAGATCCATTTAATAAACTCAAGATTAAGCATTATGACTATTCGGCCAGTGGTTGAACCAGCAACTTTTTTTATACCTATCTCTTTAATGCGGCTATCAATTGTGAATAAAACGAGACCGAACAATCCAATACATGAAACAAAAAGAGCCATTAAAGAAATATACGTTATAATTAATGATGTTGTAGTCTCCTTCTTGTACATTTTCTGAAAAGCATCATTGAGAAATGTGAATTCGAATGGATATTGGGGAAAAAGACTTTCCCACTTTTTCTTCAGAAAATTAAGGGCATCAGGAATATTCCCGGCATTTATTTTGATCATCAGGTTATCAAACGCTTCAGGATAGTATGCAAGTGCCAGAGGTTTAAGTTCACTGTGTAAGGATTTAAAATTGAAATCTTTAATAACACCTACTACGACTCCTTTACCAATTGCAATATCGAATCGTTTTCCGACCGGATCATCCCAACCGATCTTTTTAACTGCCGATTCGTTCAAAACGTATTCTGTTGGACCTTTACCTGATATGTTTTTTGGAAAGAACTCCCCTTTTATCAGTTCTATTTTTAGTGTGCTTATAAAATCCTGATCAACGGGAATCCAGTCCATATAATGATAAATGTCACCTTCATCAAGTCCCTCCCACCATGCATTTTGATAAAACCCTTGGGTTCCTGGGTAATAGGCAACCGCAGAAGCATTTAAGATAGCCGAATTAGTTAATATTTCTCTCTTAAAAAGTTCATACTTTGGTTTAACTTGTATCTGATATATTGGGACAACTACAACTTGATCAGAAGTTAATCCAAGGTTTTTATTCTTAATCAGATTCAATTGGGCCTTAATCACAAGGGCACTAGCAATCAGGGCAATTGAAATAAAGAATTGAAAAACAACAAGCACTTTCCTAAAGACCTTAACTGAAATTACTCTAGCTAGTTTAAAGTCATCGTGAAGTGCCGAGACAGGACTTACTGATGAAAGCATAAATGCCGGATAACTTCCTGCAATAAATGTTATTAGTATTATAAGAAGTATGAATTTTACAAATAAGTTAAAGGTGAAAAGTGATTCTGTATTCAGGGGAATTCCGGTAAGGGAAATAAATGCTGGTATCAATAAATAAAAAAGAAATAGAGCAATTATGAACGAAGAAAATGTTATGGCAAATGATTCACAAAGAAACTGTCCAATAAGATTTGAATTTGTGGCTCCGGCTACCTTCCTTAAACCTGCTTCTTTCCCTCTTTTTGTATATCGGGCGGTTGCTAAGTTCATATAATTGATACAAGCTACAATAAGAACCAGAATTAGTATAGAACTGATAATATAAACGGTTTTAATGTTCGTGTTGGTAGATAAATCATCACGCACTCTTGAATGCAAATGTATACTGAGCAATGGTTGAACATGAAGTTGAAACTTGTCTTCATTCGGAATTTTATTAACAACACCCGGCAATTTTTTACTAAGGCTTTTGAAAGCCACATCGTTTTTTGCTAAAATATAGGTTGAATAATTCCACATTCCCCAAGACTTATCACTTTTATCTTCTGAGAAGGAACTCAAAAAATCAAACTGAATTTGAGAATTAGCTGGTATATCTTTCATTACCCCAGTAATGATATAGGGTGTCTTTTTATCACCAATGAGTAATGTTTGACCCAAAGGATTTCTACTTCCAAAATACTTTCTGGCTTTAGTTTCACTTAAAATAACAGACCCCAGATTATTAAGAGCTGTTTCAGGATTACCTTTCAGTAGCTTAAATGAGAAAATTTTAAAAATGGATGGATCAGCTAACTCAATCTCTTCCCAGAATTGTTCATTTTCATAATTGACAAGAACTCTGCCTAAATAACCGAATCTAACATAATCGACCACTTCAGGAATATCCCTTTTCAAAGCTTCACCTAGAGGAGCTGGTGTATCAGCAAAATTATCCGAAGATTTCTCTCTTTCAAATTCTACTACAACTCTGAATATTCTATCTGCATTTTCGTGAAACTTATCGAAGCTGAATTCAAATTGCAACCATACTAATAATATGATTACTAGAGTCAATCCAATAGATAAACCTGAGATATTAATTAATGAAAAACTCAGATTCCTTTTAATACTGCGGAATGAAGTTACTAAGTTATATTTCAACATAATTATTCAGGTTGTAGAGTAATCTGTCAAGACAGGACAATGAAGGTCAAATTATATGCCAAATAAACAGTAGACAGTATATCAAGATCTTGTGATATTAAAGTAATTATCTCTTGTAAAGATGTTTTACTATTGGCGTAAAATTATTTTACATTGTTATGGAGATGGAGATGTCTTTTCGCTTATGTTGATTGTCAAATGTCGATCGAAGATTGGCAAAAAAGCATGTGTTTGGCAGCAGCGGGGACCGTCGCGGTGGCAAGCTGACAAACTCTTGCTTGCGCGTTGGGAGTCTCGGTATTGTGCTGAAATCCTTACCCATAACGGGAGTCTGTCTAATAACCTGGTTGTATTATTAAATACTAAGAAAAAACATTCTATGGCATTAATTAAAATGTTGATGATCAATGCTAAGGAATTTTACGTTTCACTTAAACCATATTAATTTGATAAATTTTTGCTGGCAAAAACGGTTATTAGAC
>JANXXP010000294.1 GCA_025350595.1 Bacteroidota bacterium
AAAATCAACGATTTCCATAACCTCTGTTTTTGCCTCTTCCAGACCGGCAACATCATTAAAGGTTAATTTTACATTATTATCCTTATCAAAAATCTGAGCACGCGATTTACCTACACTGAAAATACCTCCGGCTCCTCCTGCAGCACCGCCAGACATTCTTTTCATTAGAAACAACCACAGGATAACTAACAAAGCAGGAAACAATAGCCAAGAAAGGGCATCTGCCAGATAGTTCTTACGGTCAATATTTTCAGGATAGATAAGTTCGGTGTATCCTGCATTTTTTTCAGCCTCCATTATAAAGGGCTCAAAACTGGCATTATCACCAATATTAAAAGTAAAGTTCGGACTAGGACCGGAAATTCCCAGACCTGATCCGGGTTTCGCCTGTTTAGGATATCTTCCCGATTCAAGTGCTTCTTTTTTAAGGTATATTTCTGCCTGATCTTTATTTACCACAATAATTTTTTCAATATCATGATTAGCGATCATAGTCTTGATCTCACTTTTGGTAGTTTTCTCTACTGTTTTTCCACTGTACAGCAGCTGAAAAAGAATAATAGATACAGCTACAATCGCAAAAATCCAGTTTGTATTAAAACGAGGTTTAATGTTTTTATCAGGTTTTTTCTCCGTGTCCTGATTATTATTGGTATTTTCTGTCATAAATATTTAACTTACTATAATTTATCTTCAACGGCTTCTATGGAGGCATCAGCCCAAAGTGACTCCAGGCTATAAAACTTCCTGTACTCCTCAAGGAAAACATGTACAATTACGTTACCATAATCCAACAGCACCCAAAAGCAATTATCAAGTCCTTCAATATGAAAAGGTTTCTCTCCGGCATCTATTCTTACAGTATCTTCAACAGAATCACAAATTGAACTAACCTGCGTTCCGGAAGGCGCCTGGCAAATAACAAAATAATCAGTAATTCTGTTCTCGAGTTTCCGCAAATCAATTTTCAGTACGTTCTGTCCCTTCTTTTCAAAAATTCCCTTTAATATACTTTCTAAAAGGACATCAGTTCCGTCAGACTTTTTCTTCATCAATAATTTATCAGTTTGAAATTAAGTCGCAAAAGTACCACTTTTATCTGTACTTTTGTTACAGTTACCTACTTTTGCAATTTCAATGCCAATCTTGATCACAACGGCAGAACATAAGAATTAAACAATTTATATTCTATCAACTTACTGTTAATCATGATAATAGGTTCAAATATCCTTTTTTCTGAAAACCTGCCATCCACAAATCTGCATGCCGTACAGCTTATAAAAAATAATGATATACCAGAAGGAACAATTATCTATACAAATTATCAATTGGCTGGCAGGGGTCAAATGGGGAATAAATGGGAAAGTGAAGATGGCAAAAACCTGTTAATCAGCATTGTACTCTTTCCTTCTATGATAAACCCGTCCGATCAATTTGCTATATCAATGGCTATCTCTCTTGGGATTTGTGATTTTTTAAAGAGACATATTCCTGTTTGCAGAATAAAATGGCCGAATGACATTTATGTAAACAATGACAAAATAGCAGGTTTGTTAATCGAGAACTCCATTATGGGTGATCATATTGAAAATACAATTGCAGGCATAGGTCTAAATATTAATCAGGTTAGGTTTTTAAGCTCTGCACCAAATCCGGTATCTCTAAGAATGATTACAGGGAAAGAATATGACCTTAATACTTGTCTTTACCAATTGGCTGATGACCTCGACAAGCGTTATAAACAATTGATTTCCGGCAAGCTTATCCAATTAAAGGAAGATTATATTTCAAATCTCTATCGTTTAGGTGAATGGTGCAATTACAGAGATAAAGACGGATTCATTCTGGGACGAATAAAATCTACTTCTGAATATGGCAATTTAATGATTGAAACAGAGTCGGGGATTATAAACGAGTATTCCTTCAAGGAGGTTGATTTTATTCTTTAACGTTTTTCCAGTCTGTGAACTTTTCCATTTCATTAACCAGCATTTCGAGAAACTGGACAATCGGTTTGGAAGCCATCATCTTCAACATTGGATTAAGATCTGCATTTAATGAGACTTTCACTTCAGCAGTGTTTTTAGCACTATTGCCAATATCCAAAACCAATGTAAAGTCATTTTTTTTAAGAGCATCTCCTTTATATACTACCTTACTAAACATCTCTTTCTCATCAAGTCGTAAACTCACAGTTCCGATCATGGCAACATTAAAACTACATGATTCTCTATTTGCCAACCAGTTGCTAATAGTTCCCTGAGTTACAAATCTCTCAAAATTCCTGACGTCAGTCACAAAAGCGTAAACGTCTTCAGAACTGCAGGTTAACTTTCCTGACCTGCTTTCAAAATATGATAGATCAGACATAATATAAAATCTTTATTTAATGCTAACAATAATTTCTATCCCCCCGTTTTTTAACCCCAAACCGAAGGATCTACTCTCCAGCTCTTTAATGTTTCCACCTCCACCTGACTGATATATCCTGTTTTAACAGCCGCATCAATCAGAACCGAGTAGTTGCTAAGAGTATGCAAAGCGCAATTTTCAGCGGCAAAACCATCTGAAGCCTTCTTGAATTCGTAAGTAAATATGGCTACCATACCCAGAATATCACAGCCAGCTTCCCTAAGGGCTTTTACAGCGCTGAGACTACTTCCACCAGTTGATATAAGATCCTCAATAACAACAACTTTCTGTCCTTTTTCATAATAACCTTCAATCTGGTTACCCAAACCATGTTCTTTTGCCCCCGACCTGACATAAATAAAAGGCAGACCCAATTTATCAGCTGCTAATGCCCCGTGAGCGATAGCTCCTGTTGCCACACCGGCAATCAGTTCTGCCTGCGGATAAAGCTCACGGATAAGAATTGCGAATGAATCACGTAAATATGTCCTCACTTCAGGAAAGGAGAGAGTTTTTCTGTTATCGCAATATATTGGCGACTTCCATCCTGAAGCCCATGTAAAAGGATTTGATGGTTGCAATTTAATTGCTTTAATTTGTAAAAGATATTCAGCAGTTTTTTTTGCCCTTTGCTCCATAAGAATATGTATAAAGTTCATTTCGAAAACAGATTCATAATGATAAGCCCTGAACCTGACCGGTTACAAAAATACGGCTTATTCCATAAATTCTATGATACAAAAGAACTTTATAAATTAATATCAGATTTTCAGGCAGATAAAAGCATTCCCGCCATAAACATTTACGGATCTGACATCCAACACATCTGGAAAATCTTCCGAATTTACTTCTCTGAGGTAGGTGCCGCAGGTGGTTTGGTGAAGCACACAACAGGCAGATACCTTTTTATTGAAAAGAAAGGCAAGCTGGACCTTCCAAAGGGGCATATTGAACAAGGAGAAGAACCTGAAGTATGCGCTTTAAGGGAGGTTAGTGAGGAGTGCGGAATAAATGGACACAAAATCATCAAGCCGATCCAACCGACTTATCATACTTATAGCTGGGAAGGAATTTCATACCTCAAAAAAACGCATTGGTTCCTTATGCAATATGATGGAGAAATGATTACTGAACCTCAGACTGAGGAGGGGATTACAAAAATTGAATGGCTTTTCCCTGATGAATTAAATAAAATCAAAACAAACGCATGGCTGTCTCTGATGGAGATCATCAACTGTTCTGTACTCAGATCATGATTTTCTACTCCTCTTCTATTTTATAGTTTTTGAGATCGATTGCCACCGGAACAAAAATAGAGGCATCTCCCCCGTTTTTGATTATATCGCGTACAATAGTTGAATTTATGTGCGAATGTTCAGGTACTGTTAGCAGGAAAACAGTTTCAATATCAGGAGCCATCACCTTGTTTACCTGTGCAATAGCCCTTTCAAATTCAAAATCTGCAGAGGTTCTTAGTCCCCTCAGGATGAACCTGGCACCAATTATATTGCAATAATCGACAGTAAGTCCTTCATAATGATCAATTTTTATTCTTTGTTCATTCTGAAAAACTTTTTTTATCATCTCTTCCCTCGTTTCGAGAGCATAGAAACTTTTTTTTAAGGCGTTTGCTCCAACCGCAATAACTATCTCGTCAAAGAGGTTCAATGCTCTTCTGACAATAGCTTCATGTCCGATTGTTATAGGGTCAAATGATCCGGGGAAAACAGCTACTTTCTTCATTCGAACGATATATTTTTAGGGTTCTTTACCTTTTGTTTAAGTAATGCCAGTTCAAGAACACCCATAATGGTTTCAACGTAATTGAATTTTAATCCCCTGATATAGATCTCCTTAATATTTTCCACATCTTTCCTGTTATCTTCAGAGATAATAATCTCCTTAATACTTGCCCGCTTAGCTGCAAGTATCTTTTCTTTTATTCCACCAACAGGTAAGACTTTTCCCCTTAATGTTATTTCACCTGTCATTGCCATATATTTTTTTACCTTTCTCTGGGTGAATGCAGAAGCTATTGAGGTTGCCATAGTTATACCAGCCGAAGGGCCATCTTTTGGAATAGCACCTTCAGGAACATGTATGTGAATATTCCATTTATCAGAGAAATTATCAGGAAGTCCCAGCATTTCAGCGTTTGACTTAAGGTATTCAAGGGCAATAACAGCCGATTCTTTCATAACATCGCCAAGATTCCCTGTTAAGGTCAGTTTTCCGGTACCTTTACTGAGACTTGTTTCAACGAACAGAATTTCTCCACCGGCAGTTGTCCAGGCCAGACCTGTAACAACACCGGCCTGATCATTACCGGAATACAGGTCACGTGTATATCTTGAGGGACCCATCATCTCACTAATTGCAGATACTGTAAGTGCTGTATCGTATTTTGTTTCTGATGCAATGTTCTTTGCAATAACTCTTACTACTTTTGCCAGCCTTTTATCAAGTTCCCTGACACCTGATTCCCGGGTATATTTTTCAATCAGGTCTTCCATCACTTTCTTATCGATTGTGATCTGTTCCTTTTTGACACCGTGATTTTCAAGTTGTTTTGGAAAAAGGTGTCGTTTTGCTATCTCGAGTTTCTCCTCAACAAGGTAACCTGTAATTTCTATAAGTTCCATTCTGTCTCTTAATGCCGGACTAATTGTAGCAAGGTTATTGGCAGTTGCTATAAACAATACTTTCGACAGATCATACTCCATCTCAAGAAAATTATCGAAGAAGGTGCTGTTTTGTTCAGGATCAAGAACCTCAAGCAAAGCAGAAGACGGGTCGCCTCTGAAATCCTGTCCTACCTTATCAATCTCATCAAGAATAAATACCGGATTTGAAGAGCCGGCTCTTTTTATACTTTGGATTATCCTTCCGGGCATTGCGCCAATATATGTTTTTCTATGACCCCTTATTTCTGCCTCATCGTGCAATCCACCAAGTGACATTCTGACATACTTTCTGTCAAGAGCTTTTGCAACCGACTTGCCGAGTGATGTTTTTCCAACCCCCGGAGGACCATAAAGGCACAGAATAGGAGATTTAAGATCACCTTTTAACTTAAGAACGGCCAGATGCTCAAGTATGCGTTCCTTAACTTCATCAAGTCCAAAGTGATCCGAGTCGAGAACAAGTCTGGCATTTTTAAGGTCGAGATTATCCTTGGTATAAACATTCCAGGGCAGATCAAGCAAGGTCTGAATGTAGTTCACCTGCACTGAGTACTCTGCTGCTGCCGGATTGAGACGATGCATCTTGTCGAGTTCTTTCTCGAACACCTTTTTAACGTCATCGTTCCAAAGTTTTGCCTCGGCCTTTTTTCTGTATTCTTCTATCTCTTTTTCAACAGGATTACCTCCCAGCTCATTCTGAATGGTCTTCATCTGTTGATGGAGCAGAAATTCTCTTTGTTGCTGATCGAGATCGTTCTTGACTTTTGACTGTAATTCATTTTTAAGTTCAAGAACCTGAATTTCCTGCACAAGAAACTCCAAAAGCATGAACCCCCTGTCGCGCAAGCTATTCATTTCCAATAACTTTTGTTTATCCTGAACCTTGATGTCAGTATTGGAACAGATGAAATTTATCAGGTAGGTGTTATTTTCAATATTTTTTATGGCGAAAGATGCTTCAGGGCTTATATTCGGATTGATTTTAATGATTTTAAGCGACATATCTTTCAAAGATCCTACAATGGCAGTAAAATCCTTACTTAGGAGTGAAGGTTTTGTTTCAGGTATAGTTCTTACTTTTGCAATAAAGTAGGGGTCATCTGAAACAAGTTCATGAAGCACCATCCTTTTCCTGCCCTGGATTATGGCTGTCGTTGAGCCGTCGGGCATCTCGAGAAGCTTAACTATCTGTCCTATAGTTCCAACAGCATGAAGATCAGCAAATTCCGGATTTTCAATATCCGGGTCTTTTTGTGCAACAGTACCGACTATTTTATTATTACGATATGCATCTTTTATAAGCTGAATTGACTTTGGACGGCCAATTGATATAGGAAGAACAACACCCGGGAAAAGTACGGTATTCCTGAGTGAGAGTATTGGAATTGTCTCCGGTACTTCAACATCTT
>JANXXP010000295.1 GCA_025350595.1 Bacteroidota bacterium
GAAATTTATGAGAAGAGTAAATTCTTAAAGCCGGCTCCAATAAATACCGGACAGTTTCAATATGATAAGTTTGAAAGCCCAAAGGCTATTAAGAATGAGGTATATAAATTTTATTTTAGTGCTAAGGGCGTGATAGACGAAGTAAAATGTGAAGTAAGCTACGAACGTTAATTAATGGTATTTTTTTAATTGTTGGATGCCGTTATCTGGTTTGAATTTTTTATATATTTGCAACCGCTAAAAGCAAATCGCCCAGATGGTGAAATTGGTAGACACGCCAGCTTGAGGGGCTGGTTCCGGTTACGGTGTGCAAGTTCGAGTCTTGTTCTGGGCACCACAAACAAAGATAAACCCACTGATTTTCAGTGGGTTTTGTTGTTTTGTGTAATGCTATTTCAAAACTAGACATACCTACAAATCTAAATGACCTGATTTCATTTGATATTATACAACATAGGATTTATTTTAAAACGAAGCGATAAGTATTTACATATATGTCAATAAATTACGATTACCTTCATAATAAACGTTGAAAAGGACAGAGCCGGGCGGCTCCATTCTTTTACTAAAACTAACCAAACTAACTAACCTAACGTGTGAAATATGACAATTATCGGGCCACAGTAAAAGCCCGTGTTCGTTTTTTAGTTAAGAAAACCTAAAAGAATGCAGAAGATTTTCGAATTTTAACCTGTCGGATTCAAGTAAGAAGTCAGGATGAATGAGATTTGTCTCTCTTAAGTTATACTGATGGTGAATTGTACCTTGTTTCTTTCGATTCCCTGGTTTTTTCAGAAGAAAAGGAGTAACCGATTGTACTCCTTTAAGATGGTATATTCTTTGTCTACCGGTAGTATTTTTTTATTGCCACATACGCTTCGGAGTAGCCTAACTCGCCGGCTTTGCTTAAATCCATATATCCATTATCTTTTTGGCCCAATTTAAGTTTGGAAAGTCCTCTGAAATAATAAGATAATGCAGATTTTGGTTCAATCTCAATGGCCTTTGTAAAGTCCGCAATTGCTCCGGTGTGGTCCTGAAGACTTTTCTTTGCAATACCTCTGCTACTATAAATTATTGCATTATTTTCATCAATCTTTAGGGCCTTGGTAAAGTCATCAATGGCTCCTGTGTAGTCCTGAAGACTTTTCTTTGCATTGCCTCTGCTACTATATGCATCTGCAATATTGTCATCAATTTCTATGGCCTTGGTGAAGTCGTTTATTGCTCCAGTATAGTCTTTAATGTTAATCTTTTCATCACCTCTTCTTAAATAGGCCAATATGAACATTGTATCAATTTCTAATGCCTTAGTATAGTCATCAATAGCTCCCTTGTGGTCTTTGATATCGCTCTTTGCAAATCCTCTGTTGATATAAGCCACTTCATTTTTAGGATCAATCTTTATCACATTCGTAAAATCAGCAATTGCTCCGGAATGATACTCAAGATTTTTCTTAGCATTGCCTCTGATACTGTAAGCATCTGCATTATTGTTATTAATATCAATGGAAATATTAAAATCAGCAAATGCTTCACTTTGGTTCTGAAGTCTCTTCCATGCTTTGCCTCTTCCTCTATAAACCATTGGAGTCATTGGATCAATTTCTATTGCTTTGGTATAGTCAGCGATTGCGCCTTTGTAGTCATTAATTTTATACTTTTCATCGCCTCTGATTTTATATACTTCTGCGAACTTCGGATCAATCTCCAGGACTTTAGTATAATCCGCAATTGCTCCTCTGCTATCCCACGCGTTTTTCTTTGAATCGCCTCTGGATTTATATGCTTTTGTATACATAGCGTCAAATTCTATTGCCTTGGTATAGGCAGCAATTGCACCTTTATAGTCTTTGAGTTCATTTTTTGCAAGTCCTTTATAGTAATAAGCTTTTTCATTCCGGGGGTTAATTTCTATAGCCTTTCTAAAGTCGGTAATTGCCCCGCGCAAGTTTTTGAGTTTAGCTTTTGCAAGTCCCCTGTTAAAATAAGCCAATCCGTTTGTTTGATTAGCCTCGATCGCTTTTGTATAAAAGATGATTGCTCCGCCGTAGTCACTGAGATTACTCTTCTCATTACCAAAATTAACATATTCTTCTGAAGTTTGGGTGTTTCCGTCAAATCCGGAAATAATTAGGAAAACCGTTATAAATAAGTAAGATAATTTCATCTCCGAATTGTTTTGGTTCTGAT
>JANXXP010000369.1 GCA_025350595.1 Bacteroidota bacterium
CAGTATCTATTCAGTTGAGGAAAGCCAGGGTCTTACTTGATAAGGGACGTGCCGTTGAAGCTCTCAGGATACTTAAAAAACTGGAAGACATTGAACCGGGAAACCATGAGGTATATATAGCCAAAGGGACAGCATTAGGGATGCTGGGAGATATTCAGGGTGCAAAAAAAATGTTTGATTTTTCTTTGACTCTTGATTCTGAGGATATTGAAAACATACTTTTTTCGATTACGTCTGTTTTACAAAATCTGAATTATTATGACCACCTCATTCCTTATCTTATACGACTTATTGAATTGGAGCCTGAGTTCAAAGCTCACCTTTATGATCTCGCCTATGCCTACGAGAAGATAGAGGATTTCGAAAACAGTATAAAAAACTATCTCGAATATATTGAAGATGAACCTTTTTCCGACAGTGCATGGTACAACCTAGGAATAATTTACAATAAACTGGAATCGTATGAGAATGCTATGGAGGCCTATGATTATGCCCTGGCTATCAACTCTCAGAATACATTTGCGCTTTTTAATAAAGGGAATATTCTAAGCAATGTTGAAAGGTACGAAGAAGCTATCCCTGTCTATCATGAATATCTTGAAAATGAACCAGATAGTTTCGAGGCGATGACTTACCTCGCTGAATGTTATGAGAAGACTGGCGAGATATCGATGGCAAGGAAATACTATCAGGAAGCAATCGAACTGGCTCCTGATTTTGCAGATCCATGGTTTGGATTGGGAATAATTGCACTTAATACAGGAAATACTGATGACAGTCTGATCTTTTTCAGAAAAGCCGTTCGTCTGGATGATGAAAACCCTGAAATCTGGTACCTGCTGGGGAAGGCTCATTTTAACAAAGGTGAGAAAAAAGCCGCAATGCGATGTTTCAGAGAAGCACTTAAACTGGATGCTTATTATGATGAAATATGGGCTGATCTTGGAAAAATCATTCTTAAAGAAAATCTTTTATTGAAAGCTATTCCATACCTGGAACATGCTTATAAAATTACCGGAGATGTGCCAGGAATAAACTATCTTCTTTCTTCATTTTATCTTCATACAGGAAGCCTTGAAAAAGCGTTTAAGCACCTCTCTCTGGCATACAATATGGACAAGGAACTATTTTTGGACTTTGAAGATATTTTCCCTCATGACCTCTTTACCCGGAAAATAAAAAAACTTCTAAAGGGGACAAATCCTGATGATTAATTTAAAACAAGAAAATACTTATATGAAAGTAGCTCTTCCTTATATTCCGGTAAGACCGTCAAAACCAAGAAATTCCGGATTAACAATGGTAATGGACAAAGGCCTTAGTATCAGAGAGGCTGAAGACTTTATGTCAGTTGGAAGTGAATATACTGATTATGTTAAACTTGGCTTTGGCACATCACTGGTTACACCAGGGTTTGAAAAGAAGGTGGCTATATATAAAAAAGCTGGCGTGATACCATACTTCGGAGGCACTCTCTTTGAAGCATTCATTGTCAGGGATATGTTCCGTGAGTTTGTTGAATTTCTGGATAAAAATGAAATTGATCTGGTTGAAGTTTCTGATGGTTCCTTCGACATTGAGCATAAAAGAAAACTTGAATATATCAGCAGGTTAGCTGAACGGGGAACTGTAATATCTGAAGTCGGTTCAAAAAAGAAGGATGTTGTTTATTCTCCGGAGGAGTGGGTCGATATGATGAAATCTGAACTCATTGCCGGTTCTGTTAAAGTCATTGCCGAAGCCAGAGAGTCAGGTACCACCGGTATTTATAATGAGGATGGCTCTATTAATAATAAGATAATAACTGGGATAGCTGAACATGTTAAACTTGATAATGTAATCTGGGAAGCTCCTTTGAAATCGCAGCAAGCCTGGTTTATTAAGCATTTTGGTGCAAACGTGAACCTTGGAAACATTGCTCCATTTGAGATTATTCCTCTCGAAACGTTGCGTCTCGGCTTGCGTGGTGATACTTTCTTTCAGTTCCTCCCGGATAATCTGAAACAGTAGTGATAATCATTTTCTAAATGTTCGCGCATCTTACAAACAATTCCTGAAAATGAGAAAATTTGGTCTCATTGGATATCCTCTCGGACATTCATTCTCAAAAAAGTACTTTGCTGAAAAGTTTTATAAAGAGCATATAACAGATTGTATTTATGAGAATTACCCCCTTACAGATATTCTTCAGCTTGAAAGTCTTATTGCCTCAGAAACTGAATTGTGCGGACTTAATGTAACTATTCCTTATAAGTCGTTAGTTATCAGATTTATAGATATAATTGAGCCTGAAGCTAAAGAGATTGGTGCAGTTAATGTATTGAAAATTAAAAGAAATTCGGGTAATATTAAATTATTCGGTTATAATAGTGATGTAACCGGGATAAGAGATTCTCTCATTCCATATATTAATAATGATGTAAATCAGGCTATTGTTCTTGGTACCGGAGGCAGTTCACTTGCGGTTTGTCATGTGTTGAAGCGCTTCGGGTTAAAAGTTGTCAATATTTCAAGAAACAAAAAACCTGGTGTTATAACTTATTCGGATATAGATTTTAAACTCATCAGTAATACGCAGATAATAGTAAATACAACTCCGCTTGGGATGTTCCCTGATATCGAAAGCAGACCTGATCTTGATTATAATTTGCTGAATAAAAATCATATCCTGTTTGATTTGGTCTATAATCCCGAAAAAACTTATTTTCTAAAAGCCGGAGAAGATAGAGGATGTGTAATTATTGGAGGACTAAAAATGCTTTATTCTCAGGCAGAGAGAGCCTGGGATATCTGGAACGAAAACAATTCATAGGTTAGTTATCTTATGTCTGTCAGGAAAATTCTTATTTACAGATATTTCTTCAGGATTTCTTTTAAGGTCTTTGTACTCAGTGGTTTGGTTATGTAATCAATACATCCGGATCTGAGAGCATCTTCTTTGTCTTTTACTGTTGCGTGAGCAGTCTGTGCGATCACAGGTAAATCAGGACGTAATTTTTTAATTTTTTCGGTGCTTTCCAAACCGTTCATATCTGGCATTTTAATATCCATTAGAACTAGATTGATTGAGGAATCTGTTTCACATAGATTGATTGCCTCAAATCCGTTTTTTGCCCACAATACCCTGATATTCATTTTTGTAAGGATCATTCTAAGAAATTCATAATTTGAGAATTCATCCTCTGCTATTACAATAGTTTTTCCTGCATAATTGGTTTCCAAAATTGAATCAGAGCTTTCTTTCACTGGTTTAAAATTTTCAGATAATACGGGGATTGTAAAATAGAAAATGGAACCTTTTTCCCGTACTGATTCTACCCATATTTCACCTTCAAGCATTTCTACAATTCTCTTAGCGATTGAAAGGCCAATTCCTGTGCCTCCGTATTTTCTTGTACTTGAGTCATCAATCTGTCTGAAAATATTAAAAATTACTTCATGATGCTTGCTATCAATGCCAATACCAGAATCCTTTACATAGAATTTCAAATACTTTACATTTGCTTTATTAATCTCAGTAAATCCAAATTCAATGAATCCTTTATCTGTAAATTTTAGTGCATTTTTTAAGAGGTTTATAAGAACCTGTTTTAATTTTCTGCTATCTGTAAAGATGAAATTTTCTTTCTGTTCAGGTTTATTATGAAGTACTATCTCAATATCCGATTTATTCTCTTTCAGTTTTTCCCCAAGTATAATATCGTTAACCTCATTTAATAGGGAATTGATTCCGACACTTTCGTACTTGACTTTTAATTGCCCGGTTTCAATCATTGATGAATCAAGAATATCTTCTACAAGGCCAAGCAGATGATAGCCGCTGTTGTGGATAATTTTTGAATATGAAACGAATTCTTGTTCTGTTCCTATATCAACCATTAACCCTGAGAAACCTATAATTGCATTTAGCGGAGTCCTTAGTTCATGCGAAACATTTGCCAGGAATGCTGATTTTAGCCTATCGCTCTCTTCTGCCTTTTCTTTAGAAGAAATGAGCTCCTTTAGTGCTTTTTTCCTTTCAGAAATATCAACTGCTATTCCTATTAATGCTATAGAATTACCCAACTCATCTTTTATAAGCGAAGTAGAAAGTTCTATCGGAAATTCTGATCCATCTTTCCTTACATTTATCATTTCTCCATTCCACCCGCCCTGGATTGTGTCTTTCAGGATTTTATTACTAAGCACAGTATCTGTAGAAGCAGAACTTACCATCGTAACATCCTTGTTTATGAGTTCTTCGCGAGAATAACCATACGTTCTGCAAAACGCATTGTTTACAAAAATGATTTTATTGTCAAGATCTGTAATTGAAACACATTCGCCTATACTCTCCAGTGCACGGGAAAGTGTTAACATTCTTTCCTGAGAAATCTTTCTTTCAGTAATATCATTTGATACCGAAAGTATCCCTTTTTTCCCATCCGGTAACAGAATGACTGTTTCATATAATGCTACAAAACAGGGGGAACCATCTTTCCTGAAGCTTTTGACTTCATGAATCAAAGTTTCTCCGGAAAGTATTTTCTCAAGATTACTGTCAACAAAATCTTCTTCCCCTGGAACAGCAAAAATTCTTATGGTATTTCCCTTCAATTCGCTTTTCGAATAGCCTAAGTTTTTGCAAAAAGAGGTGTTAACTTCAATTATGATTCCATTCTCATCAAGAAGCGTTATACCAGCCGGTGATAACTCAAACATGATTCTGAACCGCTTTTCACTTTCCAGCAATACTTTTTCCAGAGCTTTTCTCTTGTTTTCTGCTAACAGTATAGAACTTGCTTTGAAAGAAAGGAAAAAGTAAATAATTATCACTATAAGAATTAGTGAAAACAGAATATAAAACCTGTTTCGGAATGAGGCAAGTGTTCTGAATACTTCATTTTCGGGAGTGAAAATAATAATGGTCCAGAAAGTGTTATTAAGTGAAACCCGGTAGAATGCGGTAAGTGTTTTTGTAAGCTCTTTTGCATTAACTGATTTAGGTGATACGTAGCAGATAGATGTACCGCTCTCATCTGTAAAAGTGCTGTTTATTAGACTTAATATAGATGGATTATCATTATATATTTCTTTTGCAGATTGTCCAGTCTGACCTGGCATTGGACTAAATAATTCTATCCCGTTTTTACTGATCATCCATCCATAGCCAGATACTCCGGTCCTTATTGTCTGAATGAATTGTTTGCCGAGTTCATCGAGTGGAATAAGTATTGCGAGACTTCCCCTGTATCCTTTTTCATTAATGATTGGTACATGTAAAGCAATTGTTCTGAATCCCTGCACAGAAGTGAAGACTTCACTTACAATTGACTTTTTGGAACTCATAACATTTTTTATGTGTTCCTGATTCGAAATGTCATTACCAATGACCTTTTCATTTTTAGGATAAGTGTACCTCAGGATCCCTTTTTCGTCTACAATAGTAATAGCCTCGATTTGATCAGAATGACTTTTATAATAATCACTTAGCAGTATCTTCCCTTCGTTATTAAGTTCCGATACGCAATTAAAGGTTGTCAGAAATTGCAGTTCACGCTGATAGTAGGAAAAAAAACTTTCTATACCCCTTGATGCTTGTTTTGCGAGAGCAAATTGCTGATTGTTAAATTCATTTAGAGTTCTGTCTTTTACTTCATTATAGGAGGCATAAAAAAGATAAGAAAATGCAGCAATAATTAATGGTAGCAAAAGAAACCTTTTGTAGAATTTCATTAGTATAAAAGAAAGTAGTAAATAAATATAATTTTTCCCAAGGGGCAAAGATCTGTATTTATTCTGATATTTACTATTTTACAGACTTCCTTCTTATCCAGTATCTTGGATCACATTCAGTACATTCCTGTTTCCAGTATCCTGGTGTAACGTATGTTCCTTCCCTGTTTTTAAGTTGTTTTTCATAAATGGCAAACACAGGATTGAAGTGAAGATTTGTTACCCCAATTGTATACTTTGGTTCCTCCCCCTCGACAGTTGAAACTTCTTTCAACTCTTTCACTTCTAGGTTGTTGAATGTCAGAAGATCGCTAAGGAAAGCAATCCTCTCAAGAGAGGCTCCTGATTCGACGATGGTGCAGCGAATCCCATCTATTTCAGCTATAATATGTTTTGCATTA
>JANXXP010000386.1 GCA_025350595.1 Bacteroidota bacterium
AAGATGCTATTATATATCAAAATTCGCTTTTCCCTGAAATGCAGAGGGCTTACTTTTAGAAAATAAATAAAAGGTAGATGAGTATCAGTTAAGTAAAGAGATAAATTAACTATATTCCGGTTTTACCGGACAACAATGATACTAAATCATAAAAAATAAAAGGGGCAGCATTTGTTGCTGCCGCTTTTACCATTCATTGCCAGTTTCTAATACCCAGGATTTTGTTGTGTTTTAAGTTTTGGATTTGCTTCGAGTTCTCTGGCCGGTATCGGAAATAGCAACTTAGGATCATTGAAAGGAAGGGTACCTACATTCTGATGTAACCTTCTTAAATCATGTATCTTAAAGCCCTCAAAAGCGAGCTCAAGTCTCCTTTCCATTAAAATATCATTAAGTGTTACAGATCCTGCTGCTGGAAGACCCGCCCTGGTATGAATGATGTTATAATCAACCAAAGGTGCCGGACCAACATAAGGTAGTCCGAGTCGGCTATTGCACTCAGCTCTGATAAGGTACATTTCTGCAAGCCGGATCAGATTAATAACCCCATACTGGTTGTTCCATTTGCCACATTCAATTGATCCGTTACCGTTAAAAAACAGGTCGAATCTCTGGTCTCCTACCTGGTAAAGATTAAGATGTCCATCAAGTATTTCAATATCACCATCTCTTCCTCCATATTCTGGAACTGAAAAGAATTCTGTCATCGAACTAAATCGGTCCTGAGGAGTAATCTGGGTAGCGAAAATATCCTCCGATGAATTATTATCATTATTAAACACAGCTGCATATGTAGTTTTAAGAGTATACATATCTGAACTTATAACAGTATGTGCAGCTACTCTCGCATTCGCATAATCTCCCTTCTGAAGGTACACCCTTGCCAAAAGTGCGTTTGCTGCACCGCTTGAAGCATATACACCATTATCGTCAGGTAGTTCTGAAGCAGCAAGTGTAAGGTCGGCTATCACTTTAGCATAAACTTCATCAACAGTATTACGGGTAACCATATTGCTTTCACCAATAACTCCGGTAGGGGTAAGAATCAATGGAACACCTAATTGGGTATTGGTTGTACCAAAATTGTACTGGTCAGCAAAGAAGCGTACCAGGTCGAAATACATCAGGCTTCGAAGGAAGAGGGCCCCACCTTCAACTGTCCCCTTGTCCGCAGCTTTTACTACATCAAGGGAAGCCAGAATATTGTTAGTTATATTGATAACTTTATAACTGTCGTCCCATTGTACAGCAACTTCAGAGTTAGAAGTAAGAATTGTTTTATTAAATAACTGGCGTGGATCAATATATGTTCCAACCCATTTAATTTCTCCGTTACCACCCAAAAGTTCCGCATTACGAAGAATGTTACCACCATAAATTCCGGGTAGAGCAAACTGTGAGTAAGCACCCTGAAGAACAAGTTTCACATTTTCATCCGATGTAAGAGCAATCTTCTCATCGATATTCTGAGAAGGCTGAAGATCGAGATATTTGTCGCACCCTGTTAATAAACCAAGGAGTACAACTATTGATAGTATTGTAAGTAATCTATTCATCTTTTCTGATAATTTAAATATTATAAGCCTATATTAATACCGAATACAATTGACCTGGGCTGAGGAGCAGAATAAAAATCACATCCCGATGTTACGTTATCATTAAGAAAGTCGGTAGATACTTCCGGGTCCCATCCGATATATTTTGTGAAAGTAATCAGGTTCTGACCCTGTATATAAATCCTCATGCGGTCAATACCAGCCTTCTTAATCAGATTCTTTGGCAACTCATAACTAAGCACCAGGCTTCGCAATTTCATATATGAACCATCTGACAAATACCTGCTGTTACGGCTCTGATCACCGTTGTCCCATCCAAGTCTCGCCTGGGGAACATCGGTCACGTCTCCCGGCTTTTTCCAGCTGGCGAGCTGTGAAGTCAGCTGGTTATCAAACCAAACCCCGTTTGCACCCATCCATTGGTCACCGATCAGATGAATTTTGTTCCCGGCTACACCCTGGAAAGTAAATGCCAACTCAATCCCTTTAAATCCAATAGTATTGGTAATGGCTCCTATTAAATCAGGGGTTGGCTTTCCAAGCACAACAAAATTAGCATCTGTGAAATTATTGGTTTTTGCAGTATGATCAGTAACATTACCGTTCGCATCCTTAGCATTCACATACCAAAGTGCATCGCCATTCGCCGGGTCAACTCCGGCATATTCAGCTCCATAGAAAACACCTATTGGCTGGCCTACTTTTACAACGTTCATGTAGCGGGCACTTCCTCCATCAATAATATCCTGCCCTCCAAGATTGGTTACCTCATTTTTGTTGTAGGAAAAATTCAGACTGGTATTCCAGGTAAACGTACCTGTCAGGTTATTTGTGTTAATAATAAATTCAAATCCCTTGTTCTGGATAGATCCGATATTCTGAATCTGGGTTAAGTATCCTGATGTTGCCGGAACAGGAACATCTAGTAACAGAGCTTTTGTTTTCTTTACATAGTAATCAATTTCACCCGAGATACGGTTCTTGAAGAAGCCATAATCAAGACCTATATCAACCTGTCTTGTCGACTCCCATCCAAGATTCGGGTTCCTGATCTGAGTAGGTATTAGTCCTGCAATGCTGTTATAATTCCCTACTCCGTAAAGTCCAAGATGCCCGAAGTTTCCAATACCTGCATTCCCTGTCAATCCGTAACTAGTCCTGAGTTTAAGAAAACTCAGAGTGTTATTATCAGAAAGGAAGGATTCCTTCGTTAATACCCATCCAACTGAAGCTGCCGGGAAAAAACCATATCTGTTGTTTTTTCCAAACCTTGAAGAACCATCAATACGTCCGGAAATTGTAAATAAATATTTAGCTTTATAATCAAAGTTAACTCTCGAAAAATATGATAGGAAGCTATATTTTGTAAGTGTTGATGTTGCTCCGGTTATTAATCCTGCACTCGCAAGCGTTTTCAACGCATCAAGAGGAAATTGCTGGCCTTCAGCATGAGCATTATCAACTAAGGTATATTGAAATTCAGTACCAAGAACTGCACTCACTCCGAAATCACCTAAACTCTTCAGGTAATCGAGATACGACTTGGTTGTAATATTCTGTGTCTGGCCATAGTTTGCAAATCCATAACCATTTATACCTGTTCCTGATTCAGTAAGTTTCCCATATCTCGCATTTTCTTTGAGGTTGTAGAGATCGAACCCAAGCTCATTTCTCCATTTGAGTCCTTCCATAATGTTGACTGTGAGATATCCGTTGGCTATTGACCTGTACTCGAGAATATCCCTTGAGGCATACTCTACATCAAGAAGCGGGTTATAATAAGTTGTTGTTGGGGTATTATATAATATTCCGTCAGGATCGCGGGGAGGTGTTACTGGCGATAACGCAACAAGCTGCATTGGCGATGAAAAAGCATTATCTGCCGAAACCTGATCAATCTTTGTCCGGTTTAAACTCAGAGCAAATCCCAGGTCAATATACTTATTTACCTTATTGTCTACGTTCAGTCTCGCAGATATCTTTTCAATCCCATTGGAAACCAGAATACCCTGCATATTGTTATAAGAAAGACTGGTAAAGTATTTCAATTTGTCATTCCCTCCCTGAGCTGACATATCAGCCGCAAATATTTTTCCTTTTTGAAATGCAAGTTTCTGCCAGTCGGTATTTACTTTCGATCCTGTGTATTTGCCACTTCCATCCAGAATAACTGCCCAGCCAGAATATCTTTTTAATCTTTTCTCAACCTGTGACCTGTAGTAATTATTTGTTCCGACAGGGTCACCATAATACGCGTCATCAGCGAGGTCGCCATTAACAGCAGCATCTCTGAAATAACTTATATATTGATCCGCGTTCATAAAATCCCTGCTGTGTGAAGCTTCATTATAACCTGACTGGATTGTGAAGTTTAACTTTGTATCTCCGCTTATCCCTTTCTTTGTGGTGATGAGAACTACTCCGTTGGCGCCTCTTGAACCATATATTGCTGAAGAAGCTGCATCTTTCAGGATATCTATTGATTCAACATCATTGAAATTAATTGAAGTCAGAGGATTAATTACCGCGCCCGATTGGTTTAAGGACTCTGTTGTAATTGGAATTCCATCCACTACAAAAAGAGGTTGGTTTGTAGCTGTTATTGAAGAGGATCCCCGGATTCTCATATTTGTTGTACCGGTTGATTTCCCGTTTACCGACTCGATAAAAACACCAGCTGTCTTTCCCTGCAAAGCCTGTTCAATTGTAGGTACCGATACATTTTTAAGCAATCCTCCATCAACTTTTGAGATACTTCCAGTAACTTTTGATTTAATCTGAGTTCCATAACCAACAACTACTACTTCATTAACTCCATACAGATTATAGTCGAGGCCAACATTGTAGACAGTTAATGTTTCAACAGCTACTTCTTTGGTTTTCATACCCACATATCTGAATTCAAGTGTTGAACCCGGCGCTGCACTAATCTGGTATTTCCCTTCCAGATCAGTAACTGCTCCGACAGTGGATCCTTTAACCAATACTGTTGCTCCGATGACTGGAGTTTTATCTTCCGAACTTGTAACAATACCTGTAATTGTTTTTTGCTGTGCTGATGCCGGTAGCAAAAAACCGTAGAATACAAAAAATAAAAAAAGAAGTTTTCTCATAACTTTCGATTTAGGTTTAAGTTTAACGGATTATTCCTTAACAATTTTATTCCTGTTAATGCAAAATGCAGACTTGATTAAAATTATTAAGTGATGCAAATTAACTAATATTTTTAAACTATTCGAAAAATCTGATAATAAACTTACACTGTTTTTGTCTATTTTTGTCTTCCAACCCAGACTAATATTTCGTCCTGTTATGGCTTCATTTTCTCACCTTCATGTTCATACACAATACTCCATACTTGATGGAGCTTCAAGTATCCCATTGCTTATGGATAGGGTGAAAGCTTTGGGGATGGAGGCAATTGCAATTACAGATCATGGTAATATGTTTGGTGTCAAAGAGTTTCACAACCATGCCACTAAAAAGGGTTTAAAGCCTGTTATCGGATGTGAAATATATGTTGCAAAAAGATCTATTGATGAGGTAAATGTAAAAGAGGACAGGTCAGGTGATCATCTTATACTCCTTGCAAAAAACCTTACTGGTTACAAAAATCTTATAAAACTCGTCTCAACTGCCTGGATCAAAGGCTTTTATTACAAACCGCGGATTGACAAGAATCTGTTAATAAAATATCATGAAGGGCTTATTGCTTCTTCAGCTTGTCTGGCCGGAGAGATTCAGGATGAAATTCTGAACGGGACAATTACAGGAGCTGAAACAGCATTGAAGAGCTATCTCGATATTTTCGGCGAAGATTTTTACCTGGAGATTCAAAGGCATGAGACGTACGATCCAAATGCTGACCGGTCTGCTTTTCCACTTCAGCAAAAAGTTATCGAGGCTTTTAAAAAGCTGTCAGTTAAGTATAATGTAAAAATAATTGCAACAAATGATGTGCACTTTATTAATGCTGATGATGCCGAAGCTCATGACAGACTGATCTGCATAAATACAGCTAAAGATATTGACGATCCTAACAGATTAAGATATTCAAAACAGGAATTTCTTAAGAGTGAAGAAGAGATGCGTGCAATCTTTAGCGATATTCCTGAGGCAATAGATAATGTGGCCGGACTGGTTGCCAAAATTGAAAACTATAAACTCAATCATGATCCCATCATGCCTGAATTCGAGTTGCCGGAGGGGCATACCGATAAGGACGAGTACCTGAAATTACTGACTTATAAAGGGGCGAAGAAAAGATGGGGAGAATTAACTAATGAACAGACAGAAAGGATTGATTTTGAATTGGCAATGATAGCTAAAATGGGGTTTCCCGGGTATTTCCTAATTGTACAGGATTTCCTTAATGCGGCAAGAGATATGGGAGTATCTGTAGGCCCGGGAAGAGGCTCAGCTGCTGGATCAGCGGTTGCTTTCTGCCTGAAAATTACTGATATAGATCCCATAAAATACGGACTACTGTTTGAGCGTTTTCTGAACCTCGACCGTATATCAATGCCCGATATTGATATTGATTTCGATGAAGACGGAAGAGATTCTGTGCTGAAGTATGTTGTAAATAAATATGGTCACGATAAAGTGGCTCATATTATTACGTTTGGCTCCATGGCTGCCAAAATGGCAATCAGGGATGTTGCAAGAGTCCAAAAGCTGCCACTGCCTGATGCTGACAGACTTGCCAAGCTCGTTCCAGAGAGACCAGGTGTAACCCTTGCTGATGCTTATGCTGAGGTTCCTGAACTTGCAAGAGAAAGAGAATCTTCAAATAAACTTATATCCCAGACTTTAAAATATGCTCAGGTACTGGAAGGGTCGGTAAGGCAAACCGGAGTTCATGCCTGTGGAATAATAATAGGGAAGGACGCTCTTGATAATTATATTCCGCTTTGTACCGCCAAGGATACCGATCTGTATGCAACACAATACGATGGGAGTCATGTTGAATCTGTGGGTCTTCTGAAGATGGATTTCCTGGGGTTAAAAACGCTCTCCATTATTAAAGATGCAACTGACAATGTCAAAAAATCCAAGGGGATAGATATAAACATTGAGGAACTACCGCTTGATGACAAGAAAACATTTGAACTCTTCAGTAATGGAGAAACTACAGGCATCTTCCAGTTTGAATCGACAGGAATGAAAAGATACCTTAAGGATCTTGAACCAAACAGGTTTGAGGACCTTATTGCCATGAATGCCCTGTACCGACCAGGCCCAATGGAATATATTCCGAAATTTATCAGACGTAAGCACGGTACAGAAAAGATAGACTATCCGATTCCGGTGATGGAGAAATTTCTTGATGACACCTACGGTATTACAGTCTATCAGGAACAGGTGATGTTACTTTCCCAGGAGCTTGCAGGTTTTACAAAAGGAGAAGCCGACTCACTCAGAAAAGCAATGGGGAAAAAGAAACGCTCCATTATGGATGAGATGAAGCTGAAGTTTCAGGAAGGCTGCGCCAGGAAAGGGTATGATATAAATGTTGTCAATAAGATTTGGTCCGACTGGGAAGCTTTTGCACAGTATGCATTCAATAAATCACACTCAACCTGCTATGCACTTGTTGCCTTTCAAACAGGTTATCTTAAAGCCAATTATCCAGCTGAATATATGGCTGCTGTTCTCAGCAGGAACATCAGTGACATCAAAAAGATTACAACTTTTATGGATGAAACCCGCAGGATGGGTATGGATGTTCTTGGACCTGATGTAAATGAAAGTAACGTCAAATTCACTGTTAATAAAGATGGAAACGTAAGGTTTGGTCTGGGTGCGATTAAAGGAGTCGGCGAAAGTGCTGTTCTACAGCTTATTGAAGAGAGGGAAAAGAATGGTCTGTATAAGGATATTTACGATCTGGTTGAAAGAGTGAATCTCAATGCCCTGAACAAAAAAAACCTTGAAGCGATGGCAGTTGCCGGTACTTTTGACTGTTTCGATTCAATAATACGTTCTCAGTATTTTTCACTCGATACAAGAGGATCAAGTTTTATTGAGAGCCTGATACGATATGGGAATAATGCTAAAACAGTAAAAAATTCAAGCCAGCAGTCTCTTTTCGGTGAAACCGGAGGGTTTGATATGATCAGGCCTGAGCCGGCCAACTGTCGGGATTGGCCAAAGCTGGAAAAACTAAACAGGGAAAAAGAAGTAATAGGTATATATTTATCCTCTCATCCTCTAGACGACTTCAAACTGGAAATCAGCACTTTTACAACAGCTACACTTTCCGATCTGCAGAATCTTCGCGAATACCTCGACAGAGATGTCGTTGTTGCAGGTATGGTGATAGATACCAGAAACGGAATCGGCAAAAATGGCAAGCCTTATGGATCCTTTACGCTTCAGGATTATTCCGACTCATTCAGGTTTATGATGTTTGACAAAGAATTTATTGATAACAGCAAGTTTTTCACTCTCGGTTACTACCTTCTTATTAAAGGAAGAGTGCAGAAAAGAAGGTATAATGAAGATGAGCTGGAATTGAAAATAAGAACAATTACTCTGTTGTCGAGCGTTAAGGATGAACTAATAAAATCAGTTACCCTAAAAATTGATACTGAAAATGTAAGTAATGAAATGATTAATGAGCTTAAGGAACTTGTTCTTGAAAATAAGGGAGAAACTGAACTAAAATTTTTGTTTATAGATTCTGAAGATAAGATCTCACTCCCCATGTTTTCAAGGACTTTCCGCATAAGGCTGAATAACGAATTAATCTCATATCTCGATGATCATCCAGGGATAGAATATAAAGTTAATTAGCTATCTTTGCAGAGGATATTTATAACAAAATCATAAAATATTACATATTATGGCATTAGAGGTAAATGATTCTAATTTTGAAGAACTTGTTGTTAAATCAGATAAACCTGTTCTGGTTGATTTCTGGGCAGAGTGGTGCGGTCCATGCAGGATGATAGCTCCTATTGTAGAAGAGATCTCTCATGAGTTTGAAGGAAAGGCTATCGTTGTAAAATGTGATGTTGACAATAGTCCGGGAGTTGCTGCCAAATACGGGATCAGGAATATCCCTACAATTCTTTTTTTCAAGGATGGCAAAGTAGCTGACAAACAGGTTGGCGCTGTTCCAAAAGGCAATTTTGTAACCAAGCTTAATGCATTGATTTAATAGTGCTTACACACAAGAAACTTATTCTTTTACATTAGAGCACCCTTCCCAACTTTCCCCTCGGGGGAAGGAGCTTTTGAAGATGCTCCTCCCCTTTTTAATTACTACTTTATGACAATTTGTGTATTCGCATCTTCGAGCAGCCGTATTGATAATGATTACGCTCTTGCTGCGTCAAATCTTGGGCTCCTTCTTGCAAAAGCTAATATGGAAGTAGTTTATGGTGGGGGTGGCATTGGTCTTATGGGCAAACTTGCAGATGCTGTTCTTGAAAACGGAGGAAGGATTACAGGTGTGATACCCTCGTTTATGAAAGATGAAGGCTGGGACCATTCTAAGGTTAAGGAGATGATACTGACCTCTGATATGGGTGAAAGGAAAAAGAAGATGTTTTCGATGGCAGATGCAATTATTGCCTTACCCGGAGGAGTAGGAACACTTGAAGAATTAACTGAAGCAATTACACTAAAACAACTGGGCCTTTTCAGAGGACCAATCATCATTCTTAATACCCTTAACTTCTATAAATCACTTATTGATTTTCTTGAACACATGGTATCCGGTAATTTTCTCAGATTCGAACATAAAGGAATGTGGGAGATTGCTGATACTCCTGAAGATGCAATAATCCTCCTTCTTAAAAAGCAGGATTGGCTTCATGACCCTAGGAGGATTGCAAGAATCTAGCGTTCAGGTATTTTCGTACCAATAAACATGATATCATCTACCTGACCCAGATCGCCCTTCCAGTCCATAATTTCCTTTTCAAGTCGCTCTTTCTGTTCCATAATAGGCAGATGCCATATCTCTGACAATAGTTTTTTGATATTCCCGGATTTATATTTCTTAATCTCTGAGGATCCAAACTGATCGGCATAACCATCAGAACACATATAAAGCATATCTCCCGGTTGTATATCTACAGGTTGATTGGTGAAACTCTTCTTCTCATCCATTGTTGTCATTCCTATGGGGAATCTATCGCCCTTATAAACAAATACTTCGCCTTGTCTGACAACATACAATGGATTATAAGCCCCTGCAAATTCAAGGGTAAAATTCTTCCTGTTAAATGCAATCAGGGCAAGATCCATTCCATCGTTGATTGCTTTTTCATGACGCTGCAAAAGCGACTTCATAACCTCAATATTCAGCTGATCAACAATTGCAGATGGTCTGGTAAGTCCATATTCCCTTACGACCTTATTGAGGGAGTTGTGTCCGATTATTGACATGAACGCACCCGGGACACCATGTCCGGTACAGTCTACGGCAGCAAGGAACTGCCAGTCGCAGTTATCGTACATCCAGTAAAAGTCCCCACTCACAATATCTTTTGGAAGGAAGAGCACAAATGTGTCTTTGAAGGTATCTTCTCTGGGAAGCATGGCTCTCTGTATACGTTCTGCATATCTGATACTTGCAGTTATATCTTTGTTCTTCTCTTCAATCTCCATACTCTTCTGTACAACCTCTGCAGTCCGTTCTTTAACTTTTTCTTCAAGAATTACCTTTTCCTTTATCAGGTTTTCTTCTCTGATATGAATATAAATAACCACAATTACCACAACAATTATAATTGAAGAGAGGATAAACCACCAGGTAAGCCAGAAGGGAGGTTTTATAATGAAATGGAAAGTAACAGGCTTAGTGTTCCAGATTCCCTGACTGTTTCTGGCTATCACATTGAATGTATATTTTCCTGGAGCTAGCGCAGAATATATTGCCCTTGTCTGATCTGTGACTGGTCGCCAGTCTTCATCAGCCCCCTCAAGTTTAACTTTATATCTGACTACATCCGGGTTTGAAAGACAGATGCTATAGTAGTCGAAAAGAACAGAGCGTTCGTTATAATTTAGTTTCATTCCGGGAATCATTTCCCTGGTTTCGTAGTTAACCCTCATACCCATAATGTGCGTAAGCGGCTCAATCTCTGCAGTTAAAGTTTTATCCGGAGTGAGTCGTGTTGCACCATTTGCTGTTCCGAACCAGAAATCTTCATCAGGGCATTTAAATACAGCATTTTGTTTAGCTTCAATTCCGGGGAAGCCATTTCGTTCTGTATAAGAAAAGATCCTCTTATCTTTTGGAAAATACCTGTTTAATCCATTGTTGGTTCCTATAAAAATACTTTCATTTTTACCTACAGCCAAAAGGTTTATGATGTTGGAAAGAAGACCGTTTTCAATTGTAGTTGTAGATATGATAGAATCATTTCTGAAGGCTTTTAATCCTTCGCTGGTTCCGACCCACAATATACCCTCTGCATCCATGACCATTGTCCTGGGGCTGATTCCTGAAAAAGCCCTGATAGGTTTAAACTTTTTATTTTTAACATCGCATTTAATAAGTCCGGGTTTCCCTCCTACCGGTTCTGTTCCAATCCACATAAAACCGTCCGGATCACAGTATAGGGCTGTTATCGTTGAAACAGTAAGACTGTCAAGAAGAGTGTATCTCTGAAAATTCTGCTCATTAATAGTTCCGACAGCTACACCTTCAACCGTTCCAATCCACAGGTTATTCTCTTTGTCAATTTCTAAGGCCTTAACCTGACCTCCCCTGTAAAGAATTGAATTAATATATGGCTGGGATTCAAACTTATTGGTTTTCGCATTAAAAAGGATTACTCCTCCCGCATCGGCACCTATCCATAAATTAGCATCCCTGTCCTCTTTAAAAAATCTTATGTCCTCGTAAATAGAATTATTAGCCATGTTATAAAAAACAGGCTTTTTCCCGGATAGCGGGTTATAACGTGAAATGCCTGCATTTGTTCCGAACCATACATCTCCGGTTTTATCCTGATAAATAGCATTCACATTCGGATCAGGAAGTATCTCTTTCTCATTAATGGATACAAAAGCGTCACCCTTAAAAATAGTAAGACCGTTATTCTGATCAGCAATCAGTATATTTCCCTCAACATCCTCAATAATATCATATATTCTTGACGGTTTAAGCCCATTCTCAGAATCAAATTTCCGAATATTACTACCATCAATTAATGCTATTCCACCTTCCCATGTTCCAACCCACATTCGTCCAAGGTGGTCTTCCATTAAGCATGTTACCCAGTTACTTTTAATGCCAGCTTTAGGAAGATCAATTATCTCCATCCTGCTTTCTGACATAATATACTTATAGATACCGCCGTTATAGGTTCCAAACCAGATATTGCCTTTGCTGTCTTCTTGCAAACATGTTGAATTAAAATATGTTGTCATGTGAGGCATCCGGTAATTTTCGAACTTCTTCTCCTCAGCATTATAGCGTCTTAAACCTACATCAGCAATACAGATTAATGAATGATCTTTATTCACAGTCGCTCCAAAAACCTGGTCACTCAGCCCATCTTTCCCCCTGAATTGTTTTGCTTTTATATGCTTAATATTACCTACAGGAAAATCAGCCATGATAGCTCCATCATATCTGGAAGTAAACCATATTTTGCCATTAACCTGGTCAATGCTTGTAATATCCCCAGCGATCCTCAGCGAATCAAATGCCACTTGTTCAAATTTCTGGCCGTTGTAACGGGATATACCTCCATTAAGGTGTCCTAACCAGATATAACCAAGCGAATCTTCAACTATGCATTTTACACCACCTGCTGCAAGACTGTCATGTGAAGTGAAATTTTCAAACTTTCTGCCATCGAATCTGGAAACACCATTTCCGGTCCCAAGCCAGATATAATCTTTTGAGTCCTGCAACAGAGTATAAACTTTCTGTTCACTCAGTCCCTGTTTAATGCTATAATTGTCAAAAAAATATTTCTGCCCCTTTACCGGTATAAATGTGACAAGTAAAAAAAGCATAAGCCAGACAATAAATATTGTCTGGCATTTAATTGCTTTTATGATCGACATACTGTTTCTATTTTGCAACAAAGAAGAATGTTCCGTTCATATCATCCAGTCCCTGAATCTTACCAAACTTTGGTTTTTGTCCGTTTACAGTAGTAACAGCTGCAGTCACTGATTTAACTATTGTTTCAATAGGGATACATGAATTCCTGTTATTCGACAGTGTATTAGCAAATGTTGCAGTAAATTTCGAATTATCAGCTGCAAGTTCAGTATTGGCAGAGGAGAATACCTGGGCTGATTTAGCGCCGGCTACCTGAGCATTATCACATCTTGGAGCTTCGTTTGCAGAACGCATGGCAGTATAGAAGCCTGGTCCTGATTCACAGGCATCAGAAACTACAAGGGTATGAATAACAACATCACTATAACCTTGCAATCCTGCTTTAAGAGCATTTATGTTAAAATAGGTAAATTCATCATCTCTTTTTGCATCAACGGGAATCCAGTAACCAATATCGTTAATGAATTTGCCATGACCAGCATACCACACCAGCAATGATTTTACCTGATTTTTCTTTACAAGGTCGCGAAGATCAATATTAAAGAACTTTTCCATTTCTGCCTTGGTCATGTCCTTTTTATGAATAATATTATGTATCTGATAGTTAGCAAGAGAATTACGGATTGAAGCTACATCTTTTATAGGCCCGTCGAGACTTGCAAAAGTTTCATAACTTGAGTTCTCGATAAAAACTACCCATGTTTTACCCATTGGATTGTTTGCAGAAATTGCAGGGCTCTCCCTGTTTAATTTATATTCGGTTTCCTGACGGTTTCCATAAATATCTTCTGCAACAACGGTAAACTTACTTAAATTTGATACATCCAATATTGCTGTAAAAGATGGATTTAGTTCATTACGGTTGTAGCTTGCCGTTACATCACCAATAGTAATAGATTTAATCTGGCTTTGATCTGAAATCTTTCCCTGTATAGATACATTTGGTACTGAGGCCTCAAGATAAACCTGTCCGTCGTCAGAAGTATAAGGTGCAATAATGCTGATTTTCGGAGGATTGATTTCAGTACGTATTAAAGGATAATTTAAGGTTTTGGTATTGTCATAATCATCAACGGCGACGAATGTTATCTTATCAATACTGCTGACATCAATATTTGAAAAGAATTCATACTCCCCGTTTTTAAGTGTAAATGCAACATTCCCGTTATTTATTAAAAACGATTTAATCTTGCTTTTGTCTTTAATTTTTCCGCTGATAAGAATCGCCGGTTTGTCTCCACGTATTTGAAGAGTATCTTTTATCGGGACAGGGCTGGTAACCGCTATTTCAGGAGGATCTGATTCCCTGTTCAATTCATAAAGTCTGGCTTTGGCTTCTTTAAGCATTTTCTGTGCTCTCATATCGAACTCTGACAGAGTAGCTATTTTAGCGTAGTCAGAAATAGCTTTATCAAAGGCCATAATCCCTTCATATGATTTGGCTCGGGCGAAATATGCATCAGGATTATCTGGTTTAAGGGAAATATATTTCGTAAAATCAGCTATAGCATTGGTATGCTGATTGAATTCCTGGTAATAAGTACCCCTGGTAAGATAAAAATCAGGATTTGTTGCGTCAATCATAATGTTTTTGGAAACATCATTGATAGCGTTTGGATAATCGAGATTCTTCTTGTAAATCTCGCTCCTGAGAAGGTAAGCATCAGTGTTCCGATCATCATGAGCAATAACCTCATTACACTGTTTCATTGCTTCCATAGGATTAGTTGTAAGAATAAGGTCAGCGAGAGCCAGTTTTGCTATAACGAGATTTTTGTCTTTTGCGATTGCTTTATCAAACTCTCCTTTCGAAACAGCTTCATTATTAAGTTTCCTGTATATAACCCCTCTGTAATAATAATCCATAGGGATCTCTTTTAACTTTATTGTAGTATCTGACACTTTAAGTGCCTGATCATATTTCTGAAGAGCTATCAGGGTTATCACCTTTTCGCGGTATAATCTGACATTATGCTTATCAAGGACTGATGCATGATTAAGAACTTTATGGGCCTCTTCAAAGCTGTTTAATTTATTGCAATCTGATCCCAGGCTTATTACCGCCTCAACATTTTTTGGATCAAAAAGTATCACCTTCTCATAATCAGCTTTAGCCTCTGCATATTTTGAAAGGTTATCATATGCCTGAGCTCTTGCATAATAGTAATCTTCATTAGCTGGCTCAAGAGCAATGGCGCTAGTAAACTGCGCAATAGCATCTTCATACTTCATGTTTTTAACAAACTCCAAACCGGCTTTGTAAATCTTCTTGCCATTCTGGCCAAAAGAACTTACTGAGACCAGAGCCAAAAGAACAGTTAGTAAAAATACTTGCTTTTTCATATTTTTATTTCTAAAATTAATACAAGAGATAAACTATCAAAATTATAAATATTTATTTTAATTATCAATCTAAAATTGACTAACTTACATTATTTATTTGACCAACATACATTATTTATCTGATTAACTACTATTATTTGAAAAAATTTCAAGAAAACTGTCACTGAAAGTTGTTGTCGAAAGAAGAGTTCCTTTCAATGAAGGAGCTTTTATCCCATCATGAAAGAATTTCTTCCCGGTAAATACCCTAGCCTCATCCCAAAAACCTGATGCAATAAAATGTTCCAGCACCTTAGCTCCCCCCTCAATAAATAATGACTGGATGCCCTGTTTGTAAAGATATTCAGTAACCTGCCCCGAGGATGGTAATTTCTCATCTAATTTCACTTTTAATGCATTCGGAAGCATGGTACCCATTTTGTGTGTAAAGACAATAGTTTTCCCGGTTGATTCATTTCCATCTGGATTATTACCAAAAAAGCCTGAACTGCTGAGGATTATTTTTAACGGGTTATTTCCGCTCCATTCTCTTACCGTAAGCTTAGGAGAATCTTTCCTGGCTGTTTCTGCACCTATAAGTACCGCCTTTTCAGACGCTCTCCACTTGTGAACTAAAACTCTTTCCGGCTTACCTGTAATCCAATTTGGTCCAACATTATGATTTTCAGATCTGAATACATCTAAATAACCATCAGCACTTTGCGCCCATTTCAGAGTTATATATGGCCGTTTTTTCTCATTATAAGTAAAAAATCGACGGTTAAGACTTCTGCATTCCTTTTCGAGTACTCCTGTTAACACATCACACCCTGCATTCTTCAGTTTTAACGCTCCTTCACCCGAAACATTATCACTGGTATCAAGTGTTCCTATAACAATCCGTGGAATTCCAAATGAGATGATGAAGTCAGCACACGGTGGCGTTTTACCATAATGAGAGCATGGCTCCAGGTTAACATACAAAGTTGATGTTTTTAACTTTGATTTATCCGAAACAGAACCAATTGCAATAACCTCTGCATGCGGACCTCCTGATTTAAGATGGAATCCTTCTCCTATAATCGTTCTGTTATTAACAATTACACAACCTACCATAGGGTTGGGATAGGTCAAACCCTCAGCTTTGGAAGCCAGTTCGAGGCATCTTTTCATGAATTTCTTATCATCAGTCTCCACCATTTCGCTGAAAATGCTAAATTTGACTTATGGCTGTTAATATACAAACTATAAAAGATATCAGGCTTTATCTCACTAAAGAACTTATTGAAATATATATTGAATCTGAGATAAATGCCCTTTCCAATCTTATTTCTAAGACTGTATTAGGAACATCAAGGTTGCATCAGCTTAATAATATTGCTCAACCTGTTACCAGCTTACAAGAGAAAAGAATTATAGTTATATGCAAGGAACTAAAAACAGGAAAACCAATTCAATATATCCTTGGAGAAACCAGTTTTTATGATTGTGTTATAAAAGTTAATAGTGCAACATTGATACCCCGACCTGAGACAGAGGAGCTCGTAGATCTTATTATAAAGGAAAATAAAGAGTATTTGGGAAAGATCATTGATTTCGGAACCGGTTCGGGATGTATTGCTATTGCCCTTGCGCTTAATCTGCCAGGCTCGAAAGTTGAAGGTATTGATATCTCGGATGAAGCAATTACGATAGCCAGGGAGAATTCGCTTCTGAATAAGGCAGTTGTCACTTTTAAAAAAGGCGATGTTTTCAGCTTTGATGCGGAATCAAAGGATAATGTGGGTATTATCGTTAGCAACCCACCATATGTCCGCGATTCGGAAAAACAATTCATGAGCAAAAATGTACTTGGGTTTGAGCCTGATTCTGCCCTGTTTGTTACCGATTCTGATCCGCTTGTATTCTACAGGGCAATCCTTAAAATTGCAGAAAAAATACTGTTGCCCGAAGGAAAATTATATTTCGAGATAAATGAAGCAATGGGAAAAGCAATGATTAAATTGTATGAAGAATTCGGGTATTCAGGAATTGAGATTATTAAAGATTTAAATGGGAAAGAGAGAATAATAAAGGGAACAAAAAATGTCTGAAAATGCTATGTTCAAAACAGCCCTCAATAAAATGATGGCGTTATGTTCGCGAAGGGAATACTGTATCAGAGAAATAAAGGAGAAACTTGGGTCGTGGGAGGTAAGCACGGCCGATAATGAAAAGATTATTGATCTGCTGAAAAAGGAAAATTTTGTTAATGAGGAAAGGTATGCCGTTGCATTTGTAAAAGATAAATTCAATTATAATAAATGGGGTAAGATTAAGATCTCATCGCACCTCAGGGCAAAGCAAATTCCGGGAGACACAATAAAATCAGCACTTGATTCTATTGATCATGAGGTATATACGCGAGTCATAAATGACCTGATATCATCTCACCGCAGATCAGTTAAAGCCAAAAATCAGTACGATCTGAAGGCCAAGCTATTGCGTTACGGATTATCAAAAGGATTTGAAAGTTCAATTGTATATGATGTTCTGAATATTCAACTGAATGATTCTGAGGATTAATTGATTTTCTCATTTATAAAATGCATCTCTGCCCCAATTTGCAGGATTATTGATAATGTAATTCCTGATCCTGTTTAATGAATCCTGATAGCGGATAACATGATCGTGGAATCGTGGCTGCCATGCGAATTCTATATTATTCATGGTGGTATATTTTTTCACACCCGTTTTATATCCCCGGATTATTGATCCCAGATTTTGTGATTGGGGACCAAATTGGTTTTTTGATTTTTTTATAGGTTCTGATGATGATAATGACGGTGTTAGGGATAATAATGGCGGGGTTAATGATGATAATGACGGTGTTGATGATGATATTGGCGGGGTTAATGAATGTAAAGACGCAAAATTTTGCGTCTTTACATTTTTAAATTTACCGCCATTTTGATTAACGATTGTATCATTACAATGTCCGGAATAAGGTTTTTCAATCATTACAATTCCATGAACATGGTTGGGCATAATGACAAACGCATCCAGAATAACAAACGGGAAATGTTTTGGTATTTCCAGCCAATATCTACGGGCCATTTCGCCAATTTCTGACAGGTTCATTTCATGGTTTCTGATTTCACCAAAAAAACATATCCTGTGGTCGGTGCAAATTGT
>JANXXP010000396.1 GCA_025350595.1 Bacteroidota bacterium
CAAAGTAGGCGCAAAGGACGCAAAGCTATAATATTGTATTAAAGCCCTTTGCGATCTTTGCAAAAAATCTTTACGATCTTTGCGGTTAATTTTTTCCTTTATTCCTGTAACCTTTTTCCTTTATTGAGGTTTACAGTATAAATTGCATAATAAAAATAACAAGGCTTGGACTCTCTCTCGGATCACATCGTCTGGGAAAAATACAAAAAACAGAATATCACGCACACCCCTTAGGCCTTAAAAGAATTCTGGTTGACTGATCGTAAGTGATGTATTTCCAGGCCCAATTAAGAAATATTAGAAACCTGTTTCTTACTCCTATAATGCTCATCAGATGCACAAACATCCATACAAACCACGCAAATATCCCGTGAAAGTGGATATAAGGCAATTCCACAACAGCCAGGTTCTTCCCGACTGTTGCCATGGTACCCAGATCGCGGTATTTAAATTCTTTAAGCGGCTTATTAGCTAGTTTTCTTTTAATATTCTCTGACAGGAGCTCTGCCTGTTGAATAGCTACCTGTGCAACCTGGGGATGACCATTCGGATATTTCTCCTCTGTCATGATTGCGATATCACCAAGTGCAAAAATATTCTCATGATCTTTAACCTGGTTAAACCTGTCAACTACTATCCTCCCATTTCTTGCATAACTATCAGGCGCTAAGCCATCAATATGATTACCCTTTATTCCTGCGGTCCAGATGATTAGCGAGGTACTTATTTTTTCACCTGTACTTAATGTTACGCTTTTTTCATCACATCCGAGGGCTTTTGTATTTGTCATTACTTTTACACCATAATCTTCAAGAAAACCCTGCGCTTTTTCAGATGACTTTGACGACATTACATTAAGAACTCTTCCTGCTGCTTCTACCAGATAAATCTGTACCCGACTATCCTTAAGTTCAGGATAGTCCTTCGGTAGAATGTATTTGTTCATTTCAGACAAAGCTCCCGCTATCTCCACTCCTGAAGGACCTGCCCCGATTATCACAATATTCAGGTGCATATTCCTTTCTTCTTCATTTTTTGAGGTAAGTGAGTTTTCGAGATTCAAAAGAAAAGAGTTCCTGAGATCAAGAACTTCAGCAATCGTCTTCATCCCCCGGGCATGCTCTTCCATCTCCTTCGATCCAAAGAAGGAATTTGTTGCTCCGAAAGCCAGAACAAGGAAATCATAGTCGATAATGCCAGCTGAAGTATTCATCTGATTTTTTGAAGAGTCAACAGACTTAACCTCAGCTTTACGAATATAATAATCTTTATAGTTCTGAAATATTTTTCTTAACGGAAAAAGAATTGAATCTGCCTCAAGTCCGGCTGAAGCAACCTGGTAAAACAAAGGGGGAAACTGATGGTAATTATGTTTATCGATTATAACAACCTGATAACCTGATTTTTTCATCTTTCGTGCAAGGGTTAGTCCTGCAAAACCACAGCCTGCAATTACAACCCGTTTCTTATCCGTTGAAGGAATATTTACCATGATGTTAACTTATACTGTTTATTTAATAACAATAAATCGGATAAGAAGGTTCACACTTCATCATTTAAATCTGAAACCTGCACCATCATTCAGGCTATTTTGAATTTAAGTGTTTTTTTGCCCTTATCCCTGAAAGGAAAACACTGAAATTCAAATCAGGTTAAAGTCACCTTTAGGGGATTTAGGGGCAGAAAAATTAGAAATGCTCTTTATTTTGTTTTAGAAGCGCATATTCATAATATCTGAAATTCAATCGGAAATACAATCCATTTTTTTCGGAATATTTAAACCTTTTATCTATTTCATATGTTTCTTTCTTAGAAACACTGTGAATAAAATAACAATACAAAACAGGTCGGGTTGAAAACACGGAAATTGAATTTTTAAAATTATTCCGTACATTGTGATATGAATAACTGAAAATAAAAATGGAAACAACTTTCACTCCTTCTGATTATCTGCCAATACTGCTTCAAAGCATTGTTGCTCTGGCATTTGTGGGTGTGGTAATGTTTGCTACCCATTTCCTTGGAAGTAAAAGAAAAAGAATCAGAACTCAGCACAAAGATGAAAACTTTGAGTGCGGAATTGAGATCAAGGGAAATGCAAGATTTCCTTTTACAGTACGCTACTTCCTGATTGCAATTCTATTTGTTCTATTCGATGTGGAGGTTATATTTCTATATCCATGGGCTGTCAATTTCAAAGAGATGAACTGGAGCGGATTCGGCGATATGATGATTTTTCTGGCTTTGTTCATGTTTGGGTTTTATTATATCAATAAGAAAGGGGCATTGGATTGGGACTAGGGTAAAAGACAAAAGTCACATGACAAAAGTTTAGGACAAATACAGTAAAGTCCCAACTAGCTCCCGCCTGGGGGGGATGGTGGGAAGAAATAAGAGAGAAAATAAAAAATGTTATCGTCAAATTCCTCATATAATATAGTAGACCCACCCGATGGGTACTCCTCGCCGGGGATGTTCGCAACCAGGCTCGACAAGGTTGTCGGTCTGGCAAGAAGCAATTCTATATGGCCTCTCCCCTTTGCCACATCATGCTGTGGTATAGAATTCATGGCAACCATGGGTGCTCATTACGATCTTGGAAGATTCGGATCAGAAAGACTAAGCTTTTCTCCCCGTCAGGCTGATCTGCTAATGGTTATGGGCACAATCGCAAAAAAGATGGGGCCAATTGTGCATCAGATCTATGAGCAGATGGCCGAACCAAGATGGGTTATTGCTGTTGGTGCATGTGCCGCAAGTGGAGGAATATTTGATACTTACAGTGTTCTTCAAGGTATCGACAGAGTAGTCCCGGTTGATGTTTATGTTCCGGGTTGCCCTCCCCGTCCGGAACAGATTATTGATGGGTTCATGAAGGTACAAGAGCTTGTTGCAAATGAACCACTCAGACGAAGATATTCACCAGAATACAGGGCATTACTTGAAAAATATGGTATAAGATAACTGACTGTTTTTATGGATAATAACTTCGACATACTAACCTTATTAAAAGAGAAATTCAGCTCAGAGATCCTTTCCTCCGAGACTACCTTCGATATGTTATCTGTAACTGTCAGAAGTGCCTCAATCTTCAGTATAATTGAGTTCCTGAAGACTGACCCGAAAACTGAATACAACTTTCTAACTGACATTTGCGGAATACATTATCCTGATAACGAACTTCCTTTGGGAATTATTTACCATCTGCATAACCTTAGGGAAAACAGGCGTATACGGATTAAAACTTTTGTTCCGTTAGATAAACCCGAGGTTGCAACACTGACCTCTATTTTCAGTTCTGCAAACTGGATGGAGAGGGAAACATTCGATTTCTACGGGATATTATTTACAGGGCATCCTAATCTGATCAGGATTCTGAATGTGGAATATCTCGACTTTTTCCCGATGAGAAAAGAATACCCGCAGGAAGATCCCACCCGTGAAGATAAAGATAACCGCTTCTTCGGAAGATAAAATTCAGGAACTTAAAAATGCCGGTAAAAGACCCACATATTATCATCCAACCTGAAGATACTGACAAGGTTTACACAACTCTTAACCTTGGCCCCACTCACCCTGCTACACATGGGATCTTTCAGAACATCCTAACCATGGATGGAGAGATAATAGTCGATGCTGAGCAAACTATAGGCTATATTCACAGGGCTTTTGAGAAAATTGCCGAACACAGACCATATTATCAGGTTAAACCATTGACTGACAGGATGAATTACTGTTCGTCACCTATCAATAATATTGGATGGGACCTCACTGTGGAAAAGCTTCTGGGAATAAAGACAAATAAGAAAATCGATTATATGCGCATTATCATAATGGAACTTGCTCGCATAACCGATCATCTTATTTGTAACAGCGTCATTGGAGTTGACAGTGGAGCTCTGACAGGATTTACTTATGTCTTTCAGGAGAGAGAAGCGATATACGAAATCTACGAAGAGATGTGCGGAGCCCGTCTTACTACAAACCTGGGAAGAATAGGGGGCTTTGAAAGAGAATTCTCCCCACTTGCTATAAAAAAAATAAGGGATCTGCTCGAGAGGCTTCCGGGTGTGCTTCGCGAATTTGAGAAACTGCTGATGCGAAACAGGATCTTCATGGACCGTACAATAAGAGTGGGTCAAATCTCAGCTGAAAGGGCACTCAATTACGGATTTACCGGGCCTAATCTTCGTGCAGCCGGAGTCGATTATGATGTGAGAGTCATGAATCCTTACTCCTCATATGATGATTTTGATTTTGTGGTTCCGGTTGGTACTCAGGGCGATACCTACGACAGGTTTTGTGTGAGGGAGGAAGAACTCTGGCAGAGCATAAAGCTTGTTGAAAATGCGCTGGAAAATATGCCTGAAGGGAAACACCATGTTGATGTTCCAGAGATCTTCCTGCCTCCGAAAGAGGATGTATACAGCAAGATGGAGGCTCTTATTTACCATTTCAAAATTGTAATGGGGGAGATTGAAATTCCTGCTGGAGAGGTATATAATGCAGTAGAGGGAGGGAATGGGGAGCTTGGGTTTTACCTGGTGAGCGACGGAGGAAGAAAGCCATACCGGCTTCATTTCAGAAGACCATCATTCGTTTATTACCAGGCATTTCCTGAAATGATAAGAGGCAGCGTTCTCTCAGACGCTATCTTAACTATGAGTAGTATGAATGTTATAGCTGGGGAATTGGATGCTTAGAAAAAGAAAAAGTAAAAGCACCTTTTAGACCTCCCTTGGGGGGGGTTGGGGGTAAAAAAACAAGAAAAATACAATATGCCAGGTTTCAAAATAGATCATATACAATACAAAAAGAACAATTTGAAAGTTGAATTCTCAGCAGATACTCTTGAAAAAGTTGAGAAGATTATCGCTCGTTATCCTGCTGAATGTCGCAAATCAGCACTTCTTCCGGTTTTGCATATTGCACAGGAGGAATTTGGTGGATATTTAAGTGTTGATGTCATGGATTATGTCGCCGTTATACTTGGAATTCAATATATTGAGGTGTATGAAGTTGCGACATTTTACTCCCAGTTTTATTTGGAAAAAACCGGCAAATATGTCATTGAAGTTTGCAGAACCGGTCCATGTGCTATCTGCGGGGGAGAAAAGATCTCAGAATATCTTCAAAAGAAACTGAAAATCAGTGACGGTGAAACAACTTCGGATGGGTTATTTACTCTGAGAGAAGTCGAATGCCTTGGAGCATGTGGTTATGCACCTGCTATGCAGATAAATACTGAGTTTTATGAACATCTGACAGTAGATAAAATCGATACAATACTTGACTTGCTAACAAAGAACACAAATACTGAAAAACCGGAGGGGTCGCGATGGACAGACAAATTCTTCTAGAACATATAGCTGTTCCTGGAATAGAAACCTTCGATGTTTTCAGGAGCAAAGGAGGTTATAATGCTGTTGCGAAGGTTCTTAAAGAGCTCTCCTCAGAAGATGTCGTCGCAGAAATTAAAAAATCCGGATTAAGAGGCCGTGGAGGTGCTGGATTTCCAACAGGATTAAAATGGAGTTTTATTGATAAAAAATCTTCAAAACCCAAATACCTGGTTTGTAATGCTGACGAAAGTGAACCCGGAACATTTAAAGACAGATACCTTATGGAACACCTTCCTCATCAGCTTATTGAAGGAATGATTGTTTCATCGTATGCCCTTGGAGTTAATACAGCTTATATTTATGTAAGGGGAGAATTCAAATATATTATCGGTATTCTGAACAAAGCTCTGAGAGAAACTTATTCAAATGGTTTTCTTGGTAATAATATTCTGGGTACAGGATATAATCTTGATATTCATGTTCATCCCGGAGCCGGGGCATATATCTGCGGTGAAGAAACTGCTTTGCTTGAATCCCTTGAAGGAAAGCGTGGAAATCCGCGTATCAAACCTCCGTTTCCTGCCTCAAAAGGGCTCTACGATTCCCCTACCGTTGTGAATAATGTTGAAACACTGGCTGTTGTTGGTCCTATAATAAATATGGGGGGTGAAAAATATGCATCTATTGGACTAGGAAAAAGTTCAGGAACAAAACTTATTTCTGCCTGTGGGAATATTAATAAACCAGGTGTCTTTGAAATTGAGATGGGACTACCTGTTGAAGAGTTTATCTACTCGCAAAAATATTGCGGTGGCATTAGTAACAATAAAAAAATGAAAGCTGTAATCCCGGGAGGATCTTCCGTTCCGATTCTCCCTGCTAATCTCATTCTTAAAACAGCAAAAGGAATACCCCGGCTGCTTACCTACGAATCTCTTTCCGAGGGAGGATTTGAAACCGGGACAATGCTGGGTTCAGGTGGGTTTATCGTCTATGATGAAGATACATGCATTGTCAGAAATACCTGGAACCTGACCCGCTTCTATCACCACGAGTCGTGTGGACAGTGCTCCCCCTGCAGAGAAGGTACCGGCTGGATGGAAAAAGTTCTGCACAGAATAGAAACCGGTGAAGGTCGTTCACATGATATGGACCTATTAGTAAGTATTGCTTCAAAAATAGAAGGTAATACAATTTGTCCCCTGGGAGATGCTGCTGCCTGGCCCGTAGCAAGTGCTATAAGACATTTCAGAAATGAGTTTGAATTTCATGTTGCTCATCCTGAAATCGTTAAAATCAAAGATCATGGATCAATTGAAAAATATACCTGATGTTAAAAATCACGATTGATAATATTACAACAGAGGTTGAGGAAGGAACAACAATTCTCCAAGCTGCCCGTAAAATAGGTGGTAAGATTGTCCCCCCGGCAATGTGCTATTATTCAAAACTAAAGGGATCAGGAGGAAAATGCAGGTCATGCCTCGTAAAAGTTTCACGTAATTCAACAGTAGATTCAAAACCCACATCAAAGCTTGTGGCATCATGCAGCACACCTGTCCAGGATGGGATGATAGTTCAGAACATAACTTCACCTGAAGTACTTGAAGCCCGTAAAGCAATTGTTGAATTTCTTCTTATTAATCACCCTCTTGATTGTCCTGTTTGTGATCAGGCTGGGGAATGTGATCTTCAGGATCTCAGCTTTGAACATGGATTGGAAACAACACGATATGAAGAAGAACGAAGAGAGTTCAACCAGATTGATATCGGTGAAAACATAAAACTTCATATGAATCGTTGTATCCTGTGCTACAGGTGTGTATATGTAGCTGATCAACTGACTGAAAAACGTGTTCATGGAGTTCTTTTCAGAGGCGACGCTTCGGAAATAGGTACCTACATAGGAAATGTCGTTGATAACGATTTCTCAGGTAATGTGATTGATGTTTGTCCGGTTGGAGCCCTGACCGATAAGACTTTCCGTTTCAAAAGCAGAGTATGGTTTGTGAACCCTATGAATGTCCACCGAAGCTGTACAAAATGCTCAGGGAAAGCAGCTGCATGGATGTTCGGCGACGAGATTTACAGGATAACCGGAAGAAAGGACAAATACGGTGAACTTGAAGAGTTTATCTGCAATGAATGCCGTTTCGACAAAAAGGATAAAAAGGATTGGGTTATCGAAGGACCAAGGAAGATAGACCGGCATTCAGTTATCTCACAGAATCATTATGAAAAGATTGTCAAACAATCAATTATAAAACCATTGGAAGAAAGAACCGAACCTCAGGAATAGAAAGACAAATGCTGATTTTTAAACTCATATTGATTGTTTCCATACTGCTTCTCAGTCTTCTGATTGCGATGTATTCCACACTTTTTGAACGGAAGATTGCCGGATTTTTTCAGGACAGATTCGGGCCGGACAGAGCAGGTCCGGGTGGAATTTTCCAACCTCTTGCCGATGGGTTAAAACTGTTTTTTAAGGAGGAGTTCATGCCGGCCAAAGCTGATAAGTTCCTTTATATACTTGGTCCATCGCTGACTATGCTTGTTGCCCTGCTGACAAGTGCAATTATTCCATGGGGACCAGGGATAACATTTAAAGGAACTCATTACTATTTCCAGGTTGCCGATATTAATATTGGTGTATTATACTCATTTGCAGTCGTTTCCGTGGGCGTGTACGGAATAATGATCGGAGGCTGGGCTTCAAACAACAAGTTCTCACTTCTGGGAGCAATAAGGGCCTCTTCACAGATGATTAGTTATGAGCTGACAATGGGATTATCTATCATAGCTATAGTAATGATGACTGGCTCCCTGAGCCTGAAAGATATTGTAACAGCACAGCACGGATTCAACTGGAACATTTGGTATCAGCCTCTTGGTTTCCTTATCTTTCTTACTTGTGCCTATGCAGAATGCAACCGTTCTCCATTCGATCTTCCCGAATGTGAAACTGAACTTATTGGTGGGTATCATACCGAATACAGCAGTATGAAACTTGGGTTCTACCTGTTTGCTGAGTACATCAATATGTTCATCTCATCTGCTATGATATCAACCCTGTATTTCGGGGGATACAATTTTCCCTTCATGGACAGCCCTGCACTATCAGTAAATGCAGTGGGGATTATCGGTACATTCGTCCTCTTTCTTAAAATTGGATTTTTTGGATTTCTTTATATGTGGATAAGATGGACCCTTCCCCGTTTCCGATACGATCAGCTGATGAACCTGGGATGGAAGAAGCTTATCCCTGTTGCAGTTATAAATATGATACTTACAGGTTTAGGAATAATGATATTTAAATAATAAGTACTAAAAGTGAGCTAAAGTTTGGAGTGACTAAAGTTGATATTAAATGATACCACTGACTAACAGATCAAAAACTGTTTCAAATAAGAAGATGACCTTTGCAGAAAGATTATATCTGCCAGGGATAGTCAGTGGTATGTTCATAACCCTTAAGCATTTTTTTAGGAAGAAAACTACAATAAAGTACCCTGAAAAGAAAAGGGAGTTCGCTGAGATCTACCGCGGCAGACATGTGCTTAAACGGGATGACGAAGGCCGTGAGAGGTGTACTGCCTGTGGGCTGTGTGCTCTTGCCTGTCCCGCCGAAGCAATTACTATGGTGGCTGAAGAGAGGAAACCAGGGGAGGAACATCTTTACCGTGAGGAGAAATATGCAAAAATCTACGAGATTGATATGCTTCGGTGTATATTCTGCGGACTTTGCGAAGAAGCATGTCCAAAGGAGGCTATCTTCCTCACAAAAGAAACAGTGATATCAGGTTTTCACAGGGATGTATTTATCTACGGAAAAGACAGGTTGGTAGAATCTGCTGACCCTGATAAAAGGATTGATATTACTAAAAGACTGACTCCTGAAGTAATTGAGTTTAAAAAGGACAAAAAGCAAAGACATAACAGAAAATAAGCCGACAAAATGATGCTGACAAAATACCTGTTTTACTTTTTTTCAATACTTGCAATTTTTGCATCGGTTATGGTATTGATGTCGAAAAAACCTATTCACAGCGTGCTTTATCTCACCCTTGCCTTCCTCGCAATAGCAGGCCATTTCATCTTACTTAATGCCCAATTCATTGCAATAGTGAATGTTATTGTCTATGCGGGTGCTATAATGGTACTTTTCCTCTTCACTGTCATGCTGTTGAATCTTAACATAGCTATTGAACACCAGAAGTCAAACCTTATAAAAATAACTGCTGTTATAGCTGCCGGATTACTTTTCGTTACAATAACAGGTGCCACAAAAAAACTTGATATTGTTTACAATCATAACCAGGTAGTTACCCAGATTGGAATGGTAAAGAACCTTGGAAAAATACTTTTCAGCGATTTCAGGCTTCCTTTTGAAGTATCGGGAATATTATTTCTTTCTGCAATGGTTGGAACAGTAATGCTTGGGAAAAAAACAGGAGATTAGAATTATAGTGTCTAAATTGAACTAAAGTTTAGAGTGACCAGAGTTAAAGAAAGTAAAATTTCAAAAATGGAACAAACAATAAACATTATACCAATACAATATTACATGTTGCTCTGCACACTGCTTTTTGTTATCGGAGTTGCCGGAGTACTGATAAAGCGTAACGCCCTTGTTATCTTTATGTCGATTGAGATAATGCTCAACTCAGTCAATCTTCTTCTGGTTGCTTTTTCAGTTTATCATAACGATCCGGCAGGACAGATATTCGTCTTTTTCGTGATGATAGTTGCTGCCGCAGAGGTAGCGGTAGGACTTGCTCTGGTTGTAATGGTTTACCGCCATACTCATAGTATTGATATAGATTTCCTTAATAAATTAAAGTGGTGATATATAGAATTTTATGATGAACATTGTTTGGCTTATACCTCTCTTTCCACTTCTGGGCTTTCTTATAGCTGGCCTTAACGTCAGACGTATTTCTGTTGTAATCAGCGGGTGGGTGGCAAGCGCCATGATACTTTTGTCATTCATCTTATCACTGTTGGTATTTTTAAAGCTTGCAGGAGGGGCTCCTTCAGAAACTATTAGGCTGTTTGACTGGATTAAATCAGGTGATCTGAATATCCCTTTTGAGTTTCTTATCGACCCTCTTTCCAGCATTATGATGCTTATAATAACAGGAGTCGGTCTTCTTATTCATATTTATTCAATTGGATATATGCATGGAGATGAGGGATTTAACAAATTTTTCGCTTACATGAACCTTTTCATCTTCTTCATGCTGTTACTCGTAATGGGCGGCAGTTATATGGTTATGTTTATAGGATGGGAAGGAGTGGGACTTTGTTCTTATCTCCTGATTGGATTCTGGAACAGGAATCATGAAAATAATAATGCAGCGAAGAAGGCATTCATTATGAACCGTATTGGCGACCTTGGATTTCTTCTTGGAATGTTCCTGATATTTACAACTTTCGGAAGTCTAAGTTATAGTATTGTATTTGCCAAAGCTTCAGTTTTGTCTCCTGGAACTATTGTGATTACTATTATCACACTTCTTCTTTTTGCCGGCGCAACAGGAAAAAGCGCCCAGATCCCTTTGTTAACATGGTTACCCGACGCAATGGCCGGACCGACACCTGTGTCAGCGCTTATACATGCTGCAACTATGGTTACAGCAGGAATTTATATGGTAGCACGATCTAATATACTTTATGCACTTTCTCCGGTCTCAATGTCAGTTGTAACAACAGTAGGACTAACAACGGCTCTACTGGCTGCTGTAATCGCACTTTTCCAGAATGACATAAAAAAAGTTCTTGCATATTCTACAATAAGTCAGCTGGGACTGATGTTTCTCGGACTGGGGGTTGGTGCATTTGCTGGAGCAATGTTTCACCTCCTCACACATGCATTCTTTAAAGCCCTGTTATTCCTTGCCGCCGGAGTTATAATTCATGCCCTTGATGGAGAACAGGATATCAGGAAGATGGGAGGATTGCAAAAAAAGTTACCATGGACCTATTTCATATTTTTAACCGGAGCTCTTACCATTTCAGGAATCCCCCCTTTTGCCGGCTTCTTTTCCAAAGATGAGATATTGGCTGCTGCATTTTCAAAAAGTCCGGTTTTATGGATATCTGGAATTATTGTATCAATAATGACTTCCTTCTATATTTTCCGTTTGTTCTGGCTAACATTTAAAGGTTCATTCAGAGGAACCAGCATAAATTCAAATGATATCCACGAAGGACCCCGGTTAATGATTATCCCTGTATTAATTTTGGCAATCTTCTCAGCATTAGGAGCTGTGCCATTAGTATTAAATGGAATTGAGAATAATAGTCTTGCTGAATTTCTCAATCCGGTATTTAAAACAACCGCCGGAATTCTTCAGAAAGGATCAGCTTTATCGACGGGAACCAATTCTGCATTAATGATTATTACATTCATTTTCATGGTTCTGTCAATTTATATCTCATACGTTGTATTTTTTAAAAGAGAAAAAGTTCCTGCCGGAGATGCTTCTCAAAGAATGGGATTTATTAAGGCAGCATATAACAAATTCTATATTGATGAGATTTATGAAACATTGATTGTGAAACCTGTATCTGGTCTTTCCGGATTTCTTCAAAACAAAATTGATTTTAAAATATTTGACAGGATTGTAGAATCGATTGGAAGACTGGTTATGTCAGCTGGAAGTAAAATACGTCTGCTACAAACTGGGAATGTGGGCTTTTACCTTTTCGCTATTGTGATCTGTATAATAATGGTTTTAGTTTTTAACTTGTTCAAATAAATGATAAAAAATAGACTTGGTAAACCTTTGTGACTTATTGGGAAAAAACAAGCCAGCAAGGCACTAAGACACTAAGAATCATAAAGAAATAGAAACTTAATGATGACTATTCTTCTTATATTATTCCCGATTTTTGGATCTGCACTGGTAATGTTTTCCGGTTCGGATAAAAACGTGAGACGTAATGCACTGATCATTGCGTCGATAGAGTTTGCATTGTCATTGGTTGTTTTATCAGAATTTAAGAATACAGGACTTCCTGAACTATCAGTATCAATCCCATGGATCAAAGGGGCTGGTGTCAATTTTCATTTTGCAATGGACGGTATCAGCTTGTTACTGGTTCTTCTAACGACTTTTCTTTTCACAATAATAATACTTGCCTCATCTACAGTACAATCGAGGAGATTAAATCTCTTCTATGGGCTTATACTTATAATGGAGACAGCTCTTATCGGAGTCTTTACATCACAGGATGGAATTATTTTTTACATTTTCTGGGAACTTGCACTTATTCCTGCCTACTTTATAACCTCTTTATGGGGCGGAACTGACAGGATCCGGATTACATTCAAATTCTTCATCTATACAATAACAGGAAGTCTCTTGATGCTGGGTGGTTTGATCTGGTTGTACCTGCATACACCTGATCCCCATTCCGCAGAGTTTTTAGCACTTTATAAGGTAGCTACAACACAGAATAACCAGTTTTGGCTATTTGCTGTATTTTTCCTGGCATTCGCCATTAAAATACCAATAATTCCATTTCATACATGGCAACCGGATACTTATACTGAGGCCCCTGCTGCTGGGAGTATGATCCTGGCAGGAATCATGTTGAAAATGGGGATTTATGGTATTATAAGACTATTGCTTCCACTTTGTCAAAGTGCATTGGCAGCTCTGCAGAATGGAATAATAATCATGATAGTTGCTGGCATAATTTATGCTTCAATTATTGCACTCAGGCAAAACGATCTTAAGCGATTTATTGCATGGGTATCAATAGCCCATGTCGGACTAATTTCAGCGGGAGCTTTATCGCTAAATCAGATTGCCCTTAACGGGGCGATTATACAGATGATATCACACGGGATAAATGTTGTTGGACTATTTATTGTCATTGATATTATCCAAACCAGATTCAAGACCAGGGATATGAGGGAGCTCGGTGGAATTGCAAAATCGATTCCATCACTTGGAATTATATTTATGATTATCCTGCTTGGAACCATAGCTCTCCCTCTTACAAGCGGATTTGTGGGTGAATTTATGCTGCTCAATGGCCTGTTCAGATATAATGCATGGATATCAGTATTCGCCGGAACGACAGTTATATTCAGTGCTGTATACATGCTTGGAATGTACCAGAGGGTAATGCTTGGAGGAGCCTCTACAGAACTCCCAATCGAACAAAAAAGATTATCATTAAATGAACTGATTGCTTTGATTTCACTTATAATTATGATTTTATGGATCGGCTGCTTTCCAAATTTTATACTTAATCTGGCCGGCCCAGCAGTACAAACAATATTGAATTACATACAATAATTATTGCAAATTATATGAATTTTAAGTTTAGTAATCGTCGGATAGAAGGTCACCTTCCCACCCTTCGCTTTCGCAAAGCTTCAGCGAAGCAAAGCTGGGGGAATGGCGGGATATGGGATTCTGTTTTATGTAAATGTCTAATTGAAAGGACTTTTTGATGGGCGCTTTAATTTCAACGGTTGTTTTAGGGATGATTACCATGCTTCTTGGGGTTATGGAAAAGAAGAAATGGATTCTTCCTGTTGTCATCATTGGCCTTATCATTTCATTTGGGATAAACTTTACAGAATGGAATAAGTATCATCATTATTTCAATGAGATGATGATAGTGGATAATTTCTCTGTAGCCTTTAACGGAGTGCTGATCTTCACCAGTGCTCTGGTTTTTATGTTTTCAGGAAATTACTACCGGAGTGTTGACAGGCCTCTTGAGGATATTTACTCCCTTATGATTTTTGCCCTTTCCGGTGCTATTGTAATGACCTCATTTTCAAATCTTGTGATGTTATTCCTGGGAATTGAGATACTCTCAATTTCAATGTATATCCTTGCAGGAAGCAAAAAATTTGATCTTGCCTCAAATGAGGCTGCAATGAAGTATTTTCTTACAGGTTCATTCGCCACAGGATTTCTTCTGTTTGGTATAGCCCTTATTTACGGATCAACAGGATCATTTAATCTGCATGAAATTGCTGCATATACAACTCAGAACAAGGAGTTATTACCGGCGTACTTCAGTGTTGGTATTATATTGGTGATGATTGGTTTATCATTTAAACTTGCTGTTGCTCCTTTTCATTTCTGGGCACCTGACGTTTATCATGGTTCACCCACTCTCATAACAGCCTATATGGCGACGGTGGTAAAAATTGCCGGGATAGCTGCCTTTTACAAGTTGTTCGATATCTGTTTCAGTAATGTTAGTGGCATCTGGGTGAAGACGCTGCTGATTTTCTCTGTGGCTACAATATTTGTTGGCAACCTGGCGGGTCTGTACCAGAATAACATGAAACGGCTCCTTGCATATTCAAGTATTGCTCATGCAGGATATATGATAATGGGTATCGTTGCAATCAACAAAACTTCTGCAGGAGCACTTCTCCTCTATTCTGTTTCATATTCAATAGTCACAATTGCAGCTTTCGGGGTAATCATACTTGTAAGAGAAATCAGGCAGAATGATGATATTGAGACATTTAACGGACTGGCACGTACAAATCCATATATGGCTTTTACTCTTACTATAGCAATGTTGTCCCTTACTGGCATTCCTCCCCTTGCTGGTTTTGCTGCCAAATATTACATCTTCACCTCAGCTATGGAAAACGGATATCTCTGGCTGGTCATTCTAGCTCTGATCGGTTCAGCAATTAGCGCCGTTTACTATTTTAAAGTTATAATAGCAATGTATATGAAATCTGGTAACTGGCCTGCAATTCCAGGCACCAGAATCTATAGAATCCAGCTGGTTGCATTAACAGTGCTGACATTAATATTAGGATTAGTTCCTTCCCTGCTCCTGATTATCTGATATCAGTCTAACGCCGGTCTTCGCCCGATGTTTACGTATGTGAAGCCTACGGCCTCTTTAAAGATAAATCAGTTCTCAAGATAATCTCAATCAAAACAATCATCTAAAAAGGCCGTAGGCCTTACATAGGATAGAGCAGGGCATCGCCCTGATAAATGAGTACCAAAAACAAATTGAGCCCCGTAGCGGGCAAAATAATTGACAACATGTTCTATGTTGGCCGTAGGCCTTACACAGGATTTAGCAGGGCACCGCCCTGCTAATGAAGCACCAAAACCAATTGAGCCCCGTAGCGGGCGAAATAATTAACAACATGATCTTTGTTGGCCGTAGGCCTTACATACGATAGAGCAGGGCACCGCCCTGCTAATGAAGCACCAAATCAAATTGAGCCCCGTAGCGGACAAAATAATTAACAACATGTTCTTTGTTGGCCGTAGGCCTTACATAGGATAGAGCAGGGCATCGCCCTGATAAATGAGTACCAAAACAAATTGAGCCCCGTAGCGGGCGAAATAATTGACAACATGTTCTATGTAGGCCGTAGGCCTTACATACGATAGAGCAGGGCATCGCCCTGATAAATGAGTACCAAAAACAAATTGAGCCCCGTAGCGGGCGAAATAATTAACAACATGATCTTTGTTGGCCGTAGGCCTTACATACGATAGAGCAGGGCAC
>JANXXP010000041.1 GCA_025350595.1 Bacteroidota bacterium
TTTGTAATTTCAGGAAGTATTGAATCTGACTGCGTTAATACCAATCTGGTCATCTGCAGAGTATCATAAATAGAAACACTATTATAATCATAATTGGAGGCCATAGAGTTCATCCATTGCTTAACATCGGCTTCATTTTCCTGCTGGCTTTTAAATCCGATACATCCCTTTATACTTTTAACCAGTGGATTGTTATTTCCTATCTGCTCTGCATTACCAAGTCTTTCACTATGCCATTGTGTTATCTGTCTTACTTTCAGCAGTGAAATAGCTGTAAGTGATTCCTCAGCCTCTTTTTTAATCCTGGTTAATTGTGATCTGTAATAAACTCTGCCAAGGATTAGTATTCCAACAGTAAAAATGAAAAAAGAAAGTAGAATAATCCCTGGAATTCTGATTTTCGGCTCTTTTAATATCGGGTAAGCTACCATGATATTTTCACATTAGAATCTGATTTATCCTTATTTACCTGCATATAAGTGGGCTGTAGAAAAGTGACCTTTTTTGTTTTCTTCAGATTGAGTTACTTGTGTATTGCTTTTTCACCACCTACCAATCACTATTTTTGCAAGTAAGGCTATAAACCTCACTCTGGCAATAGGGGAAATGCTGAATCGCATGTAGGGGTTCGGACTACAAATGGGGTGAGCTCTGTTACATGCAAAATATTTGCCGCTTCAAACCATCCATTTCGCCAGTGCTATAATTGATAAGCCACTTAATGAATTCAGATGTTACATACTGAGACAGTTGAACCCGGGACTCTTTCCTTACTGAAAAAGTTAATGACATTACAATCTCTTCAACCGTTTTCCCTGGTCATAAGTATACCACATGCAATTACTTACTTTGTGGAAGCTGAAGATAGTGAAACACCAGTGAGTTTTAAAGGGCAAACCTGGGATCAGATAAAAAAAGGTATCAGCCGTACTGTTAGTGATTATCTCAGATAACTTCATTTCTCTCCTTTGATATCTTCAAGTATAGAATATCTGATAAGATCGGCAGTGGTGTGAAGATTAAGTTTTTCGAGTAACCGGCTCCTGTATGTGCTAATGGTTTTAGGGCTCAGAGACAGATCTGATGCTATCTGAACAACAGTATTCCCCGCAGCAAAAAGCTTAAGGACTTCGAGTTCCCTTGCAGATAGTAACTCTTTAAGTGGTTTCCTTTCTCCTTTTAACAACTCAGACGCCAGTCTTTCAGCAAGGGAAGAAGTAATATATCTTTCACCTGAAGACACTTTGTGAACTGCAGTTATAAGTTCTTCAGGAGCGCTCATTTTAGTCAGATAGCCTGATGCTCCATTTCTTAATGCCTGAATTGCGTACATCTCTTCAGAATAAATGCTCATTATCAGAACAGCGGTTTTTTCACTTATCCTTTTGATCTGGCCGATGAGGTCCAGACCACTTCTGCCGGGAAGAGAAATGTCCAGCAATACTACATCATATTCGTGTATGATCATTTTTTCGATAAGCTCACTTCCATCGGAAGCTTCATCAATATGTTTGATGCTTTCATCCTCTTCAAGAATCTGTCGTATACCTCGACGTACAACAGGGTGATCATCTGTAATCAGAACTCTTATCATCACGTAATTTTTTTAAATGGAATTGTAACGAAAACTTTTGTTCCAAGAGCTTTTTTACCCTGAATTTTCAGGCTCCCTTTAAACAACCATACTCTTTCTCTCATACCTGCCAATCCCATTGATGAAATAGAATTGATCTGCTCCTTACTTATTCCAATTCCGTCGTCAATAATCAGTAATTCAATATTATTCCTTTTTTTCTTCAGGTTTATTTCCACATTCTTTGCATGTGAATGGCGGGCAATGTTAGTAAAAGATTCCTGTACTATCCGATAAAGAACCAGGGATAATTTTTCATCAATTTCAAATTCTGCCGGTTCATGAACAAACTTACAGGAGATGCCTGATTGTTTATTGAATCTTTCAATTTGTGAATTGATAGCAGTAATAATTCCAAGATCAAATAATATTGAAGGCCGCAGAAATGAAGATATTTCCTTAATTTCCTCAACTGTTTCAATAATATCCCGACTCATTTCTTTAAGTTTTACTTGCACTGAATGTGACTGAACCCCCATTCTGCTCTTTACCCAGGCCAGATCCATATTCAGAGCAGTTAATTTTTGTCCCAGATCATCATGAATGTTAAGAGCTATCTGAGCTTTTTCATTC
>JANXXP010000052.1 GCA_025350595.1 Bacteroidota bacterium
AGAATGCACTGGAAGCTACAGAAGTTGGTGGAAAAGTTATTGTAGGAGTCGAAAGTCTGTCTGAAAAGTTAAGAGTTTGGGTAAAAAGCGAAAAAATTATCTCTAATGACGTTAAAATGCAATTATTTCAGCGATCATTCAGTACAAAAGGACAGGGGAGGGGAATAGGAACGTATAGTATTAAACTGTTGACTGAAAATTATCTGAAAGGGAAAGTTGGTTTTATCAGTAATGAATCGGATAGAACTATCTTTAGTGTGGAATTGAATAAGATCTTTCCCCCAGATAATGCAGATCAACGCTAAGAAGATTTTTATTATCCGCTTAAATCTGCACGCTCAATGGGAAACAAAAGGGCTATGATTTTTTCAGAAACTTGTCAATCTGTTTTGCCACTCTCCTTCCTGAAGCAATCGCATTAACTACCAGGCTTGCACCGCTAATTGAGTCGCCTGCTGCAAATACTTTATTAATACTTGTCACATAGTTTTCATTTACCTTTATGTTTTTTCTCAGATCAAGGTCCAAACCCAGTTCTGAAAGTAATCCTTCCAATACGGGATGAACAAAACCCATCGCAATAAGTACAAGATCAGTCTCAATTACTCTTCTTGTGCCGGGTACTGTTTTCATAACATATCTGCCATTTTCTGACTCCCATAGTACATCCTCGACTTCTGTTCCTTTAGTAATTTTGCCATCGCCTACAAATCTGAGAGTTGAGGTGCTCCAAAGTCTTTCGCAACCCTCTTCATGTGAGGTAGTTGTCTTTAGTATCTTTCCCCAGTATGGCCATGGATTATTATCCGCTCTGGTAACCGACGGTTTAGGAAGTATTTCTATCTGTGTAACGCTTAAAGCTTTCTGCCGAATCGAGGTCCCGACACAGTCTGATCCGGTGTCTCCTCCTCCGATCACGAGTACTCTTTTACCTTCTGCACTACTGTGATTATTAGCAGCTGATAATTTGCCTGCATTTACCTTGTTCTGAGCAGTAAGAAAATCCATTGCATAATGTATTCCTTCGAATTCACTTCCTTCCACAGTCAGTTTTCTTGGATATCCGGCACCGATTGCAATGCAGATTGCATCAAATTGTTCCAGCAACTCTTTTCCCGAAATATCTTTACCAATAGTTATACCTGTACTTATAATCAGTCCCTCATTTATCATGAGGTCGAGTCGACGATCTATTGTTGATTTGCTCAGTTTGAAGTCGGGAATACCATATCTTAATAACCCCCCCGCCATATCATCTTTTTCAAAAAGAGTTACGAGGTGTCCTGCTTTGTTTAGAAGATCAGCAGCAGCCATTCCTGCCGGGCCACTGCCAATAACAGCAACTTTCTTCCCTGTCCGGTATTTTGGAGGTTCAGGCTTAACATAACCTTCTGAAAATGCTTTTTCAACTATAGCTACCTCATTTTCACGTATGGTTACAGGCTCCTGGTTAATATTCAGTACACATGCATGCTCGCAGGGGGCGGGACAAATCCTTCCTGTAAATTCAGGAAAATTATTAGTGGCATTCAGTCTTGCATATGCTCCTTTCCAATCACCTCTGTAAAGCAGATCATTCCATTCGGGAATTAAATTATCTACAGGACAACCCCAATGACAAAATGGAATACCGCAATCCATGCATCGTGAAGCCTGCAGCATCCTGTCCTCGCTGTTAAGCACCTGCTCAACTTCACTGAAATCGCAGATTCTTTCGTTAATAGGTCTGTTTCCAGCATCTTTCTTTTTTATCTTTAGAAATCCATTAATATCCGCCATAACGTTTATTTATACTTGTTACTTTTTTTTCTCATCCTTAACCTCAACCTCAACCTCAGCTTGCACTGATTTCCAGGTCAATTTCAACATCAGCTATTTTCTTTCTTATCTCTTCCAGTTTCAATTCCTGAAGAACCTTCTTGTAATCGTAAGGAATAACTTTTATGAACATTGGAATATACCGGCTAAGATCATCAAGAATCATCTTTGCCTTTTTACTTTGGGTAAACTGATAATGCTTCATGATAAGTTCTGTCAGCTCATTTGCATCTCCGTAATCTTCAACGAGAGAGAGTTCAACCATTCCCATATTGCAGTAATAATCAAAATCTCCGTTTTCGTTAAATACATAAGCAATCCCCCCGCTCATCCCGGCAGCAAAGTTGCTTCCAGTTCTTCCAAGAACAACAACCCGTCCTCCTGTCATATATTCGCAGCAATGGTTTCCAACCCCTTCTACTACAGCAATAGCACCACTGTTTCTTACTCCAAAACGTTCGCCTGCAACTCCTGAAATGTAAATTTCTCCACGGGTCGCTCCATAAAGAACTGTATTACCGATGATAATGTTTTTATCAGATTCAAAAGTAGATCCCTGGGGAGGAACAACTATGATTCTACCCCCTGAAAGACCTTTACCCAGGTAATCATTAGCATCGCCCTCAAGGTAAAGTTCAACCCCGGGTGACAGAAAAGCACCAAAACTCTGGCCTGCTGATCCATCAAACCGGCATTTGATTGTTCCCTCAGGTAATCCTTCAGATCCATGAATTGTTACAATTTTTCCTGAGAGCATGGCTCCGATTGTCCTGTCAGTATTATGAATAGATCTTTGGATTAATATATGTTGTTTATCTGAAATAGCTTTTTCAGCTTCTGCAATAAGTTCAAGATCAAGAACATGATCGATTTTATGATCCTGAATATCTACACAATGCATAGCGTTTTCTGCAGATTCTTTTGGCATTGTCAGTAATCCTGTGAGATCGAGATTTTTGATTTTCCAATGATCAATTTCAGGGTTTCTCTCGAGCAGATCAAACCGACCAATGATATCATCCATCTTAGTATAGCCAAGTTCAGCAAGATACTCCCTCACTTCTTCCGCCAAAAACCTGAAGTAAGTCACAACGTTATCTGCTTTTCCTCTGAATCTTTTTCTTAATTCTGCATTCTGAGTAGCTACACCAACAGGACAAGTATTAAGATGACATTTGCGCATCATTACACATCCCATTACTATCAGCGCACTTGTTGCAAAGCCGAATTCTTCAGCGCCCATGAGAGCAGTTATTATTATGTCTTTACCGCTTTTTAACTGACCATCAGCCTGAAGTATAACTTTTCTCCTGAGGTTATTCATTACAAGAGTCTGCTGTGATTCTGCAAGACCAAGTTCGAGTGGTAATCCTGCATGTTTGATTGAGGATGAAGGACTGGCTCCTGTTCCACCCTCATAACCGCTGATTGTAATAAGATCGGCTCCTGCTTTTGTAACGCCCGCCGCTATGGTACCTACTCCGCTCTCTGATACAAGTTTTACGCTGACCTTTGCCCTTGGATTAACATTCTTAAGGTCAAAGATAAGTTGTGAAAGATCTTCAATTGAATAGATATCATGGTGCGGTGGTGGAGATATAAGAGTAATACCTGGTATTGAATATCTTGTTCTGGCGATTATTTTATCCACTTTATGACCGGGGAGCTGACCGCCTTCTCCGGGCTTAGCACCCTGTGCTATCTTTATCTGTATTTCATCAGCATTGACCAGGTATTCGGTTGTTACACCGAAGCGTCCACTGGCTACCTGCTTGATGGCACTTCTTACACTGTCACCATTTTCCAAGGGTATAAATCTAACCGGATCCTCACCACCTTCTCCGGTATTACTTCGTCCACCTATTCTGTTCATTGCAATAGCCAGCGTTTCGTGAGCTTCGCGGCTGATGGAACCATAAGACATAGCTCCTGTTACAAACCGCCTCATAATCTTCTCAGCAGGTTCGACTTCACTTAGCGGAATAGGATTTTTCTTTATTCTTAAAAGACCCCTGATAAAACCCGGGCTGGCAGTATCAGCATCTACCAGTTTGCTATATTCTTTGAACTTAGCGTAATCATTCGTTCTGGTACTCCATTGGAGCAACGAAATAGTTTCAGGGTTCCAGGCATGATGCTCTCCGAATTTCCGGTAAGAATATACACCTTCCGTTAGAATTTCGGGTTGTTGTTCAACAATAAATGCTTTTCTGTGTGGGATGAGTACTTCTTCTGAAATTTCATTCATCCCAATACCACCAATTCTCGATATTGTACCTGCAAAGTATTTGTCAATTATATCGGGATGTATACCAACTACTTCAAATATCTGTGACGATCTGTAACTTCTGAGAGTGCTGATTCCCATCTTCGACATTATCTTCAGAATTCCTTTGTTTACTGAATTCACGTAATTTTCTTCAGCTTTCTGGTAATCGAGCTGTATTGCCTTTTCTTTGACAAGCTTGTCGATTATAGCGAAACTCATATATGGATTGATGATACTGGCTCCATAGCCGAACAGAAGAGCAAAATGCATCACTTCACGTGGTTCGGCAGATTCCACAACAATATCGATCTGCATCCTTTTACGTGTTTTTATAAGGTGATGATGTACCGCTGAAACAGCAAGTAAAGATGGTATTGGAGCTTTACTTTCAGTTATTCCACGGTCAGAAAGGATGATATAATTTTTCCCTTCATCAACTGCTCTTTCAGCATCTTTACATAATTGTTCTACAGCATCTTGCAATCCTTCGGCACCTTTCATGGCATCAAAATGAAGCTGAAGGTTAGCCGCAGAGAAACCTTTGTACCTTAAATTTTTTACTACCTGGAAATATGTATTGGATATAACAGGATTTCTGAATCGCACCATCTTAACATGATCGGGAGATATCTCAAGCAGGTTTTGCTGCAGTGATCCCAGATAGCCTGAAAGAGTCATAACCAGCTCTTCCCTGATAGGATCGATAGGAGGGTTTGTAACCTGGGCAAAAAGCTGTTTGAAATAGTTGAATAATCTGTAAGGTTTTCTCGAGAGTACTGCAATAGGAACATCATTTCCCATCGATCCGATAGGCTCCTTGCCTGTAGCAGCCATCTCCTTTATGATCTTGTCAGTATCTTCAAGCGAGTAATTAAAGGAAGTAAGATATTTATAATACTCACCTCCCATATCAGGACTTTCAATATGACCGGTTTCAATCTTTTCGAGCTTCACCATGTTCTGCTGAATCCACTGGCCATATGGATACTCATTTGCAAGCTTTGCTTTAAGCTCCTCGTCATAAAATATTTTACCTGCTTCGGTGTCTACCAGAATCATCTTTCCTGGCTTCAATCGTCCTTTTTCCCTTATCTCCTCAGGAGCAAATGTTTGAACACCGGCTTCGGAACCCATCACTATCAGGTCATTTGTTGTTATAACATATCTCGATGGTCTGAGTCCGTTCCTGTCAAGCATCCCTCCAATGTAACGGCCATCAGAAAATATAAGAGATGCAGGGCCGTCCCATGGTTCAAGGTATGTAGAATGATACTTATAGAAAGCTTTTAATTCAGGAGAAATGGGGTTCTTGTCATTTATTGATTCGGGGATGAGAACCGACATTGCATAAGGGAGCGATTTTCCGCTCATTATCAGAAATTCCAGAACATTATCAAGCGAAGCTGAATCGCTCTTGTCTGGTTCAATGATAGGATACAATCTTGAAAGATCGCCAAGTTTTTCCGATTTAAGTATAGATTCCCTTGCTTCCATCCAGAAACGGTTTCCCTTAATTGTGTTGATCTCTCCGTTATGACCAAGCATTCTGAAAGGTTGAGCAAGATCCCAGCTTGGGAAGGTGTTGGTACTAAATCGTGAATGCACCAGTGCTATAGCACTTTGAAGACGCTCATCATTCAGATCGAGGAAATACTCTCCAAGCTGATTTGAAGTAAGCATACCTTTATATACAAGTACTTTTGTTGAAAGGCTGGGGATATAGAAAAAACTCTTTTGTTTAATATCTGAATTACGTATTATATTTTCAGCACGTTTCCTGATAATGTATAATTTAACTTCAAGATCTTCCTGGGATATATCTGCTCCAAGGAGAATCTGAAGGATGACAGGTTCAGCGGCGCGTGAGATCTCACCAATGACAGAGTTGTTTCTTGGTACATCACGGAATCCAATCAGTTTCACTCCTTCTTCATTTACAAGATTGATCAGAATTTCCTTGCACTTTTCTGCATCAGAACTATCCTGGGGAAGAAATAACAACCCTGTTCCGAATTGTCCTGCAGGAGGGAGAGAATAACCCTGAATGAGATAAAAATCACGCGGAACCTGAATCAGTACACCGGCACCATCACCGGTTTTACTATCAGCTCCTTCCGCGCCACGATGAGTCATATTCGATAGAATATCGAGTCCCTGACTGATAATTGAATGTGATTTTTTCCCCTTGAGGTGTGCTACAAACCCTATTCCGCAATTTTCATGCTCAAATTCCTGTCTGTACAAGCCTTGTTTTTGTGGCCGCTCTTTCTTCATCTTACTCATTATATATTTCTATCCTGCAATTTATACAAAAAAACCGTCCTCTGTTTTTCCAGAGAACGGTCATACCTAATCCGATACAAAACACCATTCTCAGTCAGTTCCAATTAACCTTTTAATGATGTATAATGTTATTATGGATTTAGAATAGTTCATTTATGTTAACATTTGTTGGCAAATATACATCTTATTCTTACAAATTATCGCAATAATCAATAAAATATTAATAAATAGTAATAAAAATCATTAAAAGTTATCAACCTGTTAATTAACAATGAGTAATCCCGACACAAAGCCTCATTGTATTTTAGCGAAGAAACAATTTGAGAATTTTATTGTTACCTTGTAACTTTAATACGCTTAAGTTATATCAGTATGGAAAATCCTAAGAACCTTATAATTGTGATATTCGGGGCATCTGGCGATCTTGCTTCAAGAAAGCTTATTCCAGCAATTTTCTCATTAAAAACACAAAAACTCATGCCTGAGAAATATGCAATTATCGGAGTCGGGCGCACAATAATCTCAAATGAGGATTTCAGAACAAAAATGAGTGATGCTATCATCTCATTTTCGGAGGAAAAAGTAACCGACAAAAATCTTGCTACATCATTTGCAGAGAACCTATTTTATTTTCCACTGGATAGTTCTTCTGCTGAAGGATTTTTAGAGTTAAAATCATATTTATCAGAACTCAGTTTAAGACTTGGGACAGGGGGGAATTATATTTTTTATATGGCTACACCTCCCAGCTTATATGAGGTGATTGCAGTAAATCTTTCGAAAGCTGGATTAACCGATCAGGAAATTGGTTTCAGACGATTGATTATCGAGAAACCGTTTGGATATGATCTTGAATCAGGACTTAAGCTAAACAAGAAACTGCATGAACTGATATCAGAGGAACAGATTTACAGAATAGATCATTATCTGGGCAAGGAGACTGTTCAGAATCTCCTTGTTATGAGGTTCGCGAATGGTATGTTCGAGCCACTCTGGAACAGGAACTATATTCACCGTATTGAAATTACTTCTGCCGAAAGCATTGGCGTAGAACAAAGAGGAGGGTATTATGACTCTTCCGGTGCACTCAGGGATATGGTTCAGAACCATCTGCTTCAAATGGTGGGACTTACGGCAATGGAACCTCCTTCATCATTGGATGCAAATGCTATAAGAAATGAAGTGCTGAAAGTTTTTCAGTCGTTACAGCCAATTAAGGAAGAAGATGTTCCAAATCAGGTGATCAGGGGACAGTATACAGGTTCTCTTATAAGGGGAGAATGTGCGACCGGATACAGGTATGAGAAAGATGTAAACGTTAGTTCACGCACCGAAACCTATGTTGCAATTAAATTTTTTATCAATAACTGGCGTTGGGGAGGAGTACCATTTTATATCAGAACAGGGAAAAGGCTTCCTACACGCGTAACAGAAATTGTGATACATTTTAAGCAGACTCCTCACCATCTTTTTCAACGTCAGTCAGGTAAACTATCAGCCAACCAGCTGATTATACGTATTCAACCTGATGAAGGGATTTTACTTAAATTTGATATGAAAGAACCCGGGGCAGGATTTAATATCAAGAATGTTAATATGGATTTCCATTATAAAGATCTGGCTGACATCAGAGTTCCTTCTGCTTATGAGAGGTTATTACATGATGTTATGGTTGGCGATTCAACCCTTTTCTCACGTGATGATGAGGTAGAAACTGCCTGGAAATTTCTTGAACCAATACAGAAAGCATGGGCTAAAAACCCTGAAATTAAAGTGTTTGGTTATCCGGCAGGTACATGGGGCCCGGAACATGCCAACGATCTGATTGAAGGTGATGATCTTACATGGAGGTATCCCTGCAAGAACATGGCAGATGATGAATTATACTGCGAGTTGTGAAACGATCAATAAAGATATCCTCCTCACCAAATGAAGTAGCAGAGAGCTTTGCTGAGGAATTTAAACGTATTATAACCGATTCATTACGTGATAATAAGACATTTACTGTCGCTTTATCCGGGGGATCCACTCCTGAGTTGTTTTTTTCAATCCTGGGAGATAAGTATTCTAAATCAATACCTTGGCAATATGTTCATTTTTTCTGGGGTGATGAGAGATGTGTCCCCCCCGATGATCCAGAGAGTAATTATGGTATGACTTTCAGAAAATTATTTGTAAAGATTGAAATTCCAGCTTCCAACATTCATCGAATAGCCGGAGAGATGGACCCTAAGAAAGAGGCCTCTCGATATTCTGAAGAAATTAGCGCTTTTACAAAGTCCAGGGATGGATTACCTGAATTTGATCTCATTCTGCTTGGTATGGGAGATGATGGGCATACTGCATCTATCTTTCCGGAAAATATGGAGTTACTTAATTCATTAAAAATTTGTGCTGTTTCTTCACATCCGGTAACTAAACAGAAAAGAATAACAATAACAGGCAGGGTAATTAATAATGCAGATTATGTTACGTTTCTTGTTACGGGGAAGAAGAAGGCAGCTATTGTTGAAAAGATTATTAATAAAGACAATTATATACATAACTTTCCTGCTGGTAATATTGTTCCTGTATATGGAAACCTGAGTTGGTGTCTTGATGAAGATGCAGGTAGTTTGTTGTAATTTCCCATTTGATTAATGCCACAGACCATTTAATATGTGTCATCATTGTATTATGAATTATGAAGCATTGAATGATTTTATTTATATTTGAAGTACCATAATAATAACTTAAAATTAATAGCCATGTCACACGAAAAAGCGAAAGAACAGACAAATAACAAGAAAGAGCCGACTAAAAATCTGAAAGAAAAGCGCGCTGCGAAAAAAGCTAAGAAAGAAGAAAAAAAGAGACAATAGAAAATTTTTATCTGACACAAATAATGCATAATAAAAAATCCCGGTCGCAAGACCGGGATTGATAAATCTTTGTATGGATTAACTAAGCTAGTCTAACGTCTACTGCATTAATTCCTTTTTTACCTTCCTGAAGTTCAAATGTTACTTCATCATTCTCTTTGATCTGATCTTTAAGACCTGATACGTGTACAAAATATTCATTATCAGAATCTGCATCTTTAATGAATCCGAATCCTTTTGATACGTTGAAAAATTTTACTGTTCCTTTGTTCATTTTATTCTGTTTTTAAATTAATGGCGCAATGTAGATATTTATTTTGAAATAATCGATATTATTTTGAAATAATTGCATTATTCCAATAATCATTAGATTTTGAACTCCCTGATTCTATCTAAAATATTCCTACTTTTATCACCTCATTAATAATTGTAAATCTGTATATGAAAAAGAATATTACCGTTTTATTTATTTTATTGTTCCATACACTAATGGGTTTTGGACAGGTTAAGTTTCAGACCATAGCTGAAAAGTCAGATTATAAATCCACATCTGATTTTAAGGATGTAACAGATTTTATTGATTTACTTAAAAAATCATCTCCATATCTCAGGGTTGAAACAATAGCTACTTCAACTGAAGGGAGGGATCTTCCTCTTCTTATTATAGCCAACCCACTTCCAAAATCTCCAAAAGACCTTTTGAATGATAAAAGGATTGTCATATATATCCAGGCAAATATTCATGCAGGGGAGGTCGAAGGGAAAGAGGCTTCATTAATGTTTGCAAGAGATTTACTTAGTGATAAAAACCCCGCCCTGCTTAAAGATGTTGTACTGCTTATTTGTCCTTTATTTAATCCCGATGGGAATGAAAAGATAAATCCTCTTAACCGTACATATCAGAATGGTCCTGTTAATGGCGTCGGGGTACGTTATAATGGCCAGTTTCTCGATCTTAACAGAGATGCGATGAAGGCTGAATCGCCGGAGGTAAGAGGCGTAATGACAAACGTCTTTAACAAATGGGACCCATCTGTATTTATGGATTGCCATACAACTGACGGCTCATACCATATCGAACCAACCACATTCACCTGGATGGTTAACCCAAACGGCGACAATTCCCTGATATCCTATATGCGCGAAAAGATGATACCTGAAATGTCACATAATCTGTTGAATAAGTATAAAGTTGAAAACTGTTTCTATGGTGAATTTTACGATATGATGGATCCGGAAAAAGGTTGGGTACTTGATGCTTCTGAACCCCGATATATGACAAACTATTTTGGAATCAGGAACAGACTTGGCATTTTAAACGAAAATTATGTGTACTCCGACTTCAAATCCAGGGTTTTAGGTTGTTATAACCTGATCAAATCGTTACTGGACTATGCCTCATCACATAAAGCAGAGATTAAAAATATGCTTGTTGATGTTGATAATAAGACGATTGCGCGAGGACAGAACCCTGTTGTTTCTGATTCTTTTGCAATTGAGTACAAGGTTAGAGCAATTCCTGATAAAGTTACTATCAGAACTTATGAGGCAGATCTTGTAACCGATTCCACGGGAAGAAGAAACTATAAGAGAAGCGAAAGGCAAAAAGATGTAACCGTACCTTATTATATAGATTATTACCCTACCGTTAACGTAAAATTTCCTTTTGCATACATACTTACAACTTCCGATCAGGAGATTATTGGTTTGCTGAAGTTACATGGAATAAAAGTTGAAAAGCTCGTGGATCTTTCCAGAATTGACGTTCAAAGATTTGCAATAAGTGATCTGAAAGGCGCGTCAAGATCAAATCAGGGCCACTATTCAAATATGATCAAGGGTAAATTTGTAAAGGAAACAATTGAGTTTCCTTCCGGAACAATTATAGTAAAAACAGCGCAACCGCTTGCTAATGTCGCTGCTTATTTACTTGAACCACAGTCAAATGATGGAATGATGACATGGAATTTCTTTGATCGTTACCTTGTACCTCAATGGGGCATGGGTTATAACCCGTATCCGGTTTATAAAGTTATGGAGAGGATGGAATTAAAAACAATTCCATTTTTGTAGGGAATGCTCGCATTAATGTAGGGAATAGTCACGACCATTCATTACAAAAAAAATATTTATTAATTCAAATTCATCAAATTTTTATTTCATTGTTTAAAACACATTTTTTTCTGACCTTTGCGGACAAATTATTTAAGGCAATATTCTGAACATGAGAAAATGGCGAGTTGAAGATTCTGCTGAATTGTATAACATCAATGGATGGGGTGTTGATTACTTTTCTATTAACCAAAAAGGAAATGTTACAGTTAAACCACAAAGAAACGGAGTTTCCGTCGACCTGAAAGATCTGCTCGACGAACTGATGCTCTCAGATGTTTCCACCCCGGTACTGGTTAGATTCCCTGATATACTTGATGACAGGATTCTCAGCATCTCGACGTGCTTTAAGTCGGCTTCCGAGGAGTATGGCTATAAAGCCCAGAACTTTATTATTTATCCGATTAAAGTCAATCAGACGAGGCCTGTGGTTGAGGAGATTGTGAGCCATGGCAAAAAATTTAATATCGGTCTCGAAGCAGGATCCAAACCGGAACTTCATGCCGTAATAGCAATAAATACAGATCCCGAATCTCTTATTATCTGTAACGGTTATAAGGATGAAGATTATATTGAACTTGCGCTATTGGCCCAGAAGATGGGTAAACGAATATTCCTGGTTGTTGAAAAACTCAATGAACTGAAACTAATAGTCTCTATTGCTAAACGTCTTAAGGTTAAACCAAATCTAGGGATCAGGATTAAACTTGCAAGTGTTGGAAGTGGTAAATGGGAAGACTCAGGGGGTGATATTAGCAAATTTGGACTGACTTCCAGTGAATTACTTGAAGCAATCGATTTCATTGAGAAAAATAAAATGAGAGATTGTGTCAGGCTTATTCATTTTCATATTGGCAGTCAGGTTACAAAAATACGCCGTATCAAAATAGCATTGCGCGAAGCATCTCAGTTCTATGTTCAGCTAAGGTCATTGGGTTTTAACGTAGAATTTGTGGATATAGGTGGTGGTCTGGGTGTTGACTATGACGGCACAGGTTCATCAAACAGTGAAAGTAGTGTTAATTATACCATTCAGGAGTATGTTAATGATTCAATAAGCACATTCGTTGACGCCAGCAATAAAAATAATATCCCGCATCCGAATATAATTACTGAATCGGGCAGATCGCTTACTGCCCATCATTCAGTTCTGATATTTGAAGTACTTGAAACTACCACACTTCCTTCATGGGATGCGGAGGATATTCTTACTGAAAAAGATCACGAACTTGTAAAGGAACTTTTTCTTCTATGGGATAATTTTAATCAATCGAGGATGCTGGAAACATGGCACGATGCACAGCAGATCAGGGAAGAAGCACTTGACAGGTTTAGTTTTGGACTTATTGATCTAAAAACACGTGCCCAGATTGAAAGATTATTCTGGTCTATAGCCAGGAAAGTTTATCAGATGGCCAATGTAACAAAGCATGTTCCGGCAGAATTGCGTCAGATTTCACGGATACTTTCAGATAAATATTTCTGTAATTTTTCACTGTTTCAATCACTTCCGGATGCCTGGGCTATTGATCAGATTTTCCCTATAATGCCAATTCATCGCTTAAATGAGGAGCCCTTGCGTAACGCTACCATTCAGGATATGACATGCGATTCAGACGGTAAAATCGATAACTTTATTGCAACTACAAACTCATCACATCATTTACCTGTTCACTCCTTAAGAGGCAAAGAAAGATATTACCTGGGAGTTTTTCTGGTTGGAGCTTATCAGGAAATTCTCGGCGACCTTCATAACCTGTTCGGCGATACAAATGCAGTGCATGTTTCAGTTGATGAGAATGGATATAAGATAGATCAGATAATCGACGGAGAGACTGTTGCAGAAGTTCTTGATTATGTGCAGTATAACTCCAAAAAAATGGTACGTACAGTTGAGTCGTGGGTTACAACTTCCGTTAAAGCCGGGATTATAACTCTTGAGGAAGGGAAGGAGTTTCTGTCAAATTACAGATCAGGTCTTTATGGCTATACTTATCTTGAATAAACGTTGGAAAAACTAATTCGTCTGCTAATGATTTAATAATTAATTATTTAATATGTAATCTTAACTTTTTAAGTTTTTGATTGTTAATTGATAATCCATTTAAATATTTACGCTATGAACAACGGAACATTTGATTTTAACGCATTTATTAAGGAGTCAAAAGATACTCTTTTAAATCCAAAATCTTACTTCGCGTCTTTGAAAATTACCGGCGGATTGATTGATCCTTTGATTAAAGCTGTTATTTACGGTCTGATAGCAGGATTGTTTGCATTTCTATGGAATATTCTCAATCTTAGTTCAATGACCAGTGGTATGCTGGGTAGTTCCGTGGGAGTATTCATTATTGCTAAGTATGCTTTTATCTCAGTAGTCGGACTATTTATTGGTGCTGTAATTACGCTTATTATTTCTTCAATCTGTAAGGGAAATACAGATTTTGAAGCAAACGTGAGGGTTGTAGCAGCTATTTTAGTTATACTTCCTATCAGTGCGGCACTTGATATTACAGGAGGTATTAACTTTTACTTTGGCATCATTGTCAGCCTGGCAATTAATCTATTTGCATTTTGGCTTTTGTATAATGGTCTTATTGAAACACTTAAAACAAAACCTGAGACTACGAAAATAGTTGTTTATGTATTTATCGGGATTTTTGTAATAACTATGCTGCTTGGTGTACAAAAAATGAGTGAGGCTAACAGAATCCTGAATCAGTTTAAAAATATTGACTTTAAAGAACTTCCTAAGAATTAGCTCAATTTATACTGTTTTCTTATTAAAGCAGCCAGATATCTTGATTTAAACTGTTCACTGGCAATAGCCTGTTTTACAGGAGGTAATTTCAGGATAACTCCTAACACGGCAGCCATTGCTCTATGACTGAACATTACCTGTTTGTCGAATATCAGGTTTTGAAGTTTTCCTCTTTCAATTGCCATCATTACAACCCTGTGCACTGAATTTACCGGGGTGATTACTCTCTTTTTTCTGGATTGGAGCCGGATAGCTTTCTTCTCACATCCATTAAGACATACACCACATCCAAGGCAAATTTCCTGGTCAGTTTTGGCTTTCTTCTTTTGTGGTTTACCTGGATCGTTTGAAGATACCAAAGTCATTGCTTCAACCGGGCAAAGAGAAACACACTTCCCGCAGCCATTACAATTTGCTTCTACGATCTCAGGAAAAAAATTAGTGGTATGAACCGGGTTTAGAAATCCAAATCTTCTGGCTGCTATAAGCGCTTCACAGCAACAGCCACAACAATTACAAATAAAATTTACCTCCTTCTGAACATTTTCACCAAATTGCACCAGATTAAAATCCCGTGCTTTTTGCAGAAGATCAATCCCTTCAGAAACATCAACTTTTCTCGCAATACCGTGCCTTGTCAGAGAATCTGCAGAACTGTTGAACGTCATGCATATATCCATTGGAACTTTACAGTTCTTTCCAAGATGTTCCATTTTATGCCTGCAGTAACATATTCCAATACCAATAGCTGATGCTGTTTTTATTACTTCTGATGCTCTTTCATAATCCAGAACATGCAGTGCATTCTCCTCTGAAAGAACCTCCTCGTTGACGTATACCCTGCCTAATTGTGTCTTTCCTGTTGTGAAGAGATTTTTTATGAAGTCCTCTTCCACGTTCATGTATTGATAGAAAAGTTCAGAAAGCGTTTTCTGATCAATATCATTTCTGTACCTCATCAGCGAAAATTCAAAGAAGCCGGCCATTGGAGGTGGCATAGAATAAATAACATCATTCTCAGCTTCAGCATCCAATAGTAATCCTTTGTCAGCCAGATCATTTAGAATGACCCTGGCTTCCGCTTCTTTTATTTTCCAGATTCTGGCAGCGCTATCTGCATTGAATGGTTTTATTGGCAGAAGAGAAACAAGTCCGGCTTCTCTTTCCGAAAACAGTATTTTAAAAATCTCAAAAAGAAGGTCTGATTCTGCTACACCCTGAGGAAAAAGGTTAATTCTATCGGAAAGATTCTTATAGTTATTATATTTGACAGAGTTATGATGGGCCATAATTCTCTAAAGGTTTAAATCATGACCAAATATATATTTTAATTATCAGAAAAGCAGTAAAGTAGTATTGAGGAATTAAAATTATTTAAATATGAAAATCTATGTTTTGATTTTGGCTATGATTCTCTGTTCTGATCTTAACGGCCAACAGGGAAAATATTTTTTAAGCAGCTTCAATAACGATGGTGCAGGGACTGTATCATCTGAAAATTATTCATTTTCGAAAAAGGCTAAAATCTATTATTTCATTTCAAACGACAAAGCTAATGTATATGTTGATCTAAAGGTTCCCGACTCGGAAGTTCAAAGCAGGATTCTGATGCAAGGACTTACAATATGGATTAACATGGATGGGAAATCTGCAAAAAAAATGGGAGTTCGTTTTCCGATTGGTTCTCAGCATCAGGTAGGACGCAAAGGACAAAATAATGCTGCTGGTAATTTAGATGCTCAGGGTAATCCTGTCACCCCACTCTCACTTGCAAATACAATTGAGTTAATAGGATTCACCAGTGAAGAATCAAGGCGTTTCCCGGCAGAAAATGCTGATAGTTTCAGCGGTTCTGTAACTTATGATAAGGAAGGTGTTTTACATTATAAAATGAAGATGCCTTTAGTAAAAATTCCGGTCAGAAATGCCAAAGGCGGAGGCGGTGCTATGCCATTTGCTCTTGGAATAGAATATGGTTATTCACCTGTCGAAAATGTTAACAGGGGACCAGGAGGCGTACAACCACAATTTTCAGGAGCTTCAAAAAGCGGTTCATCAAAGGGCGGAAGATCAGGGGGTAGTGGTCAGAGAGCGGGTGCTTCATCTGGCAACTCAAACTCCTCTCAGAACAATGTTCCACCTGTGGATTTCTGGGTTAAAGATATCAAGCTTGCTACTGATAAATAGTTATTGCAGCGTTAGTTTTTATTTATAGATTTGTTGAGTTCTTGTTGGATTCCATTCAGTTAATGAATAACAGCTAGTTATGAAAAATTGGTTCGTTTCCAGAAATATTTTCGTAGTTCTGGCATACAGGATATTACTTATGATGCTCCTGTTCACTTTTTGCAGAATAGGGTTCTTCCTCTTCAATTTTAAGATGTTTCCGGGTGTAACAGGAAGTCAGTTTATAAGAATTCTGATAGGAGGTTTGAATTTTGACATTTCCGCTATTGTTTATATCAATCTTTTAATCATTCTATTACATATAATTCCTTTCGAAATTCGGTATAATGAGATCTATCAGAAAGTTGTGAAGTACATATACTTTATATCAAACGGAATTGCGATAGCAATGAACGGGATGGATTTTGTTTATTACAGATTCGTAAATAAAAGGGCAACTGCTGACGTTTTTGGAACATTTGAGCATGAATCGAATCTTCCAAAATTGTTTTTCAGATTTCTTCTTGATTACTGGCCAGCAACACTTTTAACAATTTGTTTATGGTTTTTGATGGTGTACCTGTATAATAAAGTAAATACAAAAAGACCTTCTCCTGAAAATAAGGTGGTTTACTATTTGATAAACGTACTTATGATTCCATTGGCAATTGCCCTTGTTGTTGGCGCAGCGAGAGGTGGGTATAAACATTCGACACGTCCGATAACAATAAGTAATGCTGCACGTTATATTGATACTCCACGCGATGTTGCAATAGTTTTAAATACACCTTTCAGTTTCTTCAGAACCTTCGGCAAGAAAGCTTTGGTGAAGTACAAATTCTTTGATGATGATAAACTTACGAAAATTTATAACCCGCACTATTATCCTGATAAAACCAAGCCATTCAACAATTTGAATGTGGTTGTGATTATACTTGAGAGTTTTGCCAGGGAGTATATAGGATCGTACAATCACAATCTGGAGGGGGGTACATACACAGGTTACACACCTTTTATAGATTCACTGCTTACTGTCAGCCTCTCTTTTGATGTTTCCGTTGCCAATGGAAAGAAATCAATCGATGCAATGCCTTCAATTCTTGCCTCGGTGCCTTCACTCGAAACACCTTATACCATTTCACACTATGCGAATAATCAGATTAACGGACTTCCTGCGCTGCTTAAAAAGAAAGGGTATTACTCAGCTTTTTTTCATGGCGCACCAAACGGTTCAATGGGATTCGACTCTTTTTCAAAAGTGGCGGGATTTGATGACTACTTTGGACTGGATCAATATCCGAACAAATCAGATTTTGATGGTATGTGGGGGGTATGGGATGAGCCATTCTTTAAATTTTTTGCCGGAAAGCTAGGTACCTTCAAACAGCCATTTTTTGCCTCTATATTTTCTGTTTCATCACATCACCCTTTTAAGGTTCCTCAAAAATATGAGGGGAAATTCAAGAAAGGTCCGGCTCCGATCCTCGAAGTGATCGGCTATAGTGATTATTCATTGCGTGAATTATTCAATGAGTTCGCAAAAAGTACATGGTTTAAAAACACTCTCTTTGTTCTTACTGCTGATCATACTAACGAATCAGTTCATAAGGAATTCCAGAACAATTTTGGCGCTTATTGCATTCCAATAATATTTTATAAACCGGGTAGCGACCTGTTGGGAAGAAAAAACAGAATTGCACAGCAGATAGATATTATGCCTACATTATTAAACTACCTGAATTACGATGAGGAATATATTGCCTTCGGTAACAATTTACTGGACGATTCTCAGGAGTCTTTTGCTTTCAATACTAATGGTAGCGACTATCATCTTTATATGAAAGATAATATTTTAGAAATGATTGATAATAAGACTATTGGTTTATTTAACTATAAACAGGATTTGTTTCTTGAGAATAGCCTGGTTGGAAAAAGTCCGGAGCTTCAGTTACAAATGGAGGAAAAATTAAAAGCAATCATTCAGACTTACAACAGCAGGATGGTTGACAATGATATGGTTGTCAGGAAGGCAAATTAAAAGATTTATTGATGAATATTTAAGATTTCGGATTTATAAATCCGAAATCCGCAACCCAAAATATCACATAGTTATAACTAAATATTAAATTCCAAATGAAATCACGTCGTCAGTTTTTTAAATTAGCAGGTACCGGAATACTTGCAGCTGGTGTGTCTTCAATTTATTCAAATGCATCAGCAGCTGTCCCCTTTTATGTTGATAATTCTGCAGATACATTTACTCTTGGAATGGCAGGTTTTACCTTTATGAATTTTACTGTTGAGAAAACCATCGAGATGATGAACAGGGTAGGGGTTAAAAACTTGTCACTTAAAGATTTTAACATGCCAATGAACAGCACTCAGGAACAGATTAATGATGTGCTGGCCAGGTTCAAAGCTGGTGGAATAAATGTATACACCGTCGGAGTTATTTATATGAAAACACAGGAAGCTGTTGATCAGGCCTTTGAATACGCAAAAATGGCAGGTGTTAAACTTATCATTGGAGCTCCGAATTATGATCTTCTTCCTTATGTTGAGAAGAAGATAAAAGCTTACGACTTCAGACTGGCAATTCACAATCATGGACCAGATAATCCTCTTTATCCAAATGCCACAGATATCTGGGATCATATAAAAGATCTTGACCCGCGAATTGGAATTTGTATCGATATCGGACACACCACCCGTGACGGACAGGATCCTTCAGTTGATATAGAAAAGTACAAAAAAAGGATCTATGATATTCACATTAAAGATGTCACCAAGGCAGCAAAAGAAGGGACGACATGTGAGATGGGAAGAGGAATAATAAATATTCCGAAAGTTATTGCAACTCTTCGTAAGATAAAATACAACGGGAGCTGCAGCCTGGAATTTGAAAAGGATATGAAAGACTCTCTTCCTGGTATAGCCGAATCAATCGGTTACTGGAAAGGGGTACTTGCCTGCAAATAGGAAAGGCTTCTGCCTCTTTATTATTTCTTGATTTATTTTGAATTACTAGTGATGCGTTTGTTTTCACTATAGACTTAATCTTTCAGCCCTGAAGGGGGTGAATATTAGACTGGTATTTTGATAATTTTATTTGGCGGATGCCACATGGATCATATTTAATTAGCTGTGACAAATTATTGTTTATTATAAAATACTACAGTCTGATCCCTTGCTGCTTTGTTGTATAATTCTTATTTGTGTATCTCCACTCTCAGGTTACATGATATCTAAAATGATGTTCAGACAAATTGATCAAAATGACCGGTTGATGAATAAATTAATAAAGTACCAGTCGGGGCAAATTATCAGATTGGCAACATGTGAAGGAATTGGTTTGCTGGCAATTGTTAGTCTTTTACTTACAGGCAATTCGGTATTTTTTGTATTTCTCCTTATAATTTTTACCATATTCTGGCAGTATTATCCCACACCCGAATTTATAGGAAGAGATCTTAATCTGACTGAGGCGGAGATTAATTCATTTGTTGGATAGCTTATATTTCCCTCACTCTTATTCAGTTCTGGTAGGATGCAAACCCTGTAAGATTTGTTTTTTTTCAAATGTCCATACTATTCCGGCAAAAAGTAGAAGCAGGATTGAATGAAAACCAATTCTGAGTATTAACAAATCAGGATTGATATAAATGGATACTACATAAAGGAGAAAAGATAATCCCAGGTATCCGAAGAATTTTTTCAGATTGTATTTTACATGGAAATTTTTTTGCCCGATGACATACGACAGGATCATCATGGAGCCATAACAGATAAAAGTGGCCCATGCTGAACCGTAGTAACCATGAATCAGATGGTCAGATGAAAGCGGTATCCACCAGAAATTGAGTCCCAGGGTAATAACAGCTCCGATCAGTGAAAGCCATGCTCCCCAGCTGGTTTTTCCGGTAAGCTTATACCATATTGAAAGATTGTAATAAACACCCAGAAAAAGATTTGCCATCAGTAAAACCGGTATGACAGCCCGTCCTTCAAGATATCCTTTCCCTCTGATAAGGAATGGAAGAATAATATCGTCCAGATAAAGCATTGTGCCAAGGAATATTAGCGACACAACAATGATAAAGTAGTCCATGATCCTGGCATAAGTTTCTTTTGCATCCTTTTCCTTAGACTGGGCAAAGAAAAAGGGTTCAGCAGCATACTTGTACGCCTGGATAAATATTGTCATCAGGATCGAGATTTTATAACATGCATTATAAACACCAACCTGATATTCTGCAATATTCTCTGGCAAAAGGTAACGGAGAAGGAGCCTGTCAAAAGTCTCATTAACCATTCCTGCCATTCCTGCGAACAAGAGCGGGAAAGCATAAAACAGCATCTTTTTCCAAAACTCCGGCTGAACTTTCCATTTTGTAACAGCTATTTCGGGTGTTAGAAGAAGTAAACTTATACAACTGGCAATAAGATTGGAAATGAATACGTATTCAATTCCCCAGTCAGGACGATAAATGAAACTGATTAATTTTGCAGCCAGACTATTACTGAAGGTATTCAGGATATATGGACAAAGCAGAATAAAAAACAAATTGAGTATTATGTTAATTAAAACGCCTGTTAACTTAATTGTTGCAAATCTTCTTGGTTTATTTAATGCACGCAGCCTGGCAAAGGGGATTGCTGAAATAGCATCCAGTGCGAGGATCCATCCAAACCAGATGACATAATTACTGTGGTCAGGATAATGAATCAATCGCGCAATCGGTGCGGCAAATACAGAAACAAGAAACAGGAAAATTCCTGATGTCAGCAGAAGCGATATCATTCCTGTGCTGAAAACCTTCTCCTTATCACTTTCAAGCTGGTTAAAGCGAAAAAAAGAGGTCTCCATTCCATAGGTAAGAACTACATTAAGAAAGGAAACAAAGGCATAGAATACTCCAATAGTTCCGTAAGCGTCAGGCAGAAATACTTTTGTATAAAGTCCAACCAGCAGATATCCGAATATTCTTCCAAGGATGGTTGGAATCCCGTAAACAGCAGTTTGTCCGGCTAGTTTTTTAATGGCAGTCACATCACAAAGTTAAAGATTTAATTGATTTTTTAAGTAAATTTGAAGATAACTGAGAACCACAGAATGCCTCTTCTTCAATATTTTGAAAATCAATTATGCGAATCTTGGATATTTAGGGTTTGGTACAGGAATTTTTTATCGTTATGGTTATTATTCAAATTCAAATTTTAAAGATGACCTGGCTTTTAAAATAACAATGACATATTCGAGCAGATAACTTTATGTAACGGTAGATATGTTCTGGATGAGCATTACCCTTTGATCCAACGGCTAGCTGTTTTATTTGATCATAAACAGGCAATTACGAATTAGCTGCCTGATTTATACGTATCTTTGCATCATGAAAAACGAAATATTAATACCGGATCATTTTCCTGATCTGAAAGAAGAAGATGTAAAAATTGCTGATTTACGCAGGGAAAGGTATTCGCAAGGAAGGGATGTACTGGCCATGGAATTCAACGATGCAATTGCAGCCAGGTTAGAAGCAGAGAGAATAATTAAGGTCAAATGTGACAAATGCGGTAAAGAGTTTATTGCAGGAGTTACTGCTGCCGACAGCACCAAATGCCCCGAATGTAGGTAACGTCACACCGAACAGATTTATTTTTTAGGTAATCCGGAGTTCTTTCCGGAGAAATTGTTATGTCTAAAAGTCAAGAGAGTTACCTGACTTTAATCAAATATAATTTTAACTTTGATAATGTAATGAAAGTGAACCTGATGTGTTTGGATTTCATATTATTAAAGGATGAATATTAAAAACAGAATACTGAATTGTCTTTTAGTTGTGGTACTGATCTTTTTTTCAGGATGCGAAAAGAAGCCGGATCATCTTTATGAAGTTTCTCTTTTGATTAATTACGGCAGTGTGACGGATGCCGATGGGAATAGTTACAGGACCTATCAGATCGGAACACAGACATGGATGGTTGAAAACCTTAAAACCACTAAGTATAATGATGGAACATCCATTCCAATAGTGCCTGAAGGACCAACATGGAGCAGCATCACAACTCCGGCTTGTTGCTGGCAGAACAATAACGCGGTTCGAAAAATCCCTTATGGCGCATTATATAATTGGTACACAGTCAGCACAGGGAAACTTTGCCCTGAAGGATGGCATGTACCAGGTGATTACGAATGGGAAGAATTGACAGGATATTTGGGAGGTGATCAGATTGCAGGCGCGAAACTGAAGGAAGCCGGTCTTCTGCATTGGAACAGTCCCAATACCGGGGCCACAAATGAAACATATTTTTGGGCTCTTCCCGGGGGCAATCGTCTTGCTGGACCTGATGCAGTGTTTACTAACCTTTTTAAGTTGGGTGGTTGGTGGAGTTCCACCTCCGGGGGTGATATGGCGTTTACCAGATTTATGTATGACAACAGTAGCAGTGTCGTACGGTCATTTAACTCAAAGAAATGGGGTTTGTCGGTAAGATGTGTGTGGGATTATTAAGATAAAAATACAAAAGCCACGTTTTCACGTGGCTTTTTCGTTCTACTGCGGTGCGGACGGGACTCGA
>JANXXP010000062.1 GCA_025350595.1 Bacteroidota bacterium
CCAATTTCGAAACCGATATAAGTGCTGATGAGTTCCATGAAGAATCCCTCAAAATAACACTACCCGACATTAAGAATGCATTGAAAGAGCGGTTCAGGAGCGAACAGATATCGAGGCTTGGGAACAATCATATCATTTATCCGGCTCTTGATAGCGATTCATTCTACAAGATCATTGACCTGGAACTTGAAAAGGCAAATAATGAAATGTATTCAGAATTTGGTATAAGTCTGACATTTGAGGACTCTGTGAGGGAAATAATCTACAATGAAGGAGTCTATCCAACCCAGGGCACAAGGCCATTATTCTCAACTATACACAGTATGGTTAATTCGCAGATCCCTAAAATAGTTTTCAGGTTACTTAATCAGCACAAAATTGAATCAGTTAATATATCGTATATGAATGAAGAAATGAGTTTCGAACTTATCAGCAATAAGAAAATTATTTCGTCATTTACCGAACCATTGATTCTTAGCCTTCAGGCCCTGAGAGTATGTAAACAGGATGATATGCAAGCTATAACCGCTGTACATGAAAGCGGACATGCAATCATCTCATCAATTTTGTTGCGGATAATTCCTGAAGTAATATACTCAGTAACTACAAGTACTAATACTGAAGGATTTATATATTCTAAATTCAGTCATAAGTACATCGCCAGGAATGAGATAATAAACCGGGTAGCATTTCTGCTTGGTGGTCATGCAGCAGAGAAATTGATTTTTGGAGAAGAGAATATTACATCAGGATCATCATCTGACATAAAGAAGGCGACACACTTCGTATGTTCCATGATTAAAAGCTGTGGAATGGGGGAAATACCTGCAGCGTTTCAGCAGAAGGATCCCACCACAAACATTTATCTGAACGACAATGATTCGTCTGTTAATGTTGAAGTGAAGAAACTGATTCAGTTTGGATATGAGAAAGCAGAATCGATTCTGTTAAAACAGCAGACACTATTACTCAGGATGAGTGAATTCCTGTCGAACCAGCGATGTATGAAAAAGATTACAATAGAGGAGTTTGTAAGGGATTATTCAAAAGATTTTGATACCAGAAAAATTAATAAAAACGGCGATCACCTCTTTTACCGGAATCATCTGAAACAGATGGTTAAAAAGCTGGAGGTAAAAGATCAGGTGTTAATAGAAAAAGAAGGAGGATTCGGATTTTCATTAAACAGGGAATAGTAAAGCTATGAAAGAAGATATATGCTCATTTGAATTTATGGATGAACAATTTGATAAGCTACCTGAAAAGATAAGGCGGAAACTGGATGAATCAACCTATACTTATATTTTTTGCAAAGCGGCGAGGTTTTTAACAGACGGGCCCATAAAATATCGAGAGCTTGATGCGCTTCAAATGCCAAAAGATGGATGGAACCTTGCAAAAATTAAGGAAGGGTGCAAACAGATTGTCTACAGTTGCAGCGGAATTACTTCTATGAACAGCATAAAAGGACTTTCGAAATATGAGTTTAAGATACTTATGGAACTATTTCATTATGAGTCCTTTGAAGAAAAATATTATATAGGAACGAAAGGGAATATCATTATAAAAGGATTATTCCGTCACGTTGTTACTTATGAAATTTGTGTACTCTATTATCAGATAAACTAAAAAAAGCGATATGAATACGAATTGGAAGGAAGACATTGGGATCTATTTCGCAGAGAAGGGAGTATACAGATATAAGCATCTTAATCAGAAGCTTACGGAATTCCTTAATGAATGGAACAGTTATGTCGGGGAGTTTGATCTGATAACAGTTGATATGAAACATGAATACATAACACGGAATAATCAGACTTACCCGAGTTATTGGCTTTGCATCAGGAACAAAAATTTTGATTACACTTATAGATTTCTCCTGAACATCAGTTATTGCCCTTCAGAGGTATCGGCTGATTATTGTCTTTATATGTACTGGACAAGAAAACTTAATCTGGGCACCATGGCAGACATTAAGAAAAATTACATGCTTTCTCCTGACGATGAAGAGAATTTCAAATGGGAAAAGGAAGAATTTAAGGGAATTGAAATATGCGAAAAGGAATATGTCCTGCAGTTGATTAATAACCGGGTAAAGGAGTTCTTTTGTCAGTCGTTATCGATTCAGCCAAAAGAATAGTTGGATTATCTCCAGCAATTTCAACTACCTTTTTTAACAAAGTTATAGAGGACTAACTCCTGGCCTGTAACCACATGAACACATTCCATTTTGTCGAGGAATCCTTCATTTGTGGATTTATAGATACTTTGCATGCACTTTTCAAAATGGAATAGTTCCATAAGGATAGTGAACCCATGAATTCCGATATCTGTCAATGGATTATCAGGAGTCTGACCCTTTCCTTCAACGATCTGCTTACAACCTGATTTCAGCAGGTCAAGTTCTTCTTCAGTCAAATCAACGTCTGGCATTCCAAAAGCATCCTGTTTCCGGTAAATTTCAGGTTTAACTTTAAGGAAAATCCTGGCTTTTTCACTAATGTATCCGTACATAATGGTTGGTATAATTATTATATTTTAGACGGAAGAAATTTATAAACTTTTCATTAAAAATAACCATAATTTCTATAGAACTGTTATACTTCTGCTAAAGACACATTTAATATTAAACAACCCCAATTGTTTTCCTTCTTCCCTGTTCTCTATTCTTTAACAGGTTCAACTGGACTGATTATAAGTTGCTTCATAAAGAAAAAGCCCTGCAGCCGCCTGCGTTTGGAAAGGATTATTCGCTGTGCTCATGATCCGTTTTGGGGTTGCTTAACACCGAAAAATCCTTCCGACCGCCGGATGGCGGTCGGTATGTATATATTAATTGAAAAGTATACCACCTTCTGGTTGAAAAGTATACCACTTATCAATAGTAACCCGTTGCTTTGGCAAAGATCAAGCAACACAAAACAAGATGA
>JANXXP010000094.1 GCA_025350595.1 Bacteroidota bacterium
AGATACACGATGGAAAAGAGATAATCAGATATTTATTTAGAATCAATCTAAATAAGTAACAAGTGTAAGATAAGTTTATTAAACTGAAGTTAAACTGAGGTTAAATCGTGATTAAAATTTCTTAATATTTAATATGGCGTCACTACGGGACTTTTTTCAAACTCTGGTCATATCATATTTCTACCAATATTCGATCCCTGACGGGATCGTGCCATATGGACAAGATATTGGTAGAAATATAATTAGAGGATATCTCAAAGTGCAATAGGTACAAACCCCGATGGGCTCGACGAAGTCAAATACTATTTAAACAGGCAACAATCATTATTAATAGAATAATTTTCATTTTATTTGAGAAATAAAATAACCTACCACTTTACCCTATGAAACTACACTTCCTTCTTAATGCTCTTCTGCTATTTTCTGTACTGACATCTGCCCAGAAAGCAGATTTTGCTTCAGCCGAAAAATACCGTGGCGATAACCTGATTCCTAAATATGGCGATCTTGCAGTTAATGCCAACTGGATTGAAGAATCAGACATCTTCTGGTATTCCTTTAAAACATCTGCCGGGAAGAACTTCTATTACGTTAATTCTGCTATAAAATCAAAACAGCCCATGTTCGAAAGTAAATTTATGGCCGCTGAATTGCGCAAACTGACTTATCATCCATATAACGATCTTGATCTTCCTATTAAGGACATAAAATTCGAAAAGAAGAGTACTACAAAATTGACTTTTACAGTCGATTCAATTAAATTCTTATTTGACATTACAACCCAAAAACTGCTTATAAAGGATACAATTGGCAAGGAAAAAAAGAAGCCATCATGGCCGGTATATTCATCGGACAGTACATGGTTTGCATATGCGAAGAATCATAACTTGTACATAATGAAAGCTAAAGATAAGGATAGCGTTGAGATTCAGCTTACCACGGATGGTGAACGTTATTACAGCTATGCAAGAAATTCAGAAGATACTACCAGAAATAAAAAGGTGAGAGCAAATGTTGACTGGTTTAAAAATTCAAAAAAGTTATATGTCCAAAAGCAGGATGAAAGAAAAGTAAAGGACCTGTTTGTAATTGATGTTCTGGCACAACCTCGTCCTAAACTTGAGACTTACAGATATTCAATGCCCGGTGAACAATTTGTACCTCAAACTGAGCTCCTTATATTTGATGTTGCTACCAAAAAACGGATAGACGTTGATGTTAAAAAATGGAAAGATCAGACGATCAGAGTGGCCTGGTCATCACAAAAAGCTGCGGATAAACTAATTCTTATACGAAAAGACAGGCCTCTTAAACATCTGGATGTGTGTCTTGTAAATGCTGAAACCGGGGCCCTTTCTGTTCTGTTCAGTGAAGAAACATGGCCATATTTCAATGATGAATATACAAGATTGTCAGTACTTAACGAAGGTAATGATATAATCTGGTGGTCTGAAAGAACCGGATGGGGTCAGCTCTATCTCTACGATGGTAAGGGGAACCTTAAAAACCAGATAACAAATGGCTACTTTGTTACTGGAAGAGTCGAACAGATTGATACCATAGGCAGAATGTTATATTTTGAGGCTTTCGGAAGAGAACAGGGTGTGCATCCATATTATAGTATGAAGTATAAGGCGTCCATAGACAGGGGAGGAATGGCCCTGATAACGAAAGAAGGCGCTAACCATTCTTTTTCTATGTCTAAATCAGGCAAATACTTTGTTGATACATATTCAACTGTCGATAAGGTACCTGAAGCAGTTCTCCGCGATAACAACGGTAATATTATTCTAAGTCTTGAAAAAGCTGATATTTCTCAATTATATAAAGCAGGATGGAAAATGCCTGAAACAATAGTAGTAAAAGCAAAAGATGGCGTAACTGACCTTTATGGAGTTATGTATAAGCCTTTTAACTTTGATTCAACCAGGAAATATCCTGTTATTTCCTATGTTTATCCGGGGCCGCAAACCGAATCGGTGCAATATTCTTTTACTGTCACAGGGGGCAAAAATGTAGCACTTGCACAGCTGGGATTTATAGTTGTAAATTTTGGTCATCGCGGAGGAAGTCCGATGAGAAATAATTACTACCACACTTTTGGGTATAATGACCTGAGAGATTATGCACTGGCAGACGATAAATACGGTATCGAACAGCTCGCTGACAGATATAAGTTTATTGATATCAACAAAGTAGGAATATATGGGCACTCAGGGGGAGGATTTATGTCAACAGCTGCGATTCTTTCTTATCCGGATTTTTATAGTGTGGCAGTTTCCTCATCGGGAAATCATGATAACAATATCTATAATCAATGGTGGGGAGAGACCCACAATGGTGTAACGCAGATTGAAAAAAAGGTAGGGAAGAAAGGAGAAGTAAAGGATAGTCTTAACAAAAAGAGAATAGAAGTAAAGGACAGTCTTAGTAAAAAGAAGGAAACTGAGATTTCATTTAAGGGAACAGTTGAGAATAATGAGGACATCGCAAAAAATCTCAAGGGTTACTTACTTCTTACAACGGGAGATATTGATAACAATGTCCATCCAGGGAACACTCTCAGAGTGGTTGATGCTCTTATAAAAGCAAATAAGCGTTTTGATTTCATGATGTTGCCTGGTCAGAGACATGCATACGGGAATGATGTTCCATATTTTGACAGACTTATGTGGTACTATTTTGCTGAGCATCTTCTGGGCGATTACAGAACTAACGTGGATCTTCTGGATTTTAAATAGCAGATTTCTGATTAAAAATAATTTCATTTATTTAATAAAGCAATACAGATATGAATAGCAGGTATATTTTAAAAGCATTGTTGATCAGTATTTTGATTATTTCATCAATTAGTATCCGGGCACAGGAAACCAAAAAGTTATATGACCCTACTCTTGATGGTATGAAACAATTGAATGAGGCTATTGTCCAGGCAAAGAACTCCGGAAAACATGTGCTGGTCCAGTATGGTGGTAACTGGTGTCCATGGTGTATAAAATTTGACGCATTTTGTAAAGCAGATACGGCTATTTCTAAAGTAATCAGCACAGATTATATCCCGGTGAAGTTGAATTACAGTCCTGAGAATAAGAATGATGCCTCCAATGAGTTTCTTGGAAATCCGACACGATTTGGATTCCCGGTATTTATTATTATCGATGGAAAGGGAAAAGTTCTTCATATTCAGGATAGCGGTTTGCTTGAGGAAGGCAAAGGATATAATCAGGAAAAAGTTATAAGATTTTTCAGAAGCTGGACTGCAGCAGCGTTGGTTCCAAAGGTAAAAAAATAGCAAAATATGTAGGGAATGGTCGCGACCGTTCCCTACAGTAATTTTGACAAAAATGCAGCGATTGATTTCCGGTGCTGGTTGCTACTCATCTTTGCTAAGATCCCCTTTTGCGTCTTTTTCTCCGTTCCTCAGAAGCTGAAGATCATTCAGGACAATCTCGGTAATGTATTTCGTAGTACCTTTCTTGTCTTCGTACGATCTGTAAACTATTCTCCCCTCAACCGCAACTTCATTCCCTTTTTTAAGGTATTTAGCTGCAACTTCACCTAGTCCGTTCCAGGCAACGACATTGTGCCATGTTGTCTCCTTAACTCTTTGACCATCTGCTCCTTTGTACCCATCATTAGTTGCCAGGGTAAAATGTGTTACTTTTTTTCCGGTTTCGGTTGTTTTGGTTTCAGGATCCTTTCCAAGGTTTCCAATCAATGTGACTTTGTTTGCAAGTGTACTCATGACTTTAATTTTTTAATTTGACATTTAAATTATTTGTGAAGCAAACTTACATCCACCTCCAAAACTGTCCCGGTTAATAATCATTTGTATACGATTACCAATCATTTATAGTCGTTTGTATCCGTTTGAAAACGTTTTAATATTTATGTATCAAATTCATATGGCGATTTGTATTTTTTATATCTTTATGAAAACATTCGTGCTGTGGAAAAAAAATGTCTCGATTGCGGCGACAACTTACGTGGCCGTACTGATAAAAAATTCTGCTCTGATCAGTGTCGGAATAATTATAATAACCGTCTGAACCGGGATTCAAACAATTTTGTAAGGAATGTTCACGGGTTGTTAAGGAAGAACAGAAGAATTCTCTCAGATCTTTATTCTGAGGGTAAAGTTAAAGTTCATAAAGATGCCCTATTCGCATTGGGATATAACTTCAGCTTTTTTACCCATCTTATAGAAACATCAGATGGTAAGACATTTCATTATTGCTTTGAATACGGATACTGCGAAGCAGAGAATGATTTTCTGGAGCTAAAACAGAACAGCAAGTATATTGAATATCAGTAATCCCGATCTTAGATCACCACGCTTTTGGGATCAGGACCGTCTTTTTTAGGTTCTATGGGAACAATGTGCCCGGAATAATTTACCCAGTCTATCATTAAACTTGAAACAGATACATGGCATAAGCCGCTTTCTCCAATTGAAAGATTAACGTCAAATGAATTGGTTTTACCATTGAGAACGTCCATCTTTATTATATATGTTCCTTTTGAGGGATTATTTGTAAGAGAATAGTTTTTGGATTTTCCCTTCATGTTGATAGCAATAACAGGCCATATACTGCTGTATTGTCTCCCAAGATAAGCAGTATTAATAATAGCGTTATCTCCATCTATAATAATATAATTGGCTGTTGGGATTAAATCAGCCATCCCTCCATGTGTGAAGTAGAGCCTTTCTAATTTTATAATATACCTTTTCGATTCAACAGCTTGCTTTACAGAAGCCTGTTCTGCCAGTTTCTTATCTTTTCTGGCTTCAATTCTTGATAATTTTGCCTGATTTGTGGTCGCGCAGGAAGACATGACCATAAAAGTCGTAATAATTATAAGTAGCTTTTTCATAGCAGTATGATTTACACCTTTGTCAAAACAAATATCATGCCATCTCTGTCTAAAATAAGAGAAAGACATCATGTCCCTTTCATATTGAGAAATTACAATTTGTTTTGTTTTTTTGCGTTTTAGCAATAACTGGTAATTAAAATGAATAAAAATTGCAACTATTTTGCTTTGTTATCCGTTATAAGATTGCCTGATTTGAAATTCTGATGTATTTTTGAATTAGTTAACTTAAACTTTATAATGATGAAAAAACTTATTACAATTATCCTGGTAGTTCTTATATCACTTCCGGCTTTCTCACAACTTAAATTTGGTATTAAGGCTGGGGTAAGCACTTCTTCCCTGTCGATGGCTACTGTTAAAACGTTAACCTCCGGCACAACTTCTTACACAGTTGATGCATTAACTACTGCAAAATATGGTTTTAACGGAGGCGTATTTATTAGGCTTACCATTCTTGGTATCTACATTCAGCCTGAATTGTTGCTTGATACAAGAACAAATGAATATACTGTTAAAAATGTTCAGACATCTACATCAAGCATTGTGAAACAAAATTTCAATAAATTGGATATTCCGGTAATGCTTGGAATTAAATTTGGTCCTCTTCGTCTTAACGCCGGACCATCAGCTTCCATTTTGATAAACTCTCCAAAAGATCTTATCGACAGTCCTGATTTTAAGGGTATGTATAATAAAATGACTGTTGGCTACCAGGCAGGTATTGGCGTCGATTTATTGAAGACTCTTACATTTGACATGAGGTATGAAGGCAGTCTGAAAAAATATCAGAACCAGATCAAGAATCTGGCTGGTACTTCAGTTAATCTTGATGACCGTGCCAATGCGTTTGTATTCAGCTTAGGTCTGTTTTTCTAACAATCTTTTTATTTTGATAATAGCATCTTTGCTGCGACAAGAAGAAGAAGAACACCGAATATCTTTTTTAGCAATGGTTGGGGCAGTGTCAACGCCATTTTTGACCCGAAATAAGATCCAACCAGAAAGAATACGGCCAGTACAATTGCGAACTTAATATTTACCTGACCTGCTTTATAATAATTGTAAGCAGCAAGAATACCTATAGGAGGAAGCATCACTGCAAGACTTGTTCCCTGGGCAGTCTGCTGACTGGCACCCATGAGAATTACAAGAGCAGGAATCATAATTATAGCTCCGCCTATACCAAGCATGCCTGCCATTACTCCGGTTATGATCCCTATTACTATAAGAATCAGTAGCATAGAAATTGACATTTTCATTGAATATTAGTTTAATCGATAGCAAATTTATAAAAAAAATAGGTACTTGGCGCCCGACACAAGACACACGGTATAAAATATATTTATTTACGGTTTGCTGTGAGTCGTTAGTCGTTAGTCGTTAGTCGTTAGTCGTTCGTCGTTCGTCGTTTGTCATTCGTCGTTTTTGCCACTTCAAACTTTATACTTAAATTTGTTTTATAATTAAGGGTAATGAAAAAGAAGCTGATACTTTACTTTCTGGCTGGAATTGGAATCACAGGTGTGATTATTCTCATTATTCTCTATAGAATCATCTTTGGTTTAAATATCAAATCTGAAAAGAACTATCAGTCTATTCATATACCCACAGACGCTTCTTATGCCCAGGTACTTGACACTCTTAAGTCACATTATATTATAAAGAATCTGAAGGCATTTAACTGGGTTGCAAAAAAGAAAAACTATCCTGATCATATTAAACCAGGAAGATACATACTTGGCAAGGACCTTAGTTACTTTGGATTAATTGATCACTTAAGGTCAGGTAATCAGATTCCTGTCTTAACAACATTCAGCAATGTCAGGACAATTAATCAGATTGCCGGAAAAATAGGAAGTGATATTGAAGCTGATTCTGTTCAAATACTTAACTTTCTTTTAAACGACTCTAATTATAAGAGTGACGGTTTTAAAAAAGAAAATATTATTTCACTTTTTATCCCTAATACCTACGAGATTTATTGGAATACCAGTGCAAAGGAGCTTTATACAAGGATGATTAAAGAGTACCGGAAGTTCTGGAACAAAGAGCGACTTGGAAAAGCAAAAGAGAAAAACCTTGATCCTCTCGAAGTTGCAATACTGGCTTCCATAATTGATGATGAAGTTGCAAAATCTGATGAGAAGACGCGTATTGCCGGAGTTTATCTTAACCGATTAAAAAGAGGTATCCCACTGCAAGCTTGTCCAACAATAAAATTTGCTTTGAATGATTTCACCATCACAAGGGTACTTAATAAACATTTAATGGTAGAATCGCCGTACAATACTTATAAACATAAAGGATTCCCTCCCGGGCCAATCGGTTGTCCGACCATCGAAGGTATTGATGCCGTGCTAAATGCAGAGAAACATGATTATCTTTTCTTTGCTGCAAAGGCTGACTTTTCAGGATTCCATAATTTTTCGAGAACCCTGTCAGAGCATAACCATTATGCAGCACTCTATCAGAAGGAACTTGATAGAAGGAAAATATTCAAATAGTTCCGACGACTTCAACCTCCCGTTCCAGTTCAATACCGAATTTTTCCCGGACTGATTCGATAATTTTTTCAGATAGGAACCAGATTTCTTTTCCAGTTGAGTTTCCATAGTTTACCAGGACAAGCGCCTGTTTATCATGCACTCCGGCATGCCCGATCTTTTTCCCTTTCCAGCCGCACTGATCAATGAGCCAACCCGCTGCAAGTTTAATGCCTCCGGATGGATCATTATATGCCGGAACCTGAGGATAACTTTTTTTAAGATTTTCTGCAAAGTCAGGCGAAACAACCGGATTCTTGAAGAAGCTTCCAGCATTCCCGATAGTTTCAGGATCGGGTAGTTTGCTTTTTCTGATATTTATCACAGCCTGCCGGACATTTTTCAAGGTAGTATCTCCCAGTTTCTTTATTTCATTGTTCAGGGAACCATAATCCAATTTTAATATTGGTCGGGTGGTTAGTCTATAATATACTTTAATAATCAGATATTTACCCTTATTTATTCCTTTGAAAGTACTATTTCTGTAATCAAATTGACAATCCACTTTACTGAATTCGGTTATTGAGCCATCTTCTACAGAAACAGCCCTGACCTTTTCAATAACATCTTTCACCTCAACACCGTAAGCTCCAATATTCTGTACCGGAGTGGCCCCTGCCATTCCCGGAATCAAAGAAAGGTTCTCCAATCCGCCATATCCTTTATAAACAGACCATCCAACAAGCTGGTCCCAGTTAACTCCTGCACCGGCAGAAATTATAACATCTTCTTTATCCTGTGCTTCGATAATTATTAGATCCATTTCAGGAAGGAGAATTGTACCCTTAAAATCGTCTGTAAACAAAAGATTACTTCCTCCTCCGATAATCAGGAATGGTTTTTTACAGGAATTTTGATTCTTAAAAAGTGAAACTACTTCCTCTTCAGTTTTTAAATGGATAATGCATTCAGCCTTATAATCCAGGCCAAATGTGTTATATTTTTTAAGTGAAATATTTCTATCGATAAGCATCTTTATTTTTTGTAAAAATATACAAACTACTTGTAACTAATAAGTACTTAAAGTGAGCTAAAGTTTGGGTTGCCTAAAGTTAAAGAATCAAGTGTTATTTACAATTATTCCTTGATGATGACATTTTTTTATTTTGCTTATGAGTTGTTTCGTGAAAATGTAAAAATATCAATGAGTTTATGCTTTACTTCCTCCCCCTGTTTTTTTCACTAATACTTCTCAACAGATTTTATTATTTTTACCATATGCTAGAATATATAAATAAAACCAGAGTAGCATTTTCCGTTACCAATTGCATCTGTTATGACCAACGGGTGCTTAAAATGGCTGAAGCTGTCAGCAGTCTGAATTGCGATATAACAATAATAGGCAGAGAAATAAACGATTGTTGTGGTTCAGATACTGTTCCATTCAAAACTAAAAAATTTAAAATGTTCTTTAATAGGGGATTTCTGTTCTATGGCTTCTTCAATATACGGCTTTTCATTTATCTTCTTTTGCATAAGTATGATCTTTTAGTTGCAAACGACCTTGATACTTTGCTTCCAAATTATTTGGTTTCAAAATTGAAGCTTATTCCCCTGGTCTACGATTCACATGAGTTTTTTACTGAAGTCCCGGAACTTCAAAACCGTTTTTTTGTGAAATGGTTCTGGAGTACAATTGAGAAAACCATTTTCCCTGAGTTGAAATATGTAATTACCGTAAGTGAACCGATTGCATCACATTATGAGATGCTTTATGGAGTAAGACCATTAGTAATAAAAAATTTCAGCAGGAATTCTGTTCATATTGCCAGATATTCAAAGGAGGATCTGGGTATCCCGAATGATGATCTTCTTGTGATTATTCAGGGTACAGGAATTAATATTGATAAAGGGTCAGAAGAGCTCATTGATGCTCTTAAGATTAATTCCGGAGTGTCTTTAACAGTTGTTGGTTCAGGGGATGTTGTTCCCTGTTTAAAGCTTCGTGCTAATAAGTTGGGGATTGGAGACAGAGTGAAATTTATTCAAACCGTATCGTGGGAAAAACTTATCAGTTATACAAAGACAGCTGATATAGGAATGTGTTTGGAAAAGGATACAAATTTGAATTACAGATATAGTCTCCCAAACAAGCTTTTTGACTATATCTCAGCCGGGATTCCGGTAATTGCCAGTAATCTTCCGGAGACCCGTAAAATTATTATGGAAAATAACTTAGGAGTTATTATTGAAAGTGTTACTTCTGAAAATATTTCGAAAGCGCTTTATGAACTTAAAAATGATCCGGAAAGACTAAAAGAATTTAGACTAAATGCCATTTCTGCCTCATTGAGGCTTAATTGGGAAATTGAGAGTAAAAAAGTAGTTGAATTTTATAATAAAGTATTAATTTGCGAATGATTATTCTAGATGAACTAACCTGAAAATATACAAAATATGACAACCAATCGCCGTAATTTCTTAAAGAATGCCACCCTTGCCGGAGCAGGAGTAATGGCAAGCGGACTTGTGCCAAAAAATATTTCTGAACAACAGAAAACAAATCTCGATAATATAATCACATCAGTTAAAAAATCTCACACTCAGAAATTCAATATGTCAGGATATGCAGCTCCTGCCTTGCCAAAAGTGCGAGTCGGAGTTATCGGACTTGGCGACAGGGGAAGCGGAGCAGTACAGAGATTATGTTATATAGAAGGTGTTGAGATTATGGCTCTTTGTGATCTCAGAAAAGTAGCTGTAGACGGCTCTCAGAAAGATCTTAAAGATGTAGGAAGGCCTGTTGCTAAGGAGTTTTTTGGAGATAATAATGTCTGGAAAAAACTTATTGAGTTGCCTGATCTGGATCTGATTTATATCTGTACACCATGGATCTGGCACACACCAATGGCTGTATATGCTATGGAAAATGGTAAACATACAACATGCGAAGTTCCGATTGCACGTACAATTGATGAAGCATGGCAGCTTGTTGAGACATCCGAAAGAACAAAAAAACATTGTATGATGCTTGAGAATTGCTGTTATGATTTCTTTGAATTACTTACACTAAATATGGCGCGTCAGGGAATGTTTGGAGATATAATACATGGGGAAGGCGCTTACATACACAACCTTATGGGATATAATTTTAAGAAACCACTTGACGATAAGCAGACCGATGGAGCATATACCGGAATGTGGAGATTAAAAGAAAATGCAACAAGAAATGGGAACTTGTATCCAACACATGGTTTAGGCCCTGTCTGCCAGGTATTGAATATCAATCGGGGTGATAAGATGGAATATCTTTCATCAATGTCGACTTACGATTTTACAATGGCGCCAAAAGAGAAAGAATTGTCTTCAAAGGACCCGTTTTATGCCGAATGGAAAGATTCAAAGTTCAGGGGTAATATGAACACAACTATTGTAAAGACCGCCCTTGGAAAGACAATTATGATTCAGCATGACGTATCATCCGAGCAACCATATTCAAGGATTCATCTTGTTAAAGGCACAAAGGGTATGGTTCGTAAGTATCCAAAAGAAATGATAGCCCTGGGTGAAAGCTGGGTTAGTGATGATAAACTGAAAGAACTTTATGAAAAGTATTCTCCTGAAATAGTGAAAAGGGTAGGGGAAATGGCTAAAAAAGTAGGTGGTCATGGAGGCATGGACTTCATAATGGACTGGAGAATGATCGATTGTCTCAGAAATGGTTTACCACTTGATCAGAATGTCTATGACGGAGCTTTGTGGAGTTCAATCGCCCCGTTAAGTGAATGGTCTGTTGCAAACAGATCACAATCTATTGATGTGCCAGACTTTACCGGAGGTTCATGGAAAACAAATGTGCCTCATGGAATCAACCTTGAAACAGGTGGTACAACAAAGGTTCTTCAAATAGCCGGAAATAAGGAGGAGATATAGTTTTTGTGAAGATGGTAACTGGGACTTGGTGCTAGTTGCTTGTTGCTGGTTGAAAGGCTTCAAAACCCAGCACACAACATCAAGTACCCTTCAAAATTGATTTACAGCTTCACTCCCAAAATCAGAACGTCATCAATCTGAGGTGAGCTTCCTCTCCATTCGGTAAACTCTTTTTCAAGTTTCTCCTTTTGCTTCTGCATCGGTAGTTTATGAATTTTGAGTAGCAGCTCTTTTAACGTTGCATATTTAAACTTTTTACTATTAGGACCGCCGAACTGATCAGCATAACCATCTGAAAACATATAGATTAAATCTCCTTTGGAGATCGGAATATCCTGAGTACTAAAACTTTTTTCTGAAAATCCTGATATTCCGATTGGCATTCTGTCCGCCCTATATTCAATTAATTCGTTCTTCCTGATAAGGTACATGCTGTTATATGCTCCTGAATATTGCAGAATGTTTTTAGCTTTATCAACAACACATAATGAAACATCCATTCCGTCTTTTGCCTCATCCCCGGTACCTTTTTGATGAAGCTAAAAACATTCTGCAATATTCAGGAGCATATAACAGCATGTACCTTATCAGGAAGAACGAATTAATTGAATATAGGGC
>JANXXP010000156.1 GCA_025350595.1 Bacteroidota bacterium
AGCTGACGGATATGCTTTGAGCGCAGCGGAAGCGGTTGAACTTGCAGATAAGTTTTTAGTTGCCTGATTATGTCAGAAGCTATCGGAAATCGGTTTTCACTTTTATGCGACCTTGAAGGCAGGGTGGTTGAAATTCTTCAGGATGAAGATAAGATTATCGGTACTTCAATAATTGGTAACATGCTCTTTTCATCTGTAGTAGCAGGAGATTTGGATAAGATCCTGAATTTTTTTCTAGAATTAAAAAGGAAAAGGATAGCGATTGGTTGGGAAATTAATATTTCAACCAGGGAGGGAGCCAAAACTTTCTCGTTTTTTGGAGGAATCTTTGATGACAAGATCGGAATTGCTGCTGCCACAACTAAAAACGGTGCGCAAATGTTGTTTTCTGAACTCACAAGAATAAATAATGAACAGGCCAACATTATACGCTCACTCGCAAAAGATAAGGAAAAACTTCAGTTACAGCCTGAGGAACCTGCTTATTCATATTACGAAGAGCTTAGCTGTTTGAACAACGAACTGGTAAATATGCAACGTGAACTGGCAAAAAAGAATCATGAACTTGACGAACTGAATAAACTTAAAAATGAGTTCCTTGGTATAGCAGCACACGATCTTAGAAACCCACTGGGTGTGATTATGGGATATAGTAGTTATATTCTTGATGATCCAGATTCGCGTCTGACTCCAGATCAGATTGAGATGCAAACATCAATTCTTTCTTCCAGCGAATTTATGCTCCGGCTACTGAATGACCTTCTCGATTTTTCAGCTATCGAATCCGGAAAAGTTAAACTCGAACTGATAAAAGCTAATTTGGTAGCTGTCATAAAAAAGAACATTGAACTGAATAACGTTATCGCACATAAAAAAAACATCACGATTCAGTTTGACCAGGTGGATCAAGTTTCCGAACTACTGTTTGACAAAGGGAAAATTGAACAGGTGCTTAATAACCTGATAAGCAATGCAGTGAAATATTCCCAGCCTGGAACCAATGTTATGGTATTCCTGGCTATCGGTAGTAATGATGTTACTATCTCAGTTACTGATCAGGGTCAGGGTATTCCGGAAGCAGAACTAGAAAAGCTTTTTAAGCCTTTTGAGAAAACTAGTGTCAAGAGTACCTCCGGTGAAAAGTCAACTGGACTTGGATTATCAATTGTCCGTAATTTAATTATTGCTCATAAAGGTAAAATTTGGGTGGAAAGCAAAGTGGGGAAGGGCTCTACTTTCTATTTTTCACTACCGAAATTCTAAGACAAAATTCCAGACGCCTATGAAAAGCAACAAATATTTTAAGATACTTATTGTAGATGATTCCCCAGAATTACTGGATCTGGCAATGAGGGCCCTAAATAAGACTGAATATATACTGTTTTCAGCTGTAAACGGAGCTGACTGCATGGAGGTTCTACATAAAGAGAAACCTGATATTCTTCTTCTTGATGTTATGCTGCCTGATACAAATGGTAAAGATCTATGTAACCTTATTAAAAAAGATCCAGAATTTTCGGAAGTTTATATCATTTTGCTTTCTTCGTTGCGGACCAGTTCCGATAACGTTTCCGAAGGACTGGAATGTGGTGCAGATGGCTATATCAGGAGACCTGTTGATAAACGCGAATTGTTGGCAATGGTAGAAGCTGCATGCCGCATAATTACTGCTGAAAATAGAATCAGAGCAGAAAAGATACTTCTTGAAGCTTGCATTAACAGCCCTGCTGACGTGATTGTTGTTGCAATTGACATGCAATATAATTACCTCACTTTTAATTCCTATCACAAAGAAGTAATGCTGAATACCTACGGGACTGAAGTGAAATTAGGGATGAACCTTCTGGATTGTATGACCATTGAAGAAGATATTATTAAGGCAAAGATCAATTATGACATGGCTTTGGAGGGAGTAAGCCATATTAAGGTAGATAAATATGGGGATAAAGATCCTCAATATTATGAAACAAGATACAATCCGATTTATAACGAAAAGCATGAAATCTTAGGGGTAACTGCCTTTGCTTCAAATATTACAGAAAGGAAAAGAATTGAAGAAAGACTGCTTTTCATAAGTAAGGCAGTTGAAGCTACAACCGATGCAATTGGGATTTCTGATGCTCAGGGACATCACTTTTTTCAAAATAAGGCTTTATCGGATTTATTCGAATATGCAAATGCTGCTGAAATTGAATCTGCCGGAGGTGGCTCTGTTGTAGTCCAAAATCCTGATATTGCAAAGGAATTGTTTGATAAAATTATGAGTGGTAATTCCTGGTCAGGCAATTTGGAAATGGTTACCAAAAGCGGCCGGGTATTTAGCGCATATGAACGTGCTGATGCTATTAAAGATAACGAGGGAAATATAATAGGGCTGATCGGAATAATAACCGATAATACTGAGAGGAATAAAGTACAGGAATCTTTAAGAAAAAGTGAAGAAAAATTCCGTAAAGCATTTGCCACTAATCCCGATGCAATAACTATTACTCGTTTTAGTGATGGTAAGATTGTATCAATAAACGAAGGATTTACTAAAATAACAGGGTATTCAGAATATGAAACCAGAAATAAAACTTCAGATGAACTGAATATCTGGTCTGATTCATCAAGTAGGGAATGGATCATTTCTGCTTTAAAGAAAGAAGGAAAGTTTAATGATTTGGAAGGAATTTTTAGACATAAAGACGGATCTTTGAGAAACGGTATAATGTCGGCTTCCATAATAGACCTTGACAATATTCCTCACATTTTTAGCATAACCAGGGATATTACTCACTTAAAGCATGCAGAAGAAGATTTAAGGGTAAGCGAATTACAGTATCGTTCATTGATGGAACAGGCGTCTGATGGAATCTTTATTGCCGACGGCAATGGAAACTATGTGGATGTAAATAATAGCGGATGTAAAATGTTGGGCTATTCACGTAAAGAAATTTTAGGCCTTAACCTGAGCGATCTTGTAACACCTGAAGAAGTCGCCAAAAAGCCATTACAAATCGATAAATTACGTATAGGTCGAAGTCTTTTGTCCGAACGTCGGATGATCCGAAAGGATGGGACTTTACTAGACGTAGAAATAAGTGGCAAAATGTTATCTGACGGTCGTTTGCAGGGATTTGTGAGGGATATTACTGATAGAAAGAAAGATGAAAAAGAATTAAATAATAAAGTAAGAGAGCTAGAATGGCTTAATAAGATGATGATGAACAGGGAGATTCGAATGATTG
>JANXXP010000162.1 GCA_025350595.1 Bacteroidota bacterium
CAGGATAATTTTTTACCTAAAAATATAACTGTAAAACAAGTAGTTAAGATTTACATTGGTAATAATGACCAGAAAGAAATTCTTAATGATGAAGTTCTTACAAAAGTTGCTGATACAAAGATTCAGGATTTGTCCGGAGGAGAATCAAGATATCTTGAAGTTAAGCTATTGTTAAACATGGATACTCAGTTTGTCCTGCTTGACGAACCATTTAGCGGTATTTCTCCCCTACATGTTGAGCTACTTAAAAAATTGATTCTCGATAAGTCATTAAAAAAGGGAATTATCCTGACTGACCACGATTATAGAAGTGTTCTGGATGTTGCGAATAAGTACTATTTACTTATCGATGGAGGACTTAAAAAAATTGAGACCAAAAAAGACCTGATTGATTATGGGTATGTTCCTGATAACAAAGAAGGAATTAAACATTCTCAAGATAACATAATACCATTTAATGTCGACAAACAGACAATTAGAGACCTCGAACTCTTCCCGGATAGAAGATATGACAATTCAATATATACGTTCTACAAGCGAACGACCACCGTGGGTGGACAAGAATTACTACATGATATGTTTAGTAATCCTGTTTCTGATTTTGAATTTCTACAAAATCGCAAATACGAGATTGCCTTCTTCTACGAGAATAATTTGTGTTTGGAACTTAATTCCGATCAGCTGGATTTCATAGAATACTACCTTAGAAACCAAAGAGTCCCGTTAAAAGACAATATTATTGATGCATCGTTTGATGGTGTAAAAAACAAACTTAAGTTAGATCGTGACTATTATACTATCTCAAAGGGAATCTTACATATAATTCAATTACTGAATAAACTCAAATTGTTTTTAGCAGAGTTTCAATCATTTCCTCTTCACCTAACGCTTAATGAAGATCTTGACAAAATCAGGAAATTTGCGGCATCAAAAACTTTAAAGAAAGCCTTAAGTCAAACAAAAGATCTAAGCTTTTCTCAAATCAACAGACTCGACCAATTTTTTAGAGTTAGCAATAAAAACTCGTTAAGAGAATTATTAGAGACCGTTTACAAAATTGATGTACTCCAAACATTAAGCAAAATAATGAAGAGTGATGGATTCACTTTACCAGATTATAGATCGGGATCACAACCTTTGTTTGAGGTTGTAAGTGCTTTTCATCCACTTCTTTCTACACCTATTCCAAATAGTTTCATGTTTAAGACTGACTCAAATTTGTGTTTTCTTACTGGACCGAATATGTCAGGAAAATCAACATTTCTTAAAACTATTGGATTACATATTTACCTGGCGCATTTGGGATTTCCTGTTCCAGCCAAAAATTTAAAAATATCTGTATATGATGGATTGTTCACAACAATTAACCTTACAGATAATCTTAATCTGGGATATAGTCATTTCTACTCGGAAGTAAAAAGAGTCAAGGATATTGTTCTTAAAATTAATTCCCAAAAAAATCTTATCGTAATATTTGATGAGTTGTTTCGAGGGACAAATGTAAAAGATGCTTATGATGCTTCCCTAATCATTATCTCCACATTAGCTAAAATTCGAGATAACCTGTTCTTCATTTCGACTCACCTATTAGAAGTGGCAGAAAATCTTGACAAGAATGATTCAATAATGTTCAACTGTTTTGAATCAGAACTTATTAATCAAAAACCTCTTTATGATTTTAAAATTAAGGAAGGAATATCTAAAGAACGAATTGGTATGTTAATTATTAAAAATGAGAATATTATTGAGATCCTCGAAGAAATTGTTAGAAAACAAAAAAGCGGTCTATGATGAGATTCCATGATTAATAAAATGAGTTGTATTTTATCATTAGTGTCCACTTAAGTTGCTCATTTATCGTCTGAAATGCTTGATATATCTCATTTTGCGTAGATTTTTTGTTGGTGCCGATTTGAAATTAAAATACATTAAAAGCATTGTATTACAAATCAAAATAACACTTATATAGCTTATATGCAATTACTTACAAAATCAATAATATCACATTATATGTTTTATATATTTTAAGTGGACACTAATGGTTTTGCATAATAAATTAGGAAAATAAAAAATATAATTTTGATTTTGAAGAATAAAAGATCAAATTATATTAAAATCCTAAGAGTTAAAAAGAACAACTATTATAAATAAAATTGGCTTAAATGATTAGTCGAACTCCTTAATTCATTTTCTTTACCATGTTCACACTTGAATATCCATCTTTTCTGAATAACCCTTTATTTAATATCTATAATTTAAAAACCTAAAAAGCATGAAAAAAAAATTGAGATTGTTGTTTTCATCTCATTTGCATGACAGACGAGGTCTGATTATGAGATTTTCGTTCCTGATGGCCTTGCTGGCCACGATAACATTATCGTTATCAGCAAGTTCATATGGCGCCGGCAGAAATGCTGGTACTAACGATGCATTGATGCCTCAACAGGTTAAGGTAATCGGTACAATAACCGATGCCTCCTCAGGGGAGGCTCTGGTTGGCGTTAACGTTGTAGTCGAGGGGACAATAACAGGAACAAGCACTGACATTAATGGCAAATTCAGTCTTCCGGTACCCAACCTCAACGTATCATTGCAGATATCTTATATAGGTTATACTACTC
>JANXXP010000166.1 GCA_025350595.1 Bacteroidota bacterium
TCCCTATTCTGAAACCCTGTGCATCTCTGAATGAGTATATTGATTTATTATTTTTTACTATCCTTATTTCGTTATTATACCATTTTGGTGATATACCAACGTAATCGTAAGATCCATAGAAATGAGTATAGTTAAATAAAAGACCGTCCACTTCATCATGATCTTTCCATTTCTCCATATCTGCAACTATAGTGGCAAGATATTTTTCATGGATCACCTCATCACCCTGGATATAAAAAGCCCAGTCAGAATCAGCAGAAATTGCCTGAAATGCCTTATCGGTTTCACGGGCATATACCTCTCCAAGTTTTAGTAATTCAGGAGAATCATCCCAAATAGTTTCAACGATTTTAATTTTTTGTTTATCAATATTCTGAATAAGTTCAAGAGTATTATCGTCTGAATTTCCAACAGCCACGACAAAATCGTCACAAACAGGAAGGATTGATTTAATAGCTGCTACGACAGGATAATCAAACTTTACTGCATTCCGTATAAATGTAAAACCTGAAACTTTCATCTTGATAAATTAAAAGGAACAAAAATATACTATATCCACTAATTAAAAGTGAATTAGTTTATAATTCTACTTGATAACAAATAATAATCTCTATTGTTTTACAAGTTCAACTCTTCTGTTCAAGGCCCTCCCCTCATCTTTTTCATTACTTGCAACAGGAGATGTTGGTCCGTCACCAAAAGCAGTAAGCCTGGCAATATTAACTGAAAATTGAGAAACTAGTGCATTGACTACTGCCAGAGCCCTATCCTTCGAAAGTTTAATATTTGCATCGAACAGACCTACATTATCGGTATGTCCCACAACATAAAGTTTAAGGCTGGGATCAGCTTTCAGTAATTTTGATATCTCCTCCAATGAAGCCTGGGATTCGGGTTTAAGCACTGATTTCCCACTATCAAAATAGATCCCATAAAGAGCTATTTTTCCTGTTTCTTTTATTGCAGCGGCCATACTATTTGCATCGGCTATCACATCTTGATTCATCGCCTGTTTTTCAATAATATGAATCCCGTATGCGCCACTTCCATTGGCACTTACATAAGCCCATACTTCCTTCCCATTCTTAACCACTTTTAATACTACATCTTCACCCGGATCCTGATATTCATATATAAGCTGGCCTCCGATTTTTTTAACGGCATTTATATAATTACGGCCAATCTGAAGAGGACTGGGAGCCTGAACATTACTATTAAGGTCATACATAATAAAAAGATGATGTCCCTCAACAACCTGAGTATTTTCGTGGCTTATTCTGAATTCATATTTTTCAAATTGTACATCATCATATCTGTAAATGTGATAACCTGGCATTCTGGTAAATAGTGCAGGATCTTTGCTTCCTTCAATATCGTTTTGAGCAATCAGAGGGCCGATACAGGCCAGAATTGCAAAAAGTGAAATAATAATCTTTTTCATATTTAAGGATAAATTTGGTATAGACTGTTTCACACGGAGTTGCCTTTGACATTATTCTCTGACTATCCAGTATAAAATTAACCTAAATTTATTTAAAACTCAAAATCCCGCAAACATTTAAATTTGCGGGGTTCAGAATTTAGGGATTTGGTCTCAGTAACTATGGATAAAGAATATAAAATTTTATGCTATTTGGAAAATGCATATTGACCGATTGGAAGCTTTCCGTCATCATTAACATAAAGAGAAAGTTCAAGATTAGCCATAACCTGAGATGGTTCACCTACAGTATCATAAAGTGTATAATTCTGAGGAACAATTGTCATCCTCATCATCCTTGGACCTGAATTTAACAACCCAAGATCAACTACATCTCCAAGCGCTGAAGCGGTAATTTGATTTGTATCTCTTACGGAAACAGGGACAGGAGGATCAGTTGCTTTTTTGCAGGAGATAATAACTACTAATGCAAAAGCAAACAAAACAATCATTCTGGATAGATAATTTGTTTTCATAGTTCATTTTTTAACGTTAATATTCTTTCTGCTTATGAATTAACCTTTTATATTTCTTATTTAGAATCATTATGAATATAAATAATTCCATTTTAGAAAAGTTCACTCAGATAAAAAAATCGTTTACGCTAAAAAAGTGAATTAATGAAAACAATAATTGAATTCTTATTTCAACATTTTTACAATTAAGGAGATAACTGAATAGTGTGGTAAGATAGACAGTGACAGGGCTATTTTACTTTTTCGAGTATAAGGCCTATTTCCATAGCAGATGTTAATGGATCAACCGGCATGTTTTGCTCTATCAGGTAAGTATATGTGCCGGTTTCAGTAAATTTCTTATTTGCCTCAACCAGATGATCACTATCCCATATATCCAGAGCTGCTTCTCCTATATAATCACCATTATCTTCCCTGACTTTTAAATTGTATTCTTTTACAGAGCTTTTACCTCCCGGGCTGGTTTCAGTTACTTTTACTTTTGCAAACTGATATTGATATCCGTCAACATACCGGAATGTCAACTTTAGATTGTATGCAATATTAATGTCTTTGATGGGCACTTTAAATTCCCGTGAATCTTTCTTTAGCCATCGGTTCTGAGGAGATAATTCCTGGTTTTTTGAATAGATCCGACCTCCTGTATTGCAGCCAGTTAAAATTGCAATAATTGCTAAAAATGTGAATAATCGCTTCATAATTTATTTCTGATTAAATCAATTTCCCGAAATTTAAGAAAAATGCCTCAGAACGTATTTGCTATTCCATTAGGATGGAATTGTTTTCATAACCTAAGATAACTTTCCCTTAATTTCCAGGAAGTAAATAAAAGATTCTTTTCATTAGAATTGATTTATTAATAAGGTACACCAAAGAACAAATATACATACCCTGTTCGAGAAGACATTTACTATAAAAAATTATTATGGTATGCGCCTGGAAAATATTATCAAAAGACGGTACAGTATTGATGCCAGTTGACAATTATGCCTGGAGCAAAAAGTATGGTTGGGTACAGGATCGTTTTGGGGTTAACTGGCAACTTTCTTTTTCTGATTCCGCAATCGCTAACCAG
>JANXXP010000189.1 GCA_025350595.1 Bacteroidota bacterium
GCTCGTTGAATTGCTTGAGTACAATAAAAGATTTTTCCGGTTCAACCTGAGTGAAGCTGAATGGGACATCAAACAGACTCTCACAGAGATCTATGAGAACAAGTCAGGGCTAAACTTCATACTCCTCCTCGATGAGTTTCATTGCATTGTTTATAGCTTCACCGATATCGGCACTTTCGGGTAATGATACCAGATAATCGAACTGCGACTTAGCTGGAATGAACATTGAGTTCTTCTCCTCGAAGTCCTTTTTTGTGAGAGCTCTTTTGCCGCGTTGAGGGTGAGTCGGAAGGTCTTTTTCAACTTCAATCTTTACTTTTTGAAAACGGTTATAGGCATGACGGAGGAAGATTAATCCCAGTACCGGCATTGAATATTCTGAGGCTGTTAGTTTGCTGTTTGCTCTAAGCTGATCGGCGGCACGCCATAGTTCGGCTTCGAGTTTTCTGAGATGGGTTCCCTGCATTTTAATAAGTCGCTATAAATTCATTGACTTATCAAATATAGCTAATTATCGTGTAATTTCTATGTTGAAAAAGATTCAAAATAATGCCAACACTATTAAACTAATTTTAGGTATCCTAAAGGCTTCATTTGATAGTGATCCAACTTATAACAACTACACTAAAAATATTGACAAACAATTTGAAATGGCAAAACAAGTATCCACTGAAAAACGCAAATTGTGGTTAACCAAGATTGAAAAAACTTTTGCCAATTAGGTGCTTTTAGAAAGGATTATTCCCTTCGCTCATGATCCGTTATGTAGGTGCCAATATAAAATCCCTTGTGGCTCCTGCGTCTCCACTGAGGTCTTTTTTCTTTGTAGCGGAGTGTGATCAAATATCTAACCTCAAAATGGTTGAAGACATTTATAAACTCCTGTTATTCATGGGAGATCAAATTAATCTTTGATGCAACGAACAGATAATCCATCTCGTTTATTGCCATTGTAGGCTGCTGCATTATTGGATAAACCAAAAGAGTTAATCAGGATCCTGTACCATGCTGATGACCCTATGAATTCACTTGATGTCCACCATTTGCCAGTAGTACCTATTCCGGCGAAAGTTCCATTACCTGAACGTGATCCTCCCGGGAGTGCGGTAAAACCGGTTTCATTTGTGCCATTATTCTGAATTACATGATAGCCTGGTCCGGTTCCACCAAGCCAATGAGCACTTCCAGCTTCTTTTAGTTTGATTGCGGCATCAATTTGAGAAGGTCCAACAAGATAGGTGGTTAACGTTAACCATTCAGTATGAGTCGGAACATGCCATCCTGTTGGACAAATTTTACGTGAATCTGTTATTGCATACCAGGTATATAGTCTGCCAAAAATTGCTGTATTGCTTTCGTTTTCATTGTATGCCCATTGATATTTAGGTTCATTTTCAGCAGTAATATCCAATGATATGCTACCTATTAAATCACCATTATTATACTTTCTGGTCTTTAGATTTTCAGCCATCCAGGTCTGCGTGCCGATAGTAATTGTATTGTATATATTTCCTTCCACATCGGTGACAGGGCCTGAATAAGTGGTAAATTTTATTTCATTACCATAGGATGTTCCAAGACTATTGGTTGCAAAAGCCCTGGCATAATAAGTAGTGTTTGCTGCCAATCCTGTCAGGGAGCTAGTATATTTCCCTGTTCCATTACTATTAGTAGTTTTACTGCCAGTAATTGTCGGATTTGTCAATGTGCTCCAACATACTCCCCGAGCAGTAACAGGAGTTCCCCCATCGGTCAAAACTTCTCCTCCACATGTTGCCGTTGTCTGTGAAATGATGTTTGGTAAGGAGGTGTTAATGCCTGGTAATTCTAATTGTTTTGTTGTAAAATTTATTTCATCTCCATAAGTAATGCCGACACTGTTAATGGCATATGCCCTTACATAATAAGTTGTGAATACAGATAACCCTGTTATTTCACTTGTAAAATAACCATTTTCTGTTGCATCATTTGTTTTACTATTTGCTATAGTTGGGTTTGGTTCTATGCTCCAGCATACACCATTAGAAGTAATAGGCGTGCCGCCATTACTGGTTATTTCAACACTAATTGAAAAAGTAGTCCAGGATATTTGTAAATCTTGACTGTTTGGATCCGGGTTAAAATATGAATTGATTTTTGGTGTGGTAGGTGATGCTGTTGTAAAACTTACTTCATTACCATAAGCTGTTCCTGCGGTGTTCGTTGCATAAGCCCTTAAATAATAGGTGGTCAGGGCTTTTAATCCTGTAAAAGTGACTATATATGGTCCTGTACCTGAAAAAGAACCATAATCCCCGGGGAAAGTATTATCTGAAATTGTTGGATTGGGTGATGTACTCCAACAGACTCCATAGGATATAGTAGGGTTCATATCGTTACTTGAATATCCATCTGTAATAATATTGCCCCCACTCTTTGCAGAGTAACCAGTTATTGAGGTTACAGGTGATGTAGTAAGAGTTGCAAGTTTGCCTCCTGACCAGTATGGTTCACCTGAAGATGAGAGCTTTAAAACTTGACTTGGTTGACCCGCAGGCACAATTGCCCATACTTCCCCATTCCAAAATTGCATATCACCAATATTTGTTCCTTGAATATTTGTTCCAGATAAAGTCGAATTGACAATATATGGATTTGAAGTTGTACCTGTTCCTGCAATGGATATGTTGGATCCTGCTACTACTTTAGTTTCTGAACCATCAGTGGAGGGCTTGTTATTTAGATCGCCATAACTGCCACTGGTGGCAACTAAAGATAAAGCAGGTTTACCAGTCAAGCTGTTCCATGTACCATCAAACAGGACAGGTTTATTAATGAGGTCGTTGTAGCTTCCGGTTCTTGCAACAGAAGAAAGTGTTGGTATATTTATAAGATCATTATAATTTCCGTTGAACCCGTTTCCTGCCTTTTCAGCATATAGGGCATAAGGAACACTCAACAGTTGACTTGTCCCCATTTCAACACCATCAACAGTTACTTTTACGAAATATGTACTCGTTCCCCAGTTTATGCCAGAAAATGTACCAAGTGTAACAGTACCTTTTCCTATTTCGAGATTAATAAGTCCGTAACCATCGGTGGTTACACTATGAGTTTCTGTATAGACGGCAGTACCTGTTGCGTTTCCCGTTAAAATATCAATTTTAATACTGGTTGATGTATTTGCTTTGACGTTTCCTCTTATATCACGAAGCACCGCTTGGTATTTAAAACTTGCAGGTGACTGAGCAATAAGTGTTGTCGCGATTAGAAGAAATATCACAATTGTGTATAGTTTTTTCATATTATCATTGTTTAATGATTTTGAAAATTTTCAATTCTTTCACACCTGATTGCACTTTTAGAATATATAAACCATTGGCTAATTGATTAACAGGCACACTGGTCTCTGGACTTTCTAATTTTTTTTGATATAATAGTTTGCCGTTAATATCAAATATCAAGTATTGGAATCCCAATACGTCTTCTTTATTTACTTTGAGTGTTAAGACATCACTTATTGGATTAGGGAATACAGAAATACTGAAGTCTAAATCTTTAAGTTCGCTTAACATCGAAACCGATATGTTAGCCTGTTGAAAACCTTGTGTAATGGTTTTATCACCCTTTGTAAGAGTACTTGCCACACCTTCGCCAATGGTAAAGGAAATACTGCCACTGGAGTTACTTAGTGTACTCCCAGCAGTTGCTACTACCTCCTGAGCCAACAAGCTTTGACTACAAGTCATTAAAAGAATTATTATTGTCGTCTTCATGTCATTTCTTTTTGGCTGTTGCTGTAATCTCAATGGAAATACTGTTATAATTTTCCGTATAAGTAAAGGTTATTGTGAGACCGTCTGTTTTTCCTGTGCCGGTTATTGCTTTAAGATTTGGCAATGTTTGCTGGGGAATTGTCATTGAATATCCACTTATAGTAGCATCAGCTATAGTGCCTGCACCATAGTTAGCAAAATTATTGAGTAACAACATATCACTGTTTTGAGACGCTTTTTCGACAGACATTGCAAACACGGGCTTACTTATAGCTTTGCCGTTCTCTGTCCACGTTTCTGTTACGGAGTAAGTTCCCACGAAAATATCCCTGGGGTCGGCATCTTTCTTTCTGCAACCTGTCAATGCTATTGTAGCAAGTACCATAAATGCAAGGAATGTTGTCGTTCTCATATCAATGGTTTATTAATATTTAGATAAAAAGGTGGTCATGTGATTATAATTGCGTCTGAATAATTTGAACTATTAAAGTTATTGGTATTTTATTAACATGCAATATTCTATCAAAATTAAAAACTGTTTAGCAAACAAAACTACTTATTTACTTGAACTGCTTATCTTTCTATTATGAGTTCGCGGATGCTTATGAAGAAAGTGCAAAAGCCTGGCATACTGACCACCTCTCGCCGGTTTTCATGTCAATTTTGAAATATATTAATTGATAATAATTTAGCTCCGACTACAGATGGTCAATACCATCCGGCGAAAAGTGATCAAGGGCACTGGCTTTTCCATCTTGTACAAGGGAAGGATTATCCGCCAGCTGGCGGATGATCCGTTTTGGGGTTGCTTAACAAAGAAAAAGCCTTGTTGCGACAGCAACAGGGCTTTTTCTTTGTAGCGGAGACTGGTGAAATATCTAACCTCAAATTAGCTGATGATATTTCTAAAATACTGGAGTTCACAGAGCCAGAAGTATCTGGTATATAGACGATTGATCCTTATTTATATGATATTGGTGAAGACACCCACTCTCTAATCTCATTTCTCCATTCTTCTAACTCTCTTTTGTTTAGTATTTTCTGAAATAGTATATTTGTATTATAAAGATCGAGAATGTATTTAGAAAGTTATATCGGCGAGATCAGGTTACTTTGTCAGATAAACAGGGTAAAAAGTCTTTATGTTTTTGGATCAGTATTAACTGACAAGTTTACAGATAAAAGTGATATTGATCTTATAGTTGATATTGATTCCATTGATCCGTTGGAATACTCAGACTTCTACTTCAATCTTAAATTTGCGCTGGAAAAACTTTTGAGAAGGGAAATTGATCTTTTGGAAATCAGAGCTCTTAAAAATCCTTATCTTATTGATAATATCAACCAATCCAAAACACTTCTTTATGCATCCTGAAATAAAGATCTGGCTTAAGGATATTGAATTGGCAATTAAAGAAATTCATGAGTTTTTTCCTACTGATGGTAAATATATAGATTTCAAAGATGATTTAAAAACGCGCAAAGCAATTGAGAGAAATATTGAAATCATTGGTGAAGCGATGAGAAGGATCAGAGAAGTTGATCCACTGGTTAAAATCTCCGATTCAAGAAAAATATCAGATACCAGGAATAGGATAATACATGGATATGACACCGTTTCTCCTGATGTAATCTGGCTAATATTAACACGTTACATCCCGATTCTGGAAGATGAAGTTAAAGTGTTACTTAAATAGTTTTCAGAAAATTACATATTTTAATATCTATTTTGCCTGTCTTATGGAAGCGGACTATCTGAGCATAGATGTAAATTCATTTTTTCTCGCAAAGTATCAGTTTAAGAGTATCTAACGGGATATAAAAGAAAAACTCCCCATCAAAAATGATGAGGAGTCCTCTTTAGTAGCGGAGGAAGGATTATCCGCCAGCCGGCGGATGATCCGTTTTGGGGTTGCTTAACAAAGAAAAATCCTTCCGACCGCCGGATGGCGGTCGGTATGTATATATTAATTGAAAAGTATACCACCTTCTGGTTGAAAAGTATACCACTTATCAATAGTAACCCGTTGCTTTGGCAAAGATCAAGCAACACAAAACAAGATGA
>JANXXP010000224.1 GCA_025350595.1 Bacteroidota bacterium
CTGCCATTTCCCCACTTGACGGAAGATACAGACAAAAAGTTGATGAACTTGACCTCTATTTTTCAGAGTTTGGTCTGATCAGGTATCGTCTTATGGTAGAGATAGAATATTTTATTGCCCTATGCAATATTCCTCTTCCTCAACTGGTTGATTTCAAAAAGGACAATTTTAAATTCCTAAGATCAATCTATGAGGACTTTGATCTTACTGATGCGGAAAAGATTAAAGAAAGGGAAAAAATCACTAACCATGATGTTAAGGCGGTCGAATATTTTTTGAAAGAAAAGTTTTTCCAGTCTGGCTGGGGGAAATGGAGCGAGTTTATTCATTTTGGTCTGACGTCTCAGGACATTAATAATACTGCTATCCCCTTATCAATAAAAGATGCATTGATTAATGTATATAACCCGGTCCTTTACGAATTAAGAGAGACCCTGGCTGCATTTGCTGACGCATGGAAAGAAATTCCGATGCTTGCCAGAACTCATGGGCAGCCTGCCTCTCCGACAAGACTGGGTAAAGAAATAGAAGTGTTTATTGCAAGAATAGATGGTCAGATGAAATACTTCGGACAAATTCCGTTTTCGGCAAAGTTCGGAGGTGCAACAGGAAACTTTAATGCTCACAAAGTGGCTTATCCTGATATTGACTGGATAAACTTCGCAAATAACTTTGTAAATGAGGAACTTGGTCTGCAGCGGTCACATCCGACTACCCAGATTGAGCATTATGATAATCTGGCGGCTCTTTTCGATAATATGAGGAGGATAAATATTATTTTAATCGATATGGCCCGCGACTTCTGGTCTTATATTTCAATGGACTATTTCAGGCAAAAGATAAAAAAAGGAGAGATTGGATCATCAGCAATGCCCCATAAAGTGAATCCAATCGACTTTGAGAACGGAGAGGGAAACCTGGGGTATGCAAATGCGATTTTTGAACATTTTTCAATGAAATTGCCTGTATCCAGGTTGCAGCGCGATCTAAGCGATTCGACAGTTTTAAGAAATGTAGGGGTGCCAATAGGACACTCATTAATAGCGTTTAATTCATTGCTGAAAGGCCTCAATAAACTGATTGTCAATACTGAAAAAATTAGCAGCGATCTTGAAAATAACTGGGCAGTTGTTGCTGAAGCTATTCAGACTATTTTGCGCAGGGAAGGATACCCAAATCCTTATGAAGCTCTCCTTGACCTTACCCGCACAAATCAAAAGATAAGCAGCGAGTCGATAAGTAATTTCATAGAAAACCTTAATGTGACTGACGAACTTAAAGAGGAGTTGAGGGCAATTACACCTTTTAATTATACAGGATTTTAATATTATTCCGGAAAGATGAAGAACGCCAGGTTACTTCTTAAGTTCTTTGCCCCATATCGATGGTCGGCAACTATGACTATTATTTATAATATTCTAAGTTCATTATTTGGACTTCTGACCTTTGCTCTGATTAAGCCTTTTCTGGAAGTCCTTTTTATGAAAATTGATGCTATTTCAGATCCCGGAAGTTTCCATTTTTCTTTAGACTACATTTCAAAATTTACAAATTATTACCTATCGGTTTTCATTCAAAAACAAGGACAATCCGGTGCTTTGATGGTGGTTGTACTTATCGTTATCGGTGCTAGTTTCTTTAAAAATACTTTCATTTTTCTATCAAATAACAGAATAGCTTTCATCAGGTCATGCACTGTCAGAGATATAAGAAAAAAACTCTATGATAAAATTTTAAGTCTACCTCTGTCTTTTTTTACCGATTCAAGAAAAGGTGATGTAATGACAAGGATTTCCAATGATGTACAGGAGATAGAAGTGTCAGTAATTAATTCTCTTACAATGTTGGTAAGAGATCCTTTAACTGTTTTAATTTTTATTGGTTATCTGTTTATTTTAAGTTTCAGGTTAAGTTTGTTTGCCCTGGTTCTTCTTCCTGTTAGCGGGTGGTTAATCGGAATGGCAGGCAAAACATTAAGATCTTCTTCCCTTCAGGGGCAACAACACCTTGGAAAACTTTTGTCAATTGTCGAGGAAACATTGACAGGTCTTAGGATTATTAAGGGTTTTAATGCTGAAGAGAAAATGAAAGCCCAGTTTTCTACATCGAACGAGAGATATGCAAAAGTATTTAAAAGGGTAATAAGGAAAGCGTTTCTTGCTTCACCATTAAGCGAATTTCTTTCGACTATAGTTGTTACGGTATTGTTATTTGTGGGGGGGTCAATGGCCCTTAATGGAACAGGTGATATGACACCATCAACACTGATTGTCTTCCTGGCTGTATTTTCACAGATAATTCAGCCTGTCAAAAATATAACAACTTCCTGGTTCTCAATTCAGAGAGGTATGGCATCAATCGACAGGATCGACCAGATTCTTGATGCAGAGGAAAAAGTAGTAGAAAAAGATGACGCAAAGACTATTTCGGGATTTAGTGATTCTATCGAATTTAAAGGATCATGGTATGCTTATAATAATGAGCCGGTTCTCAAGGATATAAGCCTTAAGATTAAAAAGGGTCAGACAGTTGCTATTGTCGGTAAATCAGGTGCAGGTAAATCTACTCTGGTAGACTTGTTACCACGGTTTATGGATGTTGATCAGGGTAGTGTTATGATTGATGGAGTTGATGTACGCGATCTTAAAACAACCGACCTGAGATATCTGATGGGCATAGTGAGCCAGAATCCGATATTATTTAATACTTCATTTAAAGAAAATATTGCATTTGGAGTAAAAACAGCAAGGCAGGATGACGTTGAAGTGGCTGCACGTATCGCAAATGCACACGATTTCATAATGGAAACCGAGCAAGGTTATGAGAGTTTAGTCGGAGAATCCGGCAGCAAACTGAGTGGCGGACAAAGACAAAGAATCAGTATAGCCAGGGCTATTATGGCCAATCCTCCAATTTTAATTCTGGATGAAGCCACGTCTTCTCTTGACACAGAATCAGAAAGACTTGTTCAGGACGCCATAGAAAAACTAATGAAAAACAGAACTTCCATTGTTATAGCCCATCGCTTGTCTACAATACAACATGCTGACATAATAGTTGTTCTTGATGAGGGGAGGATTGTTGAGACTGGCAAGCATTCAGAACTCATATTGAAAGAAGATGGATTTTACAGGAAACTGCATAGCTTTCAGGCAATATGAAAATTAAATAATTTAACCACGGACTACATGGAGATACACGGAGTGAACACGGATTTTTAACTCCGTGAAACATCGTGTTCTCTACGGTAAAAAAAAAACTATGAGAATTATTGTAAAACTAATGATTGTGATAATGTTTGTGTTGTCACTATCTGCTTCAGCACAAAGGGCAAAACATACTTTCACATTGGGGACTTCTGATTTTATGCTTGATAATCTGCCATTTCAGATAATCAGTGGTGAGATGCATCCTGCAAGAATACCGGCAGAGTATTGGAGACAGCGTATTAGAATGGCTAAAGCTATGGGATGCAATACAATATCGGCTTATCTTTTCTGGAATTACCATGAATCTGAAGAAGGTGTTTACGATTTCACTACAGGTAATCATAATATTGCTGAATTCTTTAAAATTGTCCAGGAGGAGGAGATGTGGTTAATACTCAGGCCTGGTCCTTATGTTTGTGCAGAATGGGAACTGGGAGGGATCCCTCCTTATCTTTTAAGGATTCCTGATATAAAATTGAGATGCATGGACCCCCGGTATATGGCTGCTGCTGAAAGATATATTGGTAAACTCGCGGCAGAGATCAAACCTTTTCTGATAACAAAGGGTGGCCCTCTCCTGATGCTTCAGATTGAAAACGAATACGGGAGTTTCGGAAATGACAGGAATTATCTGAACCGTTTAAAGGAAGTCTGGAAAGATAATGGAATTGATGTTCCGACTTTTACAGGTGACGGTCCTACAAAATATATGCTTGAAGCCGGATCACTCCCAGGCAGCGCTGTAGGACTTGATTCGGGATCTTCACTTGCTGATTTCGGACTTGCGAATAAAATAAATCCGGGTGTACCAGTTTTCAGCAGTGAGACTTATCCCGGATGGTTGACTCATTGGGGTGAGAAATGGGCAAAACCAGATTCTTCAGAGCTACTGAATGAAGTAAAGTTTCTTATGGACAATAAGAAATCTTTCAATTTCTATGTAATTCATGGAGGAACAAATTTTGGGTATACAGCCGGTGCAAACTCAGGAGGTAAAGGTTATGAACCTGATGTTACAAGTTATGATTATGATGCACCAATTAATGAACAAGGTCAGGTTACTCCTAAATATATGGCTCTTAGAAAGTTGTTAGGTTCCTATCTTCCAAAAGGTAAAAAGCTTATTCCTATTCCTGATCCTATTCCAACTATCGAGTTGACTTCAACGTATATGCAACCTTTTACAACTGTATGGGATAACCTTCCTCAACCGGTAATTTCAGTCCAGCCTAAAACGTTTGAAGGGTATGGTCAGGACTATGGGTTTATTTTGTACAAAACACAACTGCTTGGTCATAAAAGCGGTAAACTGGTTGTTACCGATATTCACGATTATGCAACTGTATTTCTGAATGGAGTTTACATTGGAAAACTGGACAGACGGGAAGGATTGAATTCAATTGATTTACCAGAAACTGTTGTGGAATCACCTGTGCTTGAGATTTTTGTTGAAGCAATGGGACGAATTAATTTTGCACAGAATCTTATTGACAGAAAGGGCATTACTGACAGGGTTACGCTGAATGGTATGACATTGATGAACTGGCAGGTCTATAATCTTCCAATGGACAGGCAATTCATATACGATTTACGATCCTCAGGAAAAACTCTCAAAAAGCCCGGAGTATTTTTCAAGGGAAATTTTATGCTTTCCAGAGCAGGGGGTAACCTTGGATCAGATACTTATATTGATGTTTCAGCCTACACCAAAGGTATTGTCTGGGTAAATGGTCATAATCTGGGACGATTCTGGAATATCGGACCTCAGAAAAGACTTTTCTGCCCTTCTCCATGGCTTAAGGAAGGGATAAACGAAATTATCGTTTTCGATCTCCATCAAACTGAAGCTAAACCTGTTTTTGGATTCAAAACATTGAATTAGGCTAAGGGCAAAAGTAAGCAGGCCACAGGTATAAGCTGTAGCCTAAAGCCTGACACCTTACACCTTTTTAAGATATGTAATGGTCAAATAAATATTATAACATGAAAAGAGTTCTACTTATTCTTGTTTTTTATTCTCTTGCAAGTATGGCACAATCGCAAAATGTGTGGACAAACGTAAAAGACAGTGGTGCGGATGCCACCGGAAACATTAAATGCACGAAAATCATTAACGATATTATTGCTGAGCTTTCAGTAAAAGGGGGAGGTACAGTCTTTTTCCCTGCCGGGACATTTTTTACAGGACCGATAATAATGAGGAGTAACATAACTTTGTGGCTCGATGCTGGTGCAATAGTAAAATTTTCTGATGACTTTGATGATTATTTACCAATGGTTCAGAGTAGGTGGGAAGATGTGAGAGTAAAGAATTTTCTTTCACAGCTTTATGCTTATCAGTGTGAAAATATTTCAATTCGCGGACGGGGCCATTTTGAAGGACAGGGGAAAAAGTGGTGGGATTTCATGAGGAGCGTGAGCGCTAAACAGCCTGTAAATAGTAAATGGCAGGAAATATTTAAAAAAGAAAATGCAGAACTGCTTGCTAAAGACACTTACATCAGTGCAAAAAACGGTTTTCTGCGTCCTCCTATGGTAACTACTTATGAGTGTAAAAATGTTTTGATAGAAGGCGTTAGCTTCTCCAATCCTCCTTTCTGGACTATTATGCCGGCTTTTACTGACAATCTTACGATTACAGGTATAACTATTGAAAATCCGGGAAACTCACCTAATACCGACGGCATTGATCCATCGTCATGTAAAAATGTTCATATCTCAAACTGTCACATATCAGTAGGTGATGATTGTATCGTAATTAAATCGGGTCGTGATGAAGATGGAAGGCAGGCTGCCAGCCCTACAGAAAATATTACAATAACAAACTGCACCATGCTTAAAGGTCACGGAGGTGTGGTGATAGGAAGCGAGATGAGCGGCAATGTAAAAAGGATCGCTATTTCAAATTGTATTTTTGAAGGAACAGACAGGGGAATAAGGATCAAGACAATGCGTGGAAGAGGTGGCGTTATTGAGGATCTCCAAATATCAAATATCGTTATGAATAATATGATAAATGAAGGCATTCTGATTACACTACGTTACCAGACAACAAAGCCTGAACCATTATCGGAAAGAACACCAGCGGCAAATTCAATTCATCTCTCAAATATAATAATCAGAGGAGCTCAGAGACCTATTGCAATTTACGGACTTGGAGAAAGGGACATATCTCAGGTTTCAATGAGCGACATGCAGTTTTTCACAACAAGGGGAATCCTTATAGAAAATGGTTCTGATTTAAGCTTTCATGATATCAGGATGGAAATAAAAGAAGGAAGCGCCCTCGAAGCGAAAGATTCAAAAAGGATATGCTATGATAAGATCTCCGTTTCATCTCCGGTTTTAAATATTCCATATCTGAAACTAACTAACTGCCAGGATGTACAGGTTACAAATTGTTACCAGGCTGAATCAATTTCTTTGTTTATAAATGAAGATGAAAAAAGCAGCGATATCTATTTAATGAATAATATTCTGCCTGGAACCAACGCGCTTACTAATAAGAAAGGCAAGAATATTGTTGCGCAGAATAACATTGTAAAGTAAGGTGCAAAGGCACAATGACTAAACGGCTCATAGGTTTATGACTTACTAAATTAATTACGTAATTACAAAAAATGATATAAATATGAAAAACCTTATTTCTGTTTTATTCATAAGCATTTTCATATCTTCAAATGCCCAGGCCCCTTTAAAAAAAGTTCCTGCAGCGGGAGAGAAGTGGTCAGTAAGAATGGCAAATTCTGTGCTCGCAAAATCTGATAGTCTGATATACTATGTCGATCGCAATCCAAAATGGGCTTATGATGTGGCTCTTCTTGGAATGGCAATTGACCGTCTGGGAAAAGTAAATCCGAAATATTCAAAGTACATGGAGACCTGGGTAGATCATTTCGTAAAACCCGATGGTACTGTGACCGATTACAATCCATCCGAGTATAATCTCGACAGAATCTTACCCGGAAGAAACGTTATCACATTATATAAAGGCATCCTGATCAAAAATATAAGATTGCAGCTGATAATTTTATTGGTCAGCTTAAGACTCAGCCAAAGACCTTATCAGGAGGTTACTGGCATAAAAATATCTATCCTTCTCAAATGTGGCTCGATGGGATTTTCATGGCATCAACATACATGGCACAGTACGCAAAAGAATTCAATTTACCCCAATGGTTCAATGCAGCCTGCACACAGACGAAAATGATCTATGATAAAACTCTCGATCAGAATTCAGGCCTGCTTATGCATGCCTGGGATGAGACCCGCAAGCAGAAATGGTGCGATCCTGCAACCGGCAAATCGCATTATCCCTGGAGCAGGGCAATGGGCTGGTATGTTCTTGCCATAGAAGATATTCTTGAGTATCTGCCTGATAACCATCCCGACAGAGATGCGCTGATGAATATTCTTCAGAAAACCTGCGATGCTCTGCTGAGAGTAAGAGATATTAAGACTGGTTTGTGGTACCAGGTACTCAATAAAGGAGGACAGGAAGGTAATTATCTGGAAGGTTCAGGTTCTGCTATGTACATTTATGCTTTCGCAAGAGGAGCTCATAAGGGCTACCTCGATAAAAAATATCAATATATTGCCAGTAGTGCTTTTGATGCCTATATTAAAGAATTTATTACTGTCGATGAAAAGGGATTTGTTACAATCCATAATATCTGTGGCGGTTGTGGTCTGGGAGGTACTCCCTACCGTGATGGGTCGTATGATTACTATGTGAACGAAAAACGAGTGGATAACGATACTAAAGGGGTAGCTCCTTTTATTATGGCTGCTATTGAACTTGACAGATAGAAGCTTGAATTATTAAATTAGTATTCAATAATGCATATTCCGGATGGTTATCTCAGTCCCCAGACATATATTCCGTTATTTGGATTATTTGTAGCTGCAACTGCGATTGGAGTAAAAAAAGTTAAGACAGATATTTCAGCCCGTAACATTCCATACCTCGGAATGGCGGCTGCTTTTTCATTTTTAATAATGATGTTTAATCTGCCGATACCCGGAGGGACAACTGGACATGCAGTAGGTTCTGCAGTTATTGCTATATTATTTGGTCCTTGGGCCGCAATGATTGCGGTGTCGGTGGCGTTGATAATTCAGGCGTTTATTTTTGGAGACGGAGGAATTACTGCAATTGGAGCCAATTGCTTCAATATGGCTGTTTTTATGCCTTTTGTTTCTTATTATGTTTTTAAAATTTTCAATAATAACTCTTCAGAAAAAAGGAGAGTGACTTTCTCTGCTTTTATCGCAGGTTATTTTAGTCTTGTACTGACGTCAATACTCACAGCTGTTGAATTCGGAATTCAACCTCTTATTGCTTCAACTGCGGATGGAAAAGCCTTATATTGCCCCTATGATCTTAGTGTTGCCATTCCTGCAATGGCAATTGAACATCTCCTTTTTTTTGGAATTATTGAGGGAATAATTACTGCCTTTATCGTTGGTTATTTTTTAAGAAATGACCCCGGAATGATTTATGCTTTCAGAAAAGGAGGTAAAGATGCGAATAGATAAACAACAGAAGAAAATTCTTGTCACCCTTCTCTTATTATGTCTTATTACCCCTGTTGGAATTCTTCTCCCAATGTTCTTTAATGCGGGTAATGCCTGGGGAGAATGGTCAGCTCAGACATTAAAGGATATTATAGGTTACGTTCCTCAGGGACTGGCAAAGTATTCTGATGTTTGGAAAGCGCCTATAGCTGATTATTCTATAAATAGCGGAGATAGGTCGGTCATTCATCAATCGGGGTTTTATCTTGTATCTGGAATTGTCGGAGCGACAATAACTTATGTTGTCATGCTATTTATATCCAGATTAATAACTAAAAAGGATGAATAGTATCCCATCATATCTGCTTCAACCCGAATCTGTTCAGGACGCTCCATTAAACATAAAAAGAGCAAAACTATCCTTTATTGACAAGACGATTCTTAATTCAGCTAAAACTGTAAAATCTATTTATCAGCAGGCTGATTGTGCAGAAAATGATAACCTGATAAATAAAATCAATCCTCATGTTAAGTTAATTTCACTGATATATATGGCATTCGTGATCAGCCTTGTCAGCAAAACTTCTGCACAACTTCTTATTTCAGTTTTTATTTTTGCGCTTTACATCATAGCCAGACTAAAAGTTTTTGAAGTTTACAGAAAGATATTTTTTCTGGCATTTTTATTTGGTTTCCTGGTTGTATTACCGGCTTCACTGAATGTAATAACTACTGGTAAAATAATATTAAATCTTTTTACTTTTAATAAGCCTTCACAGTTCTGGATTTATAAAATTCCCGAAAATATTGGGATCACTGAAAATGGAATTCAGGTTGTGCTGCTGGTTTTTTTAAGAGTACTTAATTCTGTTTCTCTTGCTCTGCTGATTGTTTTTACAACTCCTTTTCCTTCTTTTATCAAATCTTTCAAAATAATCGGTGTGCCAGATACTTTCCTAATGATCATATCACTTGCTTATAAATATATTTTCATCCTTTCACGCACAATTGAAGATACATATTTTGCACTAAAATCAAGACTAACAGGAAATATGAAAAACAGCAGTCTGAGGAAACTTATCAGTGGACGGGTATTTTTTATTTTCAAAAGGTCGGTAGTAATTTATGAGAATACCTATTTTGCAATGGTTTCAAGGGGTTATAACGGAAACGTAAAACTTCATTCCAAACATCATTTTACATTAACTGATTATATAACTCTCGTTTTGATCATTTCTGTAGGAATATTTGTTATTATAATTAATTGAGTTGAGTGAAATCTGGATTTTGATTTTTAATTATTCTTTTGGCTAAATGGAAGAGATCATTTCATTAAAAAACGTTGATTATTCATACTACGGTAAGATTCCGGCTCTTACTAACATTACCCTTTCAATAAATAAAGGAGAGATGTTCTCTGTAATCGGACTTAATGGAAGTGGAAAGTCAACACTGCTTCATATAATTAATGCTCTTATATATCCTGATTCCGGAATTGTACAGTTTGATGGAAATCCGGTCAATGAAAAGACTATGTCTGATAAAAGTTTCGGGGTGCAGTTCAGGCAGCGGATGGGTTATATTTTTCAGAATCCCGATATACAATTGTTTTGTCCTACAGTTTTTGATGAACTTTTATTTGGCCCGTTGCAGGTAAATCTTCCGCTTGAAATTGCCAGAGAAAGAGCTGAGCAGACTATAAAATATCTCGGTATAGATTATCTCAGGGAGCGTCCTGTTTATATGCTTTCAGGAGGCGAAAAAAAGAAGGTAGCTATTGCGTCAATACTGACAATGAATCCTGATGTTCTACTTGTCGATGAACCGCTTTCCAGTCTTGATCCAAAGACGCAAACATTTTTCATGGAACTTTTGCTTGAGCTTAATAGAGCTGGTAAAACGATCATTTTCACAACACATCAGCTTGATCTCATAGAACATCTTCAGCCGAGAGTTGTTGTATTGTCAGATGATCATACCATCCGGAAAACAGGGACAGCTTCTGAAATCCTTAATGATGAAGAGCTTCTTATCAGTGTTAATCTGATACATGAACATGTTCATAAACATGGGAATGAAGAGCATAGGCATTATCATTCACATTATGTTTTTCATAAACATTGACTCAGGAACAGTTTTAAAATTATTATCATGAAGAAAGCAATAGTACTTCTTTTAATAACTCTGACCACCTCAATCTTAAAAGCCCAACCCTTACCCGTAAAATTAAATCACACCGTTATAATTGATACTGATTGTGCCATTGACGATATGAGGGCAATCAGTCTGATGCTTGCACGTCCTGAAATAAGCATAAAAGCAATTTTGTTGTCAGATGGATCGTTGACCCCATTTGATGGTTCAGGAAAAGTCCTCTCTTTGTTAAATGAATTCAACCGTATCGACATTCCTGTTGCAGGTGGCGAATTACTTTTGGGAGTAAATCCTCCATGGCGTGAGTTTAACAATGGGATTAACTGGGGTAAACCTTCAGGAAGACATTTGGATGGTTTAAAGGCAATCGATCGCCTTACCGAAACTCTGAAAAATTCTGCTGAAAAAATAACTTTGGTTTGTATTGGTCCATTAACGACTGAAGGTCAGCTAGTAACCAGGCATCCTGAATTACTGACAAAAATTGACCGGATTGTCTGGTATAATGAATCCGTGAAACCCTTGAAAGGTTTTAATTATGAATGCGATAAAGGTGCTGCAGAGCTGGTTTTTAAATCAACAGTCAGAATTGATGTAATTTCAAATCTGAATAATGAAGATGCACTTTTTGATACTTTAATGCTTAATAATTGCAAAAAATCGGGTACACCTCTTGCAAAGACTTTATATAATGTTCACAGCCAGCCTGTTGTTTTGGAAAAACTTAAGCAAAATCATTTCAGATTATGCGATGATCTTGTTGTCCTTTATTTAACGAATCCGGAACTATTTGGAATAAATCCCTTGATTGAAAAATTAAATGTCAGATATAATAAGGATTATGATCTTCAGGGCATTCAGGAAGCGATTTCCGATATGATTTCCGGAGCTTATGTCACAGAGAGAAATGTTGTATTCAACAGGTTCCCGAATCAACGTGAAATGTTCAACTACGATGTTCGTGATATTATCGATTCTGCTATCGCACTTTACGGCCACGACGAATGGAAAGCAAATGTAATGACTGATGAGTTTCATGGGCATCTGGGGGTTTTCTCAATTGTAGGTGCCAAGATGGGGATTAAAGCAAGGGAAATATTTGGAGTGGGTCCTGATATGCTTGATGTTATAACTTACGCAGGATCCAAACCGCCTTACAGCTGCCTTACCGATGGTATTCAGGTAAGTACTGGCGCAACTCTTGGTATGGGGACGATTCATCCTGCAACTGATAGTATAAGTCAGCCAAAAGCAGTTTTTAAATATAAAGGGCGTTCGGTTACCATTAGTCTGAAAAAGGAGTACCTGTCAAAAGTTGATGCAGATATAAATGAAGGTATCCTGAAATTCGGTTTAATGGATGATGGATACTGGAAACTGATCCGACGCAATGCTTTAAAATACTGGCTGGAATGGGATAGGAATAAGATTTTCGATATTTCGGAAATCAGGTAGTTTTTCGGTGATTCTAAAAAAATAAAATTAAAGATGCGGAGTGGTTTCCGCACCTTTATATATTTCATCCAGGCCTTGTGTGCTCTTTTACTGTTTTGTCATTGTGCTCGACCATGTCCCGGGATAATCTACACCTGCCACTGTAATTACTTCGGTTCCTGATTCAGTAATAGTAGTTCCGCTCAGGCTGCCGGAACCGTTCATTTTCATTGATATGGTAATACCCTGGGTTGTTGAGGTTGAATTGAATTCAACATATGTATACCCATTTCCATTTGCATTGGCAGTACGTGAGACGGTGGACCCGGTTTGTGTAAGGATAATTTGATTGACGGCAGTTCCCTTAGTAATTGCAATGTTTATAGAGTTTGAAGATGGAGAGCCTGAGCCGGCGCCTGGGTTCATGTTAAATGTTCCTGCCCATGTTCCGATAAATTTCGCAGTGTCATCAGTCACTGTTTTTTTACAGGATGTAATCAGTGAAATACAAATAATAACGCCGATAATTAGTTTAAAGTTTTTCATGAGAATTCGTTTTTGGAATGATAATATTTTTATCTGATAAGTAAAACCAATCAAAATTAATAAACAATTAGAGATTTCTGCCATAGTATCTGAAAATATTTTCTCATTAAATTATGATGGATCTTTCTACTCAACCTCAACTTTATTTTAATAAAAACGGAATCCCTAACTTCTTGTAATTATTTTCAGCCAGTGGATTATAGTTAATAAATTCTACAGGAATTTTCTCGTTCAGTTTGTGTACATAACCGATTATAGCCTTCTTGTTTAATTCAGTATCAGTGATTTTGTTAATCAGAGGGATGCGGACAAGAATGTCTTTTCCTGATTTTGCGATGTATTGAAAATTATCTTTAATCGATTCGTTTGATTTTCCGGTATAATATTTATGTTGATCGGGGTCAAAAATCTTCATATCTATGATAAACAGATCAATATTCTCCGATATTCGTTTTAAAACTTCCCGATCGCAATAAAGAGATGTTTCAATCGCTGTGTGAATCTTTCTTTTCTTACATTCTTCCAGTATTCCGGCAGAAAAATCAGGCTGGTAAAGTGGCTCCCCTCCGGTCAGTGTAACTCCACCTCCTGAAGTCCGGTAATATGCCAGATCTTTCTCAATTTCAATTATGATTTCAGATATTTTGGCAACTGAACCTGTAAATTGCATCGCGTTCGTTGGACAAATTCTTACACAATCACCTGTTGATTTGCATAAGTTCCTGGCAATCTGTATAAATGGCTCATCGGACTTAATAAGTTCCAAAGCGCTATTAGGACAAACCTGAACGCATTTTTCGCATGCAATGCAGATATTCTGATTGTACCAGATTGATATATCGGAAGTAATCCCTTCCGGACTATGGCACCAGATACAATTCAATGGACATCCTTTCAGAAACACAGAAGTGCGTATCCCCGGCCCGTCATGAACAGAGAATCGTTTGATCTTAAAAATTATACCACTAACCTCAGTCTGTTTCTCCATGTGTGGTACGTTTTATGATTTCATCCTGCAAATCTCTGGCCAGTTCAGTAAAATAAGCTGTATATCCGGCAACTCTTATTGTAAGTCCCCTGTATGAATCCGGATCGGCTTTAGCTTTAATCAATTCTTCAGAAGTAACTACATTGAATTGTACGTGGTGAATGGGAAGTGTTATAAATGTTTTAAGAAGTGAAGTAAATTTACCACGATCATATTCATTACTGAAAAATGAGGGGAGAAATTTCATATTGAGAAGCGTTCCGTTACTTGCCAGGTTCGATGGAACTCTTGACGCCGAATTCAACACTGCGGTTGGTCCCAGTTTGTCGCGACCAGTCATAGGAGATACTCCGCCATCAGCCAGGGGGGTTTGTGCCAGCCTTCCATCAGGAGATGCTCCAACGTTTTGTCCCATTGGCACATGAGCTGAAACTGTGTAAAGTCCCATATGATATTTGCCGCCTCTGTAATTCTTATATTCATCAAGCTTTAGTGCAAAATATGTTACCCATTTTGCACCCAGATCATCAACCCAGGCAATGTCATTTCCATATTTTGGAACATGATTGATGCACATCTGTCTCAGAGGTTCATTGCCTGAGAAGTTGTTTTGCAGAGCATCAAGTAGATCCTGCTTTTCTAATGATTTATCATCAAAAATCAGTTTTTTAATGACAGCTAAACAATCAGCAACATTTGCTACCTGTATAGACTGTATCCCTGAAAGGTTATATTTTGCACCTCCGGCTGTTACATCTATTCCTATTTTTAAACAATCATCAATAACTGCTGAAAGAAAAGGGGAGGGTAGGTGTTTCTGATGCACCTTTTCTACTGCTTCACATGAAAGAATCATCTTACCAATGAAATAGTCGATCTGACTTTCATATGCTTTTTCGAGATGAGAAAAATCTGCATAATCACTCAAACAACCGCTATCTGGTCCCATCTGTTTTCCTGAAATCATGCATTTCCCATTGTTGAGAGTCAGCTCCAGGACTTTTACTAAATTGAACATTGCGGCATCGCTCCAACCAAGTAAATTACCCTGAGTACTGAGTTCAACACAGCCAACCAGTCCATAATTTATTGCATCAACATGGCTTATCCCTGCAGATTCCAGTGCTGGGATAATACTATCATCATTCACAATTTGTGGCATTCCGGTCCCGATACCTATAACACGGCTGCACTCATTTATAAATTCATCAGGGGAGTTCTTATGTAAACGGGCTGTAAGGTTTGGCTGTGGTAATCTGATGTGATCCTGGGCTTTAAGAAGGAGGTATGAGAGTTCATTGGTAGCATCTTCCCCATTTTTGTTCTGTCCACCTATTGCCACATTAAACCCAATTGGAAAGCCTGCGAAATATTTTGCACTATGGGCATTCCGTAAATAAACTATATGGTTGAATTTTATAAAAAGTGCGCCCAGAATCTCAATTGCAATCTCCTGATTTATTCTGCCTGATTTAAGATCTTCTTTATAAAAGGGATATAAGTATTGATCCATTCTCCCTGGCGAAAATGAGGAGGCATTTGATTCCATGTGGAGAATGACAAACAGGAACCAGACAGCTTGTGCAGCTTCCCTAAAGGTAGATGGGGGACATTCTGAGAGGCGATTGCATACTACAGCAACTTCTTCAAGGTTTTTCTTCAATATACCTGCAGACTGGTCATTTGCCATATCTGCAGCCAGAATTCCATAGCGATTGATAAAATTGCATGAAGCCAGGAGAGTAATAATGACACTTTCATAAAAGTCCCTTTTATCTTCACTGCACTCAGCGAGTTTCTTTTTGGTTATTGTAAGCAATCCGGCCGGACCAAACCTTAGCCAATCTTCAACCTTTGGAATAATATGCCCCTGGGCGTGATCTTTCTGATTGATCTTAACAACTTTTGCTATAGCTTCAATCTCTTCACCGTAAGATCTGTAAATATCATCTTCCAGCGTTTTTCCTCGCCAGTAAGGTTCTATTTTTTCTTTGAAGTACAATGAATCTTCAGGTCTTATCTGAAAAGGATCCTGTGATCTTGTTGGTAATGTATCTATTTCATTTTTAAGCCAGTTCAGTCCTGCCTCCGGTAATACAACACCTGCCCTGATATCAGCAGTCCGGTTTCCAACAATGATTTCTTCAGGATCAATAACAATTTGAATCTCCGCAAGAGACTGAGCGAGCGCTTTTGCGCGTTTCAGAATAACAGGTATCCCTTCATTCTTTTGATATACCCGGGTAATAATTTTAGCCTGCTCGATGGAAAGATATCTTGTAGCAGTTAAAGTCTTTTTCCTGAGCGATACAATCCTATCTGTCGTAATTAATTTTTGTATGCTCATAATCTATACTCTTCATGCTACACCCCTTGAGTCGTTGTGCCATTATTTAATATCGAACAACCTGCAGATGTGTCTGTTGTAAGTATTTTCATATACACAATGACCAACAGTTTTTTCGTTTGCTTCGAGAAGTTTATAATACTCGTCCATTTTATGAGCTGCAAGTTTATAAGCAACGTGAATAAGTTGTCTCATGTTAGGATTATAATCTTTATTTCCCGGAACATGTCTGAGGGCTGCGGCAAATTTCCTGTTATCCCATTTTAGTACATCACTTTTTGAAGGAAGTGATGATATGTTAATATCTATTACATCCGCATAGGGTGCGCAGAGCTCCTCTATTTTATTAAGAGATTCGGCATAAATGTCTTTTACGAAATCAAGAGCTGAGTTGCCTGATTCTGCAAGACCTATTACTTCTTCGAGCCAGGTTGTACCTGCAGTTTTAACGTGAATACCTTTATTGTGTTTTTTGATCAATGACCCTATGTGTGAATAAATTGCGAACTTATCTGATCCTGAATGGATACTCATTTTTAGGTTTTCCGGAAGTCCGAATTCTTTTATAGCAAAGTCGATTACCATGAGGTCAGACTCAAATTCCTCAGCGAATTTGAGAGGATCACCCACATAATCAACCCCCTTGTTGAATCTTCCTGAAAATTTAGGTGCGATTGTCTGAACAGGAATATTCTCAAGTGCAAGCATCTTGAGTATGAAAAACAACTCAACAGGTGTCTGGGGATATGGGACCTCGTCCATAGAAACTTCAGTAACAAAGTTGCCTTTCCCCTTTGCTTTTTCAATTTTTCTGAAGATATCCCATGCTTTGATGGCTGCAAACAGATACTTTTCCGCTATTTGCCTGACTTCGGATTTTGAAATTTTAAATGAGGATTTGATCCCCGGGATTTCTAAATAACCGGTGTATTTTTCAACATTTGATAAAAACTCATCGATCTCTTTATCTTCAGCCTTTTTTCCAATATATGATGCAACATCAATCGTGAAGAAATCAGAGCTTTCAATAAATCTTTCAACATTATCTAAATTTATATGATCTGCATCCACAAAATATGGTTTCTTAAATCCGGCGGCTTTTGTAACAGCATCGGCTTCGATCCTTACATCACCAGGCTGAGTACCAATAGTAGTGTGTTCCCGGTTAGACTTATTCCATACAGGTGTTATTTCAATACCTTTCTTCCCTGCTACAATGATAGCTTTAAGCTGGGCTCCTCCCTGATGACCAAATCTGTCACCAAGACCAAGAGAATATTTACCAAGAGTTTTCATATTATAATTTCTTATTATAAAAAAAAGTCGACGTTTTCAGATGTTACAATATCAATCGGAAGATATTCTATTTTATCCGGCGCTTTTTGCAAAGTCAGGAATAAAAAAAGTTTCATTATCCCTTTATATGTTTGTTCTTCAGGTCTCTGTCCTAAAAGGAACCTGGTAATGCCTGATTTGAGGTATTTAACATTTTCATCAAGCAGGTCATATCCGATAAGGTTTATATTACTTGTTTTCCGATCCTTAAGATAAGATGCAAGCAGATATGATTTTGACCCTGTTATAAAAATTGATCCGATATCAGGAAATTCTTTAAAAGTTTTGTCCATTTCAGTCCTGACAGTTTTAGAATTTGGCTCAGAGATACTGATACTGATTTTTCTTCCTTTATTGCAACCTGATTTTTCAAAATAGTTGAGCAACCCAAGTGCCCGGTTGTTAAGGTGATGAACATTCTGAATATTTCTTGCAATATTAACAACAAGTATATCTTTGTCTAATTGAGTAACCATGTCGATAAGTTGTCCGGCAACTCTGCCGCTCTGAAATGTGTCTTCACCTACGTAAGCAAGAAAATCAGTATTTTCAATAAATCCATCAATAAAGACAAAAGGAATTTTCTCATTGAATAACTTTTTGCAGAAAGCAATTGATTCCGATTTAAAAATTGGTGCAAGAAGGACACCGTTGGGTTTAAGGTTCAGAACTTCAATTGTCCTTTTCTGAAAATCCTCTTCTGATTGCATGTCAAAATTTACTTCAGAAAGTGTTACAGGAAACGCATCAAGTTCAAGAAGAGCTCTTTCCATTCCCATTGGATGTTTTTGCCAATATGAGTTTATCAATGTTGGTTCTGGAAGCAGTGATACCAGATGGTAGCTCTTTTTCGATTTAAGTACCTGTGCCATTACATTTGGAGAATAATTAGTCTCCTTCAGTATCTTCTCTACCTTCTCCTTAGTCTTTTCTGCAACTTCACCTCTGTTGTGTAAGACCCTGTCTATTGTACCAATAGATACACCTGCAAGTTTGGCAATATCTTTGATTCTGGCTTTTATGGGAGGCATATTTTTTTAACTATTGGTTATTATCAGGTAGCAGGTAGCAGGTAGTAGGTGGTAGGTGGTAAAGTGTAGGAACACCCGCTCTCTACATTCTACTTTCTATCCCGATATAGTGGGATTTCGTCACTTCGTTCCTCAACTTTCTACTTACTACTTACTTCTTACTATTTTCATTAATCGATAGCAACTTTTTTATTCTTAGGTGCAGCAAAAACAAACATAATAAACCACGCAAGTATATATGCACAGGCTGCAATAGAGAACATTACGGTGTATCCTGTTTCAATATGCCCCGTTTTCTTAAAAAAGTTGAGAATTTGCCCAGCCAAAATAGAAACAAAAGCACCACCAATTGCTCCGGCCATGCCTCCGATACTTGTAACAGAACTTATAACCCTCTTTGGAAATGAATCTGATACTGTGGCGAAGATATTGGCTGACCATGCCTGGTGTGATGAAGCAGCAAGACTTATAAGTGCGACTGCTCCCCAGGTACTTACTCCGGCGGACTGTGCAAAGAATACAGGAATAACCAGAAGCGCAAAGATCAGCATTGTGTACTTTCTTGCATTATAAGGAGTAACTCCTTTTTTTATCATAAACGACGACAGCAATCCACCTCCGACACTACCGATAGTTGTAGAGGTGTAGATAACAACCAAAGGAAGACCAAATGATTTAATATCAAGTCCGGCACCTCTTACAGTTGAAAGCCATCCCGGTATCCAGAAAAGGTAGAACCACCAGATCGGATCAGTTAATGCTTTTCCAATAAAGAATATCCAGGTTTGACGAAACTTAAGAAGACTCATCCATGGAACTGGTTTCTCACTTTCATTTTGCTCATCAATATCACTCTTAATATAAACAAGTTCAGCAGCAGAGAGTTTTCTCTTTTTTTCAGGCAACTCATAAAAAAGAAACCAAAGCACTATCCAAATGAACCCTATAGCACCAGTAATAATGAATGCTGCCTGCCAGCCCCATGCTATTACTATTGCCGGAACAGCAATAGGGGCAACAATTGCACCGACATTTGTCCCTGAATTAAATATCCCAATAGCAAGAGCTCTCTCTTTTTTTGGAAACCATTCAGCAATTGCTTTGTTTGCAGCAGGGAAGTTACCTGATTCGCTCATACCTAATAAGGCTCTCCAGAAACCAAAACCAATGACTCCTTTTGCAAGTGCGTGACCCATAGCAGCTATACTCCATAGAAGGACTGATAAGCCATATCCGATTTTTGTCCCGAACTTATCAATAAGTCTTCCGGCTAGTAACATTGAAACACCGTAGAAAAGTTGAAAGATTGTGACAATGTTTGCATACTGCACCTCTCCGATGTTGAGGTCGCTTTCAAGTAATGGCTTTAGAATACCGATTACCTGTCTGTCGAGGTAGTTTATAGTCGTCGCAAAGAATATCAGTGCGCAGACTGTCCATCTGTAATTACCGATTTTTGTTGTTTCTGCCATTGGTTAATAGGTGGTTAGTGGTTAGATTTATCAAACATTATAGGTCGATGAAGAAGTTGTGCCTCCGCGTCCGGTCCAGTTGGTGTGGAAAAATTTACCACGGGGTTGGTCCGTCCGTTCGTAGGTATGGGCACCAAAATAGTCGCGCTGTGCCTGTAAAAGGTTGGCAGGAAGTTTTTCACAGCGGTATCCGTCAAAATAACCAAGAGCGGTTGAAATTGAAGGTACAGGTATGCCATTCATAACAGCAGTTGCAACAACATTCCTCCATCCGTCCTGGGCTTTTTCAACTTTCTCTTTGAAGAAAGGATCAAGAAGCAGATTGGTTATGGAAGGATTATTATCGAAAGCTTCTTTAATTTTACCAAGGAATGCGGATCTTATTATACAACCACCTCTCCACATCAGAGCAATTCCTCCGTAATTTAGCTTCCATTTGTATTCCTGGGCTGCTGCCTGCATTAACGCATAACCCTGAGCGTAGGATACCATTTTTGAAGCATAAAGAGCATCTTTTATGTCACTTATGAATTTGGTTTTATCTCCGCTAAATTTTGCAACCGGACCATGAAGTATTTTTGAAGCATTGACACGTTCGCTCTTTACTGCTGAGAGACATCTTGAAAAGACTGCTTCGCCGATCAGTGTAAGTGGAATACCAAGGTCAAGAGCAGCTACTGCCGTCCATTTACCTGTGCCTTTCTGGCCAGCAGTATCAAGGATTTTATCAACAAGAGGTTTACCATCTGTGTCTTTGTAGCTTAAGATATCACGGGTTATTTCTATCAGATAACTATCCAATTCGCCTTTGTTCCACTCCTTGAAAATAAGGTGCATTTCATCAGCGCTCAAATGCAAAAGGTCTCTCATTATCTGGTATGCCTCAGTAATCAGCTGCATGTCTCCATATTCAATGCCATTATGAACCATTTTGACAAAATGACCTGCCCCATTTTCCCCAACCCAGTCGCAACATGGTGTGCCATCTTCAACCTTGGCTGAGATAGCCTGGAATATTGGTTTAACTATCGGCCACGCTGCTTTCGAACCACCAGGCATAATTGAAGGTCCCAGTAGAGCGCCTTCTTCGCCGCCAGATACTCCGGTCCCGATATAAAGCATTCCCTTGCTTTCTACATAAGCTGTTCTTCTGTTAGTATCTGGGAAATGAGTATTTCCGCCATCGATAATAATATCTCCGGGTGAAAGATGGGGAATTAGTGTCTCAATCATTTCATCAACTGCAGATCCGGCTTTGATCATGAGCATAACTTTTCTTGGGGTTGCGAGAGAATTGACCAACTCCTCAATAGAATGAGTGCCTGCTATTCTTTTCCCTTTTGCCCTTCCGGCCAGGAAATCCTGAACTTTCTGAGCCGACCGGTTAAAGACAGAAACCTGAAATCCTTTACTTTCCATATTCAGTACGAGGTTCTCACCCATAACGGCTAAACCTATTAATCCAATGTCTGATAGTTTGTTCATATATAAGAATTTATATTTTTATTATTCTGTTAAGTTTATTGATTTCAGCATGGTATATAACATGATACTTGTTGATAGTTGCTTGTTGCTTGTTGCTTGTTGGTTGTTGC
>JANXXP010000259.1 GCA_025350595.1 Bacteroidota bacterium
GCCCAGAACAAGACTCGAACTTGCACACCCTTGCGAGCACCAGCCCCTCAAGCTGGCGTGTCTACCAATTTCACCATCTGGGCGAGATGGGTTTGTGCCCAGAACAGGACTCGAACCTGCACATCATTACTGACACTAGTCCCTGAAACTAGCGCGTCTACCAATTTCGCCATCTGGGCGTAAGTAAGGCTCAAAGGCACAAAGACCTTATAATTAAACAACAAACCGAAAGAACATTCTGCCTACTGTTGTCAGCAGCGGGTGCAAAAGTAAAAATAAAAATGAAATTAATGAAAAAACTATCGAAAAAGTGAAAACTTTGGTCAGAGGTTGAGGATTGCGGTTCGCGGTTGGATTTTCCGTATGCCCCAAACCGCATACCTCAAACTTATAACTGATTACTCTGAAATTTCATCTGTTAATAAAAATATTCCAATAATTTATGATCTGTTAATTAAAAGTATACTTTTGCTTCCTGATTATAAAAATATGAACAAACAGATAAAAAAGCTGTTAAGGTGTATTAAGCATTTATCTCTAAGGCCTGATTTATATTGTTATGAAGTTAATTGATGATAATAGATAATACAGACCTGCAAAAAAATATGCAGGTTTTTTTATTAAGTAAACTGCTGCTATGAAAATAATGAAATTCGGAGGAACCTCAGTGGGAAATCCAGACAGGATGAGAGCGCTGATACCATTAATAAACGACAATGATAGAAAAATTGTTGTTTTGTCTGCAATGGCAGGAACAACCAATAGCCTGGTGGAGATAACTGATTTGCTATATGCCGGCAATGTAAATGAGGCATCAGCCAGGAATGACACTCTTAAATCAAAATATGAGAAGGTTATTGAAGGACTTTACAGCACAGAAACTTTCAAAAAAGCTGGTCAGGAACTCATTGATTCGCATTTTGAGCATATAAGAAGTTTCACACTGAGGGAATTTACCAAGCTCCACGAAAAGGCAATTCTGGCTCAGGGAGAACTTATATCTACTTCACTGTTCCAACTTCTCCTTGAAGAAAGAAATATCAGGTCGGTTCTGCTTCCCGCTTTAAATTTCATGCGTATAGATAAGGATGGAGAACCAGATTCATTCTATATTAAGGAAAATATCAAAAGAGAACTTGAAAAACACATCTCAGAAAATATTATTATCACTCAGGGTTTTATATGCAGGAATGCTTATGGTGAGATTGATAATCTGAAACGTGGGGGTAGCGATTTTACAGCATCTATTATCGGAGCAGCTATCAGCGCATCGGAGATTCAGATATGGACCGACATTAACGGCTTTCATAATAACGACCCAAGATTTGTTGAAGATACAAAAGTTATCAGGGAACTATCATTTGATGAAGCCGCCGAGCTGGCTTATTTCGGCGCTAAAATACTACATCCTTCAAGTGTAAACCCCGCCAGGGAAACTAATATTCCTGTAAGACTGAAAAACACCATGGAACCGGAAGATCCGGGTACCCTGATTACTTCAAACAGCATTCTCCTGGATTATAAGGCAGTTGCCGCTAAAGATGGAATCTCGGTAATCAGGATAAGATCCGACAGGATGCTTATGGCTTACGGATTCCTGAGAAAAGTATTTGAAATATTTGAAGCTTACAGGACACCTATTGACATGATTACAACCTCAGAGGTGGCAGTTTCAATTACGATCGACAATTCTGAATTTATTAATCAGATAGCCAAAGACCTGAAAGAACTGGGGCATGTTGAAATTGAAATTAACCAGACAATCATATGTGTTGTAGGTGACTTCCGGACAGAAAGAACAGGGTCGGCACCTGAAATATTCGAAGCTTTGAATACTATTCCTCTTAAAATGATATCTTATGGAGGAAGTCAGAACAGTTTGTCTCTTCTTATCGACACAACCAACAAGATTGAAGCATTAAAACTACTCAGTAAACACCTTTTTAACCAGATAATATGATCAACTTTAAAACATTAGAAAAATTCAGAGATATTCCAACTCCTTTTTATTATTATGATCTTGATATTCTAAGATCAACACTTGATGAGGTAAAGACAGAGTCTGAAAAATTGGGATATAAGGTTCATTATGCAGTAAAAGCCAATCATAATCACAGGCTTTTAAAAATTATATCATCATATGGGTTTGGTGCAGATTGCGTCAGCGGTAATGAAGTTGCAGCGGCAATAAATGCCGGATTCAGTCCTTCCGATGTAGTATTTGCAGGTGTTGGAAAAACAGACAAGGATATTGTGGCAGCTATTAAAGCAGGAATCTTTTGCTTCAACTGCGAATCTATTCCCGAATTAGAGGTCATTAATCATCTGGCATCACAGCAGAATAAAGTAGCACAGATAGCCTTAAGAATTAATCCGTATATCGATGCTCATACACATAAATATATTACAACCGGTATAGAGGAGAGCAAGTTTGGAATAAATACATGGGAGATTGAAGAAGTGGTGAAAATAATATACGGGCTAAAAAACATAAGACTGCTGGGAATGCATTTTCATATCGGCTCTCAGATCACCAGCCTGCCTGTTTTTAAAAGTCTATGCCTGAAGATTAATGAATTACAACAATGGTTTGTTACACATAACATTGATTTAGAGATCATTAACGTAGGGGGAGGATTGGGAATAGATTATGAAAATCCTGATAATAACCCAAGATTTCAGGAATATTTTTCATTACTGAATGAGTTTATTGATGTACTGCCAGATCAAATTCTTCACATGGAACCGGGACGCTCAATAATAGGACAATGTGGTAGTCTTATATCAAGAGTTCTTTTTATTAAAAACGGAAGTAATACACAATTCGCTATCATTGATGCCGGCATGACCGACCTGATCAGACCAGCTCTTTATCAGGCCCATCACAAAATAGAAAACCTGTCATCTCAGGGAAAGATAATAAGATATGATGTTGTAGGACCTATATGTGAATCGTCCGACACCTTTGCAAAGTTCATTGAACTGCCTGAGACAAAGCGCGGCGATATTATCTCTATCCGTTCTGCAGGAGCTTATGGAGAAGCAATGGCATCGAGGTATAATCTAAGGGATCTGGCTGAATCGGTGTTTTCGGATGATCTATAGCCTTTTTCCCCCTTCCACCTAAAGAGGGTTCTAAAAATCATATGGAATTAGCCCCCCTTTAGGAGGGATGGGGGGCAAGCTACTCTGGTGTATTCTGTCTCAGCTTACTGTGTTTTATCCCATAGAAGAAATAGATTGCGAACCCTATAGCCATCCAGATAATAAGTCTTAACCAGGTATCAACAGGTAAGGACAACATCATTAAAACACAGAATGAAGCACCAAGAATTGGCACTACAGGTACCCATGGTGTCTTAAATGGACGCTCAATATTTGGTTTTGATTTTCTTAAAACCAAAACGCTTATGCAAACTATTATAAAGGCAAGAAGAGTTCCTATTGAAACCAATTCACCCAGAATACTTATCGGAAGGATCCCGGCGATAATCATTGCAACTGTACCAGTTATAATTGTGCTTACATAAGGTGTCTTAAACTTAGGATGAACCTTGGAAAAAATCGGAGGTAACAAACCATCCTTAGACATAGAATAGAAGATCCTTGGCTGTCCAAGAAGCATAACAAGGATAACTGAACTTAATCCTGCAATAGCAGCTATCTTTACAATTGGTCTGAGCCAGAACATCCCTTTTCCCATCGCATCAACGCCAACAGCTACAGGGTCGGCTACATTTAGAGTTGTATAGCTTACAATTCCTGTAAGCACTATCGCAACAAGAATATACAGAATCGTAGAGATCCCTAATGAACCAAGAATTCCAACCGGCATATCGCGCTGAGGGTTTTTAGCCTCTTGTGCCGCAGTTGAGACAGCATCAAAACCTATGTATGCAAAGAAAATCACTCCGGCTCCTCTCAAAACTCCGCTTATACCAAACTTTCCGAATTCATGACTGTAAGCTTTAAGCCAAGCCCAGAATGAACCATAAAAAGCAATCGGTGTAGATTCAACTTTATTAGCAGGAATAAAAGGATGCCAGTTTGCTGTTTTAACAAACATAACTCCGATAGCGATAAATAAGATAATAACAGAAACTTTCGTAATAACCATAATATTATTAAAGTTAGCGGACTCCTTTATACCAATTACCAGAAGTGTTGTAAGAAGAGCCACAATAAACATAGCAGGCAGATTAATGACACAGGTAACATGAGCAAGCGAATCAACATTAACGCCTGATGCCGCCAGAGTGTGAGCAAAAGTATCATTTAAAGGTTTCCATCCCATATCCGGAACGTTTACCATCACAGACCCCACTGCCCCTGTGTATTGAGGTGGAATAAATATATGCAGGTCTTTCAGAAAACTCACGACATATCCCGACCATCCTACAGCTACTGTTGATGCAGCAAAAAGGTATTCAAGGATAAGGTCCCATCCGATAATCCAGGCCAGAAATTCCCCCAGTGTAGCATAAGAATAAGTATAGGCGCTTCCTGCAATCGGGATCATTGATGCAAATTCGGCATAACATAAGCCGGCAAATCCACAGGCAATACCTGAAATAACAAATGATAAAACTATGCCGGGGCCTGCATACTGAGCTGCAGCCTGACCAGTCAGAACAAAAATACCAGCTCCGATGATGGCTCCTATTCCTAAAGTGGTTAGATTGAGAGATGTAAGTGTCCTCTTTAAACCATCTGTTTCCTTCGATTCACTGAATAACTGAGGAAGTGGCTTTGTTAAAAATAACCGGTTTTTTGCCATTTGGTATAAATGTATGTTTGGTAGTAAAGTTTAATTATTACAAACGTAACTTTTTTTTTGTAAAGTAAATTATATTACACTTATGTTAAATGTTTGTTTGTTGCATAATGGAATTTTTATTAAAATTTAACATTTAAAATGTACTTTTGAAACTGAAACAAAATTCAAAAAATGATCAGATATATATTCCTGCTCCTTTCAATTCTTATTCTTTCTTGTTCACCTGTTAAAAAGTATGAAACCCTGCCTGAAGTTAAGGCTTGGGATAACGATATTCGGAAATTTGAGCAACTCGATAAGAGTGAGATATATCCGGATAATGCTATTTTTTTTGCAGGAAGCTCAAGTATTCGGCTGTGGACCACCCTTGCTAAAGATATGGCCCCCTACCCTGTTATTCAGCGCGGATATGGAGGAGCAAAACTGAGCGATTTTGCTGTTTATGCAAAACGCATTTTTGATCCTCATAAGTGCAGGGCTATAGTAATATTCATTGCCAATGATATTATGGCTACCCCGCAGGATAAAAGTCCGGATGAAGTAGCCGCTCTTTTCAGAAATGTTCTTAAAACCATCCGGTCAACGCATCCTGTAACACCGGTATTCTGGATTGCAGTTACACCAACTGCTTCGAGGTGGAAAGTTTGGCCACAGATACAAACAGCCAATAGTAAGATTCAGAAAATATGTGAAGATCAAAAGAATACATACTTTATAAAAACTGATTACGCGTTTCTCAATGATAAGGGATTACCCATTGAAGAATATTTCAGGAATGATAAACTACATCTCACTGAAAAAGGATATGCTATTTGGACAGGGATCATAAAGAAGGAGTTGGACAGGGTTCTGGAAAAGAAATAATGGCTCCGGGTTTCGGGTTCAAGGTTCAAGGTTCCGGGATTATGGTTCCAGATTTTGTATCATTGATATATTGAGCACAACACACCAGTCTTTAAGTAGCTTATAACCTGTGCTTTAATATTAAAAGCAGAAATTTAAAAAATTTGTTCAATAATTGCTACGGAGTAGCTTTTCCGGAGCAATTTTCATTCCTGAGTTATTTGCTCCTATTAGAAAAACGCTAAAAACAAGCTACAGAGTATTCACTATCAAATAATCCAGAAATCTATTTCGCCCTCTACGGGGCTTAAAAAGTTGGTGTATGTCTTTCGTCGGGCTAGGCCCGACGTTAAGATATGTAAGGCCTACGGCCTTTTGGATTGTCATTTACACTTTCTGACAAATAATCATTAATGAAATTCTCAAACCGCTAACAAAATCAGCTTTGATGATTCCTGAAATT
>JANXXP010000269.1 GCA_025350595.1 Bacteroidota bacterium
AGAATCATTGAGGCTCCTGGAAACCTTCTCCGCGAGGAAAAATCAAATCTTGAAATTCATCATCAACCCAGCCGTACCTTTTGATAATAACATGGCTTATCCCAACTTTTTTATTATCCCAACTTATACTATAAATTGCACATTTTCAAAGGTCTGTGCCTGAGAAGTTGGGATAATATTTTGTGATTATTCTCCTATGATCTTGTAAAACCAAATAGGTCTGACAGACCTTTGTTCTTTTCCATCTTCCATTTCTTTGGTATTGCACTGGTTGCTTCATCTTCCAATGTAGCCAGAGCCCTCATCTGCTGTTCGGTAGTGATATTCTGATAGACCATCGTGGTTTCTATGCTTTCATGTCCCAACAGTTTACTGATTTCTACGATGTTTAATCCGTCTTCCAACCAATGACATGCTTTTGCATGTCTCCATTGGTGACTATGAAGGGTCAATGGAACATCACTGCAGCTCTCAAAAGCTTTAGAAGCATAGATTTTCAGGCGTTTCCGTATAGCTTCCTGTGACAGTTTTGACTTTTGCCCGTGCCATGAAGAGTAAAACAGATAATCTTCCGGATTAGGCTTTGCTCCATGGAACACCTTTATGTATTTCTTTAGGGTCTCAACTAATCCAGACATCAGAAAAGCGGTCCTTATTTTACTTCCTTTCCCTAGGACGGTAGCATATGGTTTATCCATACTTAGTTTTAAGTTGTTGATTTTTAATGATAAGACTTCATCAATACGAGTAGCTGTGCCATATTCAAAAGCCATAATAGCGATGTCACGTAAACCGACCTTACTTGATGGATTTGGTATGGCAAGTATTGCTTTTACTGCATCCTTTGTCATTCCTTGCACCTTTGACTTTGGTTCCCTGAGCCGCTTGACTGATGCAGCTGCTTCCAGATATAATACTTTATACGTGGCATTTCTGGTTCCTATATATTTCAGCAGGCACTTAATAGCTGCCAGTCTGTTATTACAGGTCTTATTGCTACAGTTCCTTTCTTGCCTGAGCCATATAAGCCAGCCATCGAGAAAAGACACAGAGAAAAATTCCACACTAAAAGTCTTATCGGTTATCCCTTTATCTTCCAGGTAACTGATATAGAGGTTTACAGCTGTCCTATAGGCTCTTACCGTATGTGGGCTATTCGTTCTTAAGGTTGGTATATAAACATTAATCCAGTCGAACGTAAATCGTGCTATTTCTATTGCTTGGTATTCATTGTTCTTCTTGCTCATAATCAGGTAATTTTGGAAGTAGATTATTAAACGACTCTTCTGTTAGGCTTTTGATCTTATCTGCAAGTGCAGGAGACAGATTAAAGTATCCATAGGTGCTCCTTATATGCCTGTGTCCCATTGTCCGACTGAGATACAGAAGCTTATCGTGAAGTTCAAAACCGAGTCCTTTCCATCTTGTCACATTAACAACAGCATAATTGCTTCTTAAATCATACAGACGGGCAGGTTCTTTACTGACTTCTTTCCATGTAATACGAAAGTGGTATTCAGCCCAGGCCGGACGGTGAAAACAATCATTCTTGTTTGGGAAAAAGCAAGTACGGTCAGGCATGACCTTAGCCATATTCTCATCATATCTTTCGAGGAGGCTCAACATGCTCTCATGTAATGCAACACGATGCTGGTCAGTACCTTTAGACTGGTTAATATTGATTACGCCTTCAGTCAGATTAACATCCGACCGCTTAAGCCATCTGGCTTCATTGGTTCGCATACCTGTACTCAGCAAAAGACGATAATATACAGGTAGTTCTAACTTGTTTAATTTGTTATTGATGGAATTCTGATAATTGAAAGCATCTACAACATGTCTGTCACACGCCTGAAAAAAGCGGATTAGCTCATCTTTTGTAAAAGCATGAGGCACAAATGTACATGGCTTCTGAGAAGGCACCTTGGGAGTTACTGTCTCTGTCCATCCTTTATCCTGTGCGTATTTCACAAAATTGGATACCACTGTAATGCGGTATTTGCATGAGTTCCCATTTTCAGTCGGGCGTTCATTGCACCACTCAAGCATCTCCTCTGTCAAAGCTGATGCATTTGGAAACCGATCCGCACAGTAATTATCAAAGAAGTGAAGGTTCTCCTCGTATGACTGACACCATCTTTGGGAAGCTCTTTTGCTGTAAACAAATTCTTCAAATTGTTTAACCAAACATGAACGGAACGGCCTTTTCATAATTCAAACACCTCCTTTGCTAAAGGATAATCTTCTATGCCAAGGCTGCATTCGCGCAAGTGCTCAAGGTCTGCATCCATATAGGGGTTAATGGACTCCGGTGATGTATGCCCCAATATGGAACTAATAACTGGTGATGGAACCTGGTTTCCAAGTAGCGCTGTGGCCAAATGATGACGGAAAATACGAACACCTGTTCTGCCACCATCCTTACGCACACCGGCTTCGTTAAATACATTTTTCAGATGGCCCCATGCGCTGGAGATTTTATTATATGGTCTAAACCCATTAACAAGAATGATCCCTTCCTTTGACTTGGGACGTTCATAAATGAGGTAATCCCAGATTGCATTACCAACAACTGCGTTCATTGGTAAAGTCAGTTCAACACCAGTTTTAGATTGAACCAAATGAATCGTTTCTTTCTCCCAGTCTATATTTTCTGGCGTCAGAGATAAAATATCAGTTCCACGAAGACCGGTATAGTAAGCAATAGTTGCAATAGCCATGTCCAACAATGTCAGTTGAGAGTTTTCTTCTTCAAGCCAAGTCCTGAACTTTTCTGACTCTGATTGAGTTAGATATGGATAGTTCGGATAACTCTTAGGCACAGAAGGTATTAATGATAATATCTTTGTGATTGGTTCACCATATAATGCAATTGCGGCCTTCAGGATTGGAGTAAGCTTTTCTTTATACGCTTTACCTCTGATGATTTTCTCTCCATCATAGAAAAAATCAAGAATTTGTTTTTCTGAAACCTCTGAAATTGATAGTGCTCCTACATTTTGTAAATGCAATAAAAAAAGGATTCCAGCCCGACATTCTGTATAGATAGTATGAGCTACTTTGCTCCCTGACCTGGCAGTCAGTTCATAGTGATCTATAATTGATTTATTTTCATCATTGAGCAAATCATAACTCTTAGCCGGCGCCAGAAAACCATGATACAGTTTGGGTTGTGGATATATGCCCTCTAAATCGAATCTCTTTACGCAACCCAGGATTGACTTCAGAGTTTTGCGAACCGGAGCAGCATCTTTATACCCACGTTGCTGCACTTCATGCCAATAGAGT
>JANXXP010000304.1 GCA_025350595.1 Bacteroidota bacterium
CGTTTTTAACCAATTTATTTCCCCGGGTAGAAATATTGCAGTTTGTTGAATGGTAATATTTTGTCACGTTAAATCGAATGTAAACGGTTTTGTTCATTATATTTATTTTCTAAAAGTTAATTTTTGCACAGACTCCCGTTATAGCCAATGCGAGACAACATTTATTTAAATATTCTTTCATTAAATACTTTATATCTAAAATATTATTCTTAATTTTAATGTTGCAATAGTCTTTATAAGTCCTGTTAATGAACTGTCAATAATATATTATATTCATTGAGATCATTTTTTACTAATGGCTCTAAAATTTACAACTATGAAAAATTTAAAATTGAAGATCGTTTTAAGTTTGACTGCCATACTGCTTTTTAACAGTATTGTTCTATCTCAAGGAAGCTGCTGGCCAGATCAGAGTGATGGTTATTGGAAAATAAGTGAAGCTCTGTATGGGTCTAAAAAATTGTCGGCATGTGATATTAATGCTTATTACAATTGTCACGGATTCATGATGAGTTATTTCGAAGACTCTCCTTGTTCAAAACCCGGATGGACAAATACCGTCCCTGCTCCGTACACCTGCCCAAATTCTCATGGAATTCTTAGTTCCACTGTCTGGCAGAATAGTGGCCGATATGTACAAGTATACTCTGAATCAGATGCTAAATTAGTTTATTACGTTTTTCCTGATATGAGTGATCATTCAGCTGTAAAAGAAACTATACCTGGGGGACAAATCAGATATATTTCCAAATATAATTATGATGGACCTTTAGTAGAACATAAAATTGACAGTTCATGGTATCATTTGTCGGGCCAGTATAATCCTGCCAACATTACACGTCAATTCTGGACATACGTAGGTTATATTTCAGGCTCTACTAATATTGTTGGAACAAACCCAGTAAATTATAGTGTCCTTAATAATGCAACAGTAAATTATTCTTGGTCAATCACTTCTGGTTACCAGAACATATATATTTCTTCCTCACCATATCAGAATAATGTTACTCTTGCACCCACACATAGCGGAACAGCGGTACTGCAACTAATAATGACATCAACATGTTCTAGTACTCCAAGAACACAGCAAATTTCTTTAAATATCACCACAAATGTTTGTTTAGAAGGATCATATGATCATGGAGGAGTTTATTATATAAATCTAAATACAGTCAATCATGTTACCACTGGTGGTGTTTTTATCAGGGTTTCATGTCCAAACTCAACTACAGTTACATGGCAAAAGACATCTGGGAATATTGATGGTTACTTTCCCAATGGATATACAGCATCCTTTAACATGACATCTGGAGGATCTATTACATTATTATTAACTGCTAAAAATGGATCAACGACTCTAGCGACAAGATCAGTTACTTTTTATAACTAATAAAAACATAAACTAAATAAAATTATTTAGTAAGCTTTTTATATTCATTTAATTGACTTATGACCGATGCGATTTGATCCTTCGGCTAACTTTTTTAAAAATCAATCAATTATGAAAAAGGTTTCCTTATTCGTCATTCTGATCCTAATTGGGACTTTTAAATCTATTTGCATAGGTCAAACAGAAAAGCAAAATAAATTTTCTCTCTCATTAACTTCAGGCCCTTCATTTCCTATTTTCTCCTATGCCAAACATGACCCTACAAAATCTGCAATTTTGACTGGCTCATGGATTGAAGGATTTTCAAAAGCTAAAAGTGGTTTTGCTAATATTGGTCTTGGATTTAATCTTGAAGCAAATTATAGAATCAATTCATCTCTAAAAATCATTCTTCTGTTTGGAACCTATTCAAATCCTGTATCTACTCAAAAAATGTCTGATTATCTGACCTTGAATAACTCAAATCAAGAAATTAAAGCTGAAGAAGAGAATTACAGATACTTTTACTTTGCTCCGGGTATTGGATACATCTACTTAATCAAAAAAATTGAGTTGAGCTTAAACATTTTTGGAGGTTATGCCATATCTCAATATCCATATTACAAATTCATACTACTTTATACTACTGTAAATCCCCCGATTATCTTTGCCCATGACGGACCTCAACCTGACATCGGAAGTTTTATTTGGGGTTCATGTTTGTCTGCTTCATATAAAATTTCGAATAGATTTAATATCGGAATTGATATTCAATATCAAATGGTTAGTTACTCATATAATGTATATCCCCGATCAATTCCAGGTGGTTCACCTCATCAATTTGATTTTAGTGACAAATTAAAAGTCAGGGTATTCAATATTGGACCAAAAATTGAATTTTGCTTTTAATCAAGATACTTTAATTTCAAATCTTTCGAAATACCTGAATAAAAGCGCACTGGCTATAATAAAGAGGACTTCATGTGGCATGTAGTGCCAAACATGAAGTCTCACGTGTGCGCCTTGAATGGTGAATATAGACAAATTCATAGAATTGCAAAGATTCTACTGAAAGTCCAGAGGGTGTAAGTCCCTTATACGCAGG